>CAYGIF010000073.1:0-11075 GCA_964349865.1 uncultured Gallionella sp. | reverse complement strand
TGCGCGGCTATTTGCGCGAGCGCGATTTCGAGGTGTCGCATATCGAGGCGGTGCTCCATGTGCTGAATGGGCGCATGCACGAGGCCTTGCCGCGCCTGCAAGGGGTGCGCGCCTTCGCCGCGCTGGAAGCGGCGAAGGACCTGGCGGCGGCCAACAAGCGCGTGTTGAATATCATCCGCAAGAATCAGGAGGAGCTCGGCGCCGATCTTGACGGCGCGACCGTGAAGCCCGCGCTGCTGAAAGAAGCCGCCGAACGCGACTTGCATCAGGCGATGCAGGACATCGCGCCGTTTGCGCAGGGCTGCCTGGAGCGCGGCGACTACGGGCAGAACCTGAAAGTGCTGACCACGCTCAAGCCGTTCATCGACGATTTTTTCGAGAAGGTCATGGTGATGTGCGAGGACAAGGAGCTGCGCCTGAATCGGGCGGCGCTGTTGCAGCAGCTCGGCAGGTTGATGAACCAGGTTGCCGATATTTCCAGGCTGGCGACATGATATGAATCTTGTCATCCTCGACCGCGACGGCGTAATCAACTTCGATTCCGACCAGTTCATCAAGAAGCCGGAAGAGTGGAAACCGATACCCGGCAGCCTGGAGGCGATCGCGCGCCTGAACCAGGCCGGCTACCGCGTGGTGGTGGCGACCAACCAGTCCGGCATCGGGCGCGGGCTGCTCGACATGGCGATGCTGAACGCGATACACGGCAAGATGCACAAGGCCTGCGCGCTGGTCGGTGCGCGCATCGACGCGGTATTTTTTTGTCCGCATACCAACGAGAACGATTGCGATTGCCGCAAACCAAAAAGCGGGATGCTGGATGAGATCGCGGCGCGCTACAGCCTCGGCAAGCTCGACAATGTCCCGGTGGTGGGCGATTCGCTGCGCGATTTGCAGCCTGCCGCCGCGCTGGGCGCGCGGCCTTATCTGGTGCTGACCGGCAAGGGAATGAAAACGCAGGCGGCAGGCGGGTTGCCGGAAGGCACGCGGGTTTTCCTCGACTTGGCGGCAGTGGTTTCCGAATTGCTTTAGGTTGATATGCTGGCACTGCGCTCGCTGATTTTCCTGCTGCTGCAAATCGTCATCACGCCGGTTTTTGCGATGCTGGCCTTGTTGTCTTTCCCGCTCAGCCGGCTCATGCGCTACCGCATCATTTCGCAATGGGCGAAGCTGATGCTGCCGTTGTTGCGTCTGGTGTGCGGCATCCGCCACGAGGTGCGCGGCATCGAGAATATCCCCAAAGAACCCTGCATCGTGCTATGCAAGCACCAATCGGCATGGGAGACGCTGGCGCTGCAAAAAATCTTCCCGCCGCAGGTGTGGGTGTTGAAACGCGAGCTGTTGTGGATACCTTTTTTTGGTTGGACGCTGGCGCTAACCAGCCCGATCGCCATCAAGCGCAGCGACGGCAAGGGCGCGATAAAGCAGTTGCTCAGGCAGGGCAAGGAGCGGCTGGCGCAAGGGTTCTGCGTGGTGATCTTCCCCGAGGGAACGCGCGTCCCGTTCGGCCGGCGCGGCAAATACAAGATCGGCGGCGCGATGCTGGCGGCGAGCAGCGGCGTGCCGGTGGTGCCGGTGGCGCACAATGCCGGGCGGCTGTGGGGGCGCAACGCGTTCAGCAAGCATCCCGGGCTGGTTACCATGAGCATCGGTGCTCCGATCGAGACCAAAGGCCTCAAGGCGGAAGAGATCAATGCGCGCGTCGAAGCGTGGATCGAAAACGAGATTCAGCAACTGCCGCACTGATGCTGAAACGCCTGCGCAATTTCGCTTCCCCTGCCGCCGTCGAGCAGCGCGCCGCGCTTCTCGCCGGAATAGATATTCCCTACACCCTGAAGCGCAGCGGCAGGCGCAGGAGCATCGGCCTGCGCATCGACGATCGCGGCCTTACCGTGAGCGTGCCGTTGCGCGTCTCGGAAAAATGGCTGCACAGCGTGTTGCAGGACAAGGCGCATTGGGTGGTGGAGAAGCTGGGCAACTGGCAGGCGCGCAAGCCGGTTGAAACACGCTGGGCGGATGGCGAGACGGTCTCCCATCTGGGCGAATTGCTTACCCTGCATGTGGTGCAAAGCTTGTTCGCTGCCCCGGCACATCGGCGCGACAGCAAGTTATGGGTGTTCGTTGTCAATGACAGCGAGACAGCGCAAATCGAACAATCCGTGTTGCGTTGGTATCGGCAAGAAGCGGAACAATTGTTTGTGCAGCGCGTCGTGCATTTCGCGGCATTGCTGGATGTCGCGCCACATGCGGTCAAACTTTCTTCGGCAAAAACCCAATGGGGTTGCTGTACGGCGCGCGGTACGGTGCGGCTGAATATCCAGCTGATCAAATTGCCGCTGCGCCTGATCGATTACGTGGTGGTGCATGAACTCGCGCACCTGCAAGAGATGAATCATTCGGCGGCGTTCTGGGAAGTGGTGGGAAGCGTTTGCCCGGATTACGCGAGGCTGCGCAGGGAGCTCAAGGCAATTGCGTTGTAGGGCGGAACGCCCCTTTGGGGCTTCCGCCCTACGCTAGGCTGATCTTTTCGCCTTGCTCCGCAAACAGCTCCGCGAGCTTGCCGAACAGCTCGCTGCCGTCGCGGCTGCTGCGCCATGCCCTGTCCTGCCAGGCGTAATGAAAACCGCCCGACTTGGCGGCAACCCAGATTTCCCGGTTTACGTCGTGGCGGTTGATGATGATCTTCTGGCCGTCGCTGAACTCGATTTCCAGCACGTTGCCGCTGCGGTTGCATTCGGCATCGCCGCCGCCATTATCAATGGCAGTTTCGATGCGCGCCAGCGCGGCATCGGCCAGCCGGTTGAATTCGCTTTCATTCATGGTCAGCCCTTATAATCCGGTACGTTATCATTTGGGAATACCATCATGCGTATTGATATTACTTTGGGCATTATCGCGGTTTTGGCTGTGCTGCTGCAAGGCTGCGGGCACAAAGGCCCGCTTGCGCTTCCCGCACCCGGCGCTTCATCCTCCCAGCAAGGCAAATAACCATGAGCGATTATTTTCAATACCGGAACAACCGGCTCCATGCCGAGCAGGTTCCGCTGGCGGACATCGCCGCGCGGTTCGGCACTCCCTGCTACGTATATTCGCGCGCCGCGCTGACCGACGGTTTTCGCCAGTTCAGCAATGCATTGCAGGGGCGCGAGCATCTGATCTGTTATGCGGCGAAGGCCAATTCCAACTTGGCGATCCTGAACGTGTTTGCGCGCCTCGGCGCGGGCTTCGACATCGTGTCCGGCGGCGAATTGCAGCGCGTGCTGGCGGCAGGCGGCGAGGCGCGCAAGGTGGTGTTCTCCGGCGTGGGCAAGAGCGTGGCGGAAATGCGCATGGCGCTGGATGCGGGCATCCTGTGTTTCAACGTCGAATCGGCTGCCGAACTGGAACGCCTCAACGAAGTGGCCGGGAGCATGGGCATGGCCGCACCCATCAGCCTGCGCGTGAATCCCGATGTCGATGCGAAGACCCACCCGTATATTTCAACCGGGCTGAAGCAGAATAAATTCGGTGTGGCCTACACCGAGGCCGTCGCGCTGTATTGCAGGGCGCGCGATTTGCCGCATCTGCGCATCATTGGGGTGGATTGCCACATCGGTTCGCAACTCACCGGGATCGGCCCGTTCATCGCCGCAGCGGAAAAAATATTGGCGCTGGTGGACAGCTTGGCCGGCGAAGGCATTCGCCTGGAGCACATCGACCTGGGCGGCGGCTTGGGCATCCGCTACCGCGATGAAACGCCGCCGGCGATTGCAGATTATGTGGCTGCGTTGCTGGGTGCGTTGCACGGGCGCAGCGAAAAACTGATCCTCGAACCGGGGCGCGCGCTGGTCGGCAATGCCGGCGTGCTGCTGACGCGCGTGGAATATCTCAAGCAGGGCGAGGAGAAAAATTTCGCCATTGTCGATGCCGCGATGAACGATTTGATGCGCCCGGCTTTGTACGATGCGTTCCATGAAATTTTGCCGTTAGAGCGCGCAAACCATGCGGTGCAGACCTACGAAATAGTCGGCCCGATCTGCGAGACGGGCGACTTTATCGGTCATGCGCGCAACCTGGAGATCGCGCCACAATCCTTGCTGGCTGTGCTTTCCGCCGGCGCTTATGGGATGAGCATGAGTTCCAATTACAACACCCGCCCGCGTGCTGCCGAGGTGATGGTGGATGGCGGAACAGCGCATTTGGTGCGTGAGCGCGAAACAGTGCCGCAGTTATATGCCGGGGAAAAAATGATTTTGTGATTGTTGTAATTTCCGCAAAAAAAATTTACGAAATTTGTTGCACGTTTTTTTAAACGTGGATACAGTGCCGATGCCGCAAGCGTCTTACGCTGAAACACAGGGCGTTTGGGTGTGCAGTGAGTCGTAGTGAATGTTCTAATTTTTTATGGAGAATGAAAATGGCAACATCCGATACAAAAGCAAAAACACCCGCAGCGAAAAAGCCCGCAGCCAAGAAAGCCGCAGCCAAGCCCGCCGCAAAGAAACCGGCAGCGAAAAAAGTAGCGGCTAAGAAACCGGTAGTCAAGAAAGCCGCAGCCAAGAAGCCAGCCGCCAAAAAGCCAGCCGCCAAAAAAGCTGCGGCAAAACCGGCAGCGAAAAAAGCGGTAGTGAAAAAAGCGGCAGCCAAGAAAGTAGCCGCTAAACCCGCCGCAAAGAAACCCGCCGCAAAGAAACCGGCCGCAAAGAAACCGGCAGCCAAGAAACCGGCAGCCAAGAAACCGGCAGCCAAGAAGCCAGCCGCCAAAAAACCGGCAGCCAAGAAGCCAGCCGCCAAAAAAGCTGCGGCAAAACAGGCTGGCGGTATCCTGAAAGCGTAATTTCGCCTCGCAAGGGGCGGTTTGCATTTCCGCCCTTTTTTGTTTTCTCGGATTAAAGCTTCAACGACAACCCGCTTTTCACGCGGGATGTATTCGTTCTCTCTTGAATTCTTAAATCAGGAAGATTGTCGCCAACCCCAGGAAGATGAAGAATCCGCCGCTGTCGGTAATGGCGGTGATCATCACGCTTGAGCCGATGGCCGGGTCGCGCCCCAGCTTCTGCATGGCGAGCGGGATGGCCATGCCGACGGTTGCGCCCACCAGCAGGTTGAGCAGCATCGCGCCGGTCATCACGATGCCGAGCGCTACGCTGTGGTACAGGAAGTAGGCGAACAATCCGGCAATACCGCCCCACAGCAGACCGTTGAATCCGCCGATCGCCAATTCCTTGAGCATCAGCCGGCGCGCATTGCCCTGGGTGATTTGCCCCAGAGCCAGCGAACGGGTGACGATGGTGGTGGTTTGGTTCGCCGAGTTGCCGGCAATGCCGGCGACAATCGGCATGAGCGCGGCCAGCGCGACGAATTTTTCTATCGTGCCTTCAAAGTTGCCGATCACCCGCGAGGCGAAGAATGCGGTGCAAAGGTTCAGCGCCAGCCATGCCCAGCGGTTCTGCGCGCTCTTCCATACCGACGCGAAGATATCCTCCTCTTCGCGCAAGCCGGCCAGGTTCAATACGTCGCTTTCCGATTCGGTGCGGATGAAGTCCAGCACCACGTTCACCGTCACCCGCCCGACCAGCTTGCCGTCCTCGTCTATCACCGGCGCGGAAACCAGATCGTAGCGTTCAAAGGCCTGGGCGGCCTGCTCCGCTTTCTCCTCCGGATGCAGTTGAATGGTGTCGGTCAGCATCAAGTCGCCGACAATTATTTCCGGTTCGTTGACCACGATGAGGTTGATCGGCAGGACGCCCTTGAAACGGTCGTCCCGGTCCACCACGAATACCTGGTCGGTGTGGTCGGGCAGCTCGTCGAAACGGCGCAAATAGCGCGATACCACTTCCAGCGTGACGTCCTCGCGGACATGGATCATGCTGAAATCCATCAGCGCGCCGACCGAGTCTTCCGGGTATGACATCGCCGCGCGCAATTGCTCGCGCTCTTCGACGGATAGCGACTTGAACACGTCGCGCATCACGTTGTGCGGCAGGTCGGGGGCGAGGTCGGCGATTTCGTCGGTGTCGAGCTGTTCGGCGGCGGCGCGCAACTCTTCGCGGTTCATGGTCGCGATCAGCGACTCGCGCACCGCATCGGAAACCTCGATCAGGATATCGCCGTCGCGCTCCGACTTGACCAGATCCCAGACCAGCAAACGCTGTTCGATCGGCAGGGCTTCCAGGATATAGGCGATGTCCGCCGGGTGCAGGCTGTCCAGCTTGCTTTGCAGCTCGGCGAGATGCTGTTTGTGCAGCAGGGTATCGACCAATGCGTGGCGATCTTCGCGCGGTATCTCCTGGCGGTGAACAACATCTTCCACCAAGGCGTGTTTGCGCAGCAGCGATTCCACCTGCTTGAGGTGGCTCTGCACATTTTCGGTATGGTGATTTTCCCAGTTAGTCATAGTCGCGCCCTGTAAATCGCGCGCTATTGTAAAGAATTCGACGCAGGGCTGCGCGGCAAATTTTGCAAGGCTGCCCGGATTCAGGCAGGCGCGCAGCCGTCACGCGTATTGCGCAACCAGTTGCTCGAATTCCTTTTTCGGCAGCGGCTTGCTGAACAGATACCCCTGAAAGGTATGGCAGCCGTTCAGTTCGAGGAACTCGCGTTGCGCTTCGGTTTCCACGCCTTCGGCGATAACCGCCAGATTCATGGTTTTGGCCAGGGATACGATGATTCTGGCGATGGCCGCATCGTTGGGGTCGGTGAGCACATCGCGCACGAAGGACTGGTCGATCTTCAACTGGTACAAAGGCAGGCGTTTCAGGTAGGAGAGCGAGGAATAGCCGGTGCCGAAGTCGTCCATCGAGAAACTGATGCCACGGGCTTTCAGTGCGGTCATTTTGGCGATAATGTCATCTACATTATCCATTATCAGGCTTTCGGTGATTTCCAGCTTGAGTTTTGTGGGGTTTACCCCGAAGTAATCGACCAATGCCAACACCTCCTCGACGAAAATCGGCAGGCGGAACTGCTTGGCGCTGACATTCACCGCCAGGGTGAGATGGGCAGTTCCCGGCTGCGTCGCCCAGGCCGCCAGTTGCTGGCAGGCGGTGGCCAGCACCCAGTGGCCCAACGGCAGGATCAGCCCGGACTCCTCGGCGAGCGGGATGAATTCGGACGGGGACACCATGCCGCGCTCGGGATGCTGCCAGCGCAGCAAGGCTTCGGCGCCGATCAAGCGGCCCGATGAATCGACTTGCGCCTGATAGTAAAGCAGGAATTGCTCCTGCTCGGAAACGGCGCGGCGCAGATCGGATTCCAGCGCGACGCGGGTGGTGACCGCAGCCTGCATGGCGGGATCGAAGAAGCGCATGGTATTGCGCCCACCCGCCTTGGCCTGGTATAGCGCGACATCCGCCCGTTTGAGCATTTCTTCCGTCGTCTTCACCTGCCCGCGGAACAGCGTGATGCCGATGCTGGCGGTGCTATGGTGTTCGTGGTCGTCGATGAGGTAGGGCTGCCCGATGGTCGCGAGTATCTTCTCCCCCACTGTTTCGGCCTGGGCGGCGGCGACCTGTTCGCCGGTGTCCAGGTCTTCGAGCAGGACGACGAATTCGTCCCCGCCCAGCCGGGCGATGGTGTCGCCTTCCCGGACGCAACCTCGCAGCCGGTTTGCCACATCGACCAGCAGCAGGTCGCCGACAGCGTGGCCCCGGGTGTCGTTGATGCTCTTGAAGTTGTCGAGGTCGATGAACAGCAGCGCGCCCTGGCGGCCGTTACGGGCGCTCATGGCAAGCGCCTGGTGCAACCGGTCGAGCAGGAGCCGCCGGTTGGGCAATTGGGTGAGCGGGTCATAGAAGGCCAGGTTGCTGATCTGTTCTTCCGCTTCCTTGCGCTTCGAGATGTCGGTGAAGGCGGAAATGTAGTGGTTGATCTGCCCGTCCGCTCCTCTTGCCACCGAGATGGTTTGCCACTCCGGATAGATTTCGCCGTTTTTGCGCCGGTTCCATATCTCGCCCTGCCAGCGGCCGTCGCGTTCGAGCGTTGCGCGGATGGCCTGGTAGAACGCCGCGTCGTGCCTCCCGGACTTGAGGATAGCGGGTGTTTTTCCTATCGCTTCCTCGGCGCTGTAGCCGGTGGTCTCGACGAAGGCTTTATTGACGCGCTGGATTACGCCGTCGGCATCGGTGATGAACATGCCTTCCTGCGACTCGAACGCCTTCGCGGCGATGTGCAGCTCCGCTTCGGCCTGCTTGCGCTCGGTGATGTCGCGGATGTAGGCCGTGAAAATAATGCGGTCGCCCTCGCGGATCGGCGTGACGGCCAACTCGACCGGGAATTCCGTGCCGTCGCGGCGCAGCGCGGCAATTTCGATGCGGCGGTCCAGGATATGGGTTTCGCCGGTCCGGAGATAGCGTGCAAGACTTCGCCGGTAGTCTTCCCGGTAGCGCTCCGGAATCAGAAATTCTGCCATCGTCCTTCCGATGACTTCTTCCCTCTTCCAGCCGAACATGGATACCGCAGCGGGGTTGAAGTCGATCAGTCGATCTTCGGCGTCGATGCTGATCACACCGTCCAGCGCCGAGTTGACCGTCGCCCACAGGCGCGCTTCGTTTTCTGTCAATTTTTGGTTGCTGCCGGCGACAATATTCTGCCATTTGGCAATGGCGCGATCGGTCTTGAAAACGGATAAAAACAGCGCTGCGTACAGCGCGGCGAAGGCGCCGAAGACGATCAGGGCGATATGGGCGGTTTTGGTGCGGATGCGGTCGAAGGCCGGTGTGACGTCCGCATAAATTTCCAGCACCCCGATGCGCTTTTCCGCATGAGACAGCGGCACATAGGTTGCGAGAATATGGCGATTGCGGAGTTCGGTGTCAGAGGTGCGGAACGTATCGCGGAATTCCAGCTTGTGTTGCGTTCCGCTCGCCAGGGTTTTCTGTGGCATTCCCGGATTCCGGCTGGTTCCGCCGATATCGTCCGGGACGGTCGAGAAGATGGTTATTCCGGACGGGTTGTACAGCTTCAGCTTGAGAATGCGATGTTCGCGAACCGTGTCCAGGGTGGCGTTGAATGCGGCGATGCCAAGGTTTGCCTGCAGCGCCCGGGCATCGAGCCCTGCGGCGGCGGCGACGTAAGCATCGATCTGCCCGTTCATCAGGTGAATGAGATGAATCGCGGTTTTTTCGTTCTCCTGCGCCGCGATTTCCTCATGCTCGTCAAGCTGATCCTGCCGGTACAGCAATATCAGGAGGGTGGCGGTGATCAGCATCGCCAGCAGGCTGGTGAGCGAGAGGCGGCGCAACAGCGGGAACCGGGTTGCCGCGAGAGCGGCTTCGGAGTCGATTGCCCGGCTGTTCCCGACCATGCGGCCCTGGCGCATTACATCGGCACTGACATCGGACGCCGGCTGACTGGATTCCCTGTTTTGTTCCATTGCGATTGCAGGTTGATATGAGGGTGCGAGGCAAATCCTATCACATAGTTATTTTCTGAAGGGGGTTAATTTATGAGCAGCCGTGCCGGGTTGCATCGTTCCCACGGTCTCCGTGGGAACGCCTCTGTGGGCGCTCCGCGTCCAGCGCCGCAGGAGCGGCGCAAAACGGCGTTCCCGCGCTGGAGCGTGGGGACGATTATGAACGCGATCCTGTTCAGGGAATTTCCGCGTCGTTCATGCGCCCCAGAATAATGCCGGTCTTGCGCAGCAGGCCGCGCGCTTCGCGGTGGGTGTCGTAGTAGCGCGGATTGGGCACCATCGCCGCGAGCCTGGCGGCCTGCTCCGCAGAAAGGCTGGCCGCATTGGTACGGTAATAATGGCGCGCGGCGGCTTCCGCGCCGAACACGCCGTTGCCCCATTCGATCACGTTGAGATAAATCTCGAAAATGCGCCGCTTGTCCATCACCGCTTCCAGCATCAGTGTGATGACCGCCTCCTCGGCCTTGCGCCACGGCGTGCGCCTGGTGGACAGAAATAAATTCTTGGCGAGTTGCTGGCTGATTGTCGAGCCGCCCGCGACGATCTTGCCCTTCTTCAGGTTCTTCTCGTAAGCCTTCTGGATGCCTTCCCAGTCGAAGCCCTCGTGATCGACGAATTTTGCATCCTCGGCGGCGATCAGCGCGCGCTTGAGGTTGTTGGAAATCTTCGCGTAGGGCACCCACTGGTGCCGCAGCTCGGCATCCGGGTTCTTGTCCTGCATGATGGCCAGGCGGCTTTCCATGAACGCGCTGGTGGACGGGTTGAATTTTATCCACCAGCAGATATGCGCGAAAATCCACAACTGGTAGAGCAGCAACAGCGCGAAACAGATCGCCAGCGCACGCCATGTCCAGCCCCAGAGTTTATTCATTGCTTAGGCGCGCAGCGCGGCGATGACCGGCGTGGTGTCCGGGCGCACGCCCCGCCAGATGTAGAACGCTTCGGCGGCCTGCTCGACCAGCATGCCGAGGCCGTCTGCAACCACGGCGGCACCGTGTTCGCGCGCGAATTTCAGGAACGGCGTCTCGCGACCGTACATCATGTCATAGGCCAGCGCGCCGGGCGCGAAGATGCCCGTCGGCAGCGGCGGCAGTTCGTCCGACAGGCCGCTGGAGGTGGCGTTGATGACAAGATCAAATTGTTCATCGCCTAGGTCAGAGTAGTTCTTTGCAACTATTTCTATACCAAATAGCTTTCCATAGTGCTGGTGCCCGTGCATAAGCATTTCTTCTGCCTTTTCAATAGAGCGGGTAGCAATAACCAAGCGCCGTATTTTTGCTAGCACCAAAGGCATCTGAACTCCACGCGCGGCACCACCTGTTCCCATCAGCAGCACACGTTTACCTTGCAAAGAAACACCGAGGTTTTGTTCAATGTCGCGCACCAAACCTATTCCATCGGTGTTGTCGGCTATTATTTTATTGCCTTCAAACGTAAGGGTGTTTGCGGCATTTGCATCCTGAGCTTGCTGCTTGCAAAATGGAGTAAGGTTAAAAGCCTGAAGTTTGAACGGCACGGTGACATTGCAGCCATTGTAGCCTTCCTCGCGCAACCGCTCGACGGTCGCGGCAAAACCATCCAGCGGCGCAAGAATGGCCTCGTAACTGATGTCCTGTCCGGTCTGCTCGGCGAACATCCTGTGGATCAGCGGCGATTTGCTGTGGGCGATGGGGTTGCCGATGACGGC
>CAYGIF010000072.1:0-11106 GCA_964349865.1 uncultured Gallionella sp. | reverse complement strand
AAGCGCCTGCACACCGGGCGCTCGCGCAACGACCAGGTGGCGACCGACGTGCGCCTGTACCTGCGCAGCTCGATCGACGACCTGCTGCATCTGCTCAAGGCATTGCAAAACGCGCTGCTCGACCTCGCACAGCACCATACCCATACCGTCATGCCCGGCTTCACGCATTTGCAGGTGGCGCAGCCGGTCAGTTTCGCGCATCACCTGATGGCGTATTTCGAGATGCTCAAGCGCGATGCGGAACGTTTGCGCGATGCGCGCCGCCGCGTGAACCGGTTGCCGCTCGGCGCTGCGGCGCTGGCCGGCACCAGTTATCCGATCAAACGCGAAATGGTGGCGGAACTGCTGGGTTTCGACGGCGTATGCGAGAACTCGCTGGATGCGGTGTCGGATCGCGACTTCGCGATCGAGTTCACCGCCTGCGCCGCGCTGATCATGACGCATTTGTCGCGCTTTTCCGAGGAGATCATATTATGGATGAGCCCGCGCTTCGGCTTCATCGACCTCGCCGACCGTTTCTGCACCGGCTCCTCCATCATGCCGCAGAAAAAGAATCCCGACGTGCCGGAACTGGTGCGCGGCAAGACCGGGCGCGTCAACGGCCACCTGGTCGCGCTGCTCACGCTGATGAAAGGCCAGCCGCTGGCCTACAACAAGGACAACCAGGAAGACAAGGAGCCGTTGTTCGACACCGTGGAAACGCTGACGCAGACGCTGCGCATCTACGCCGACATGATCGGCGGCATCAAGGTCAAGCCTGAAGCCATGCGCAATGCGGCGTTACAGGGCTATGCCACGGCCACCGACCTGGCCGATTATCTGGTGAAAAAAGGCTTGCCGTTCCGCGATGCACATGAAGCCGTGGCGCTGGCGGTGCGCTTTGCCGAACAGCGCGGCTGCGACCTGAGCGGCATCGGCCTCGCCGAGTTGCAGCAATTCTCCGCGCTGATCGGCGCAGACGTGTATCAGGTGCTGACGCTGGAAGGCTCGCTCGCCAGCCGCAACCATATCGGCGGCACCGCGCCGAACCAAGTCGAAGCGGCAATCGCGCGGGCGCGCGCCAGTCTCGCGAAATAGTATCGGCACAAAGGCTCCTTAATTCCGATTTGCGTTAAAAACGGAAATAATTTTGCCCGCTGCTGTTGCCGATGTGATCCGGGGCATCTGTACGCTCTGACGATGTTAGCAAGACAGTAAATTCCTCCACCGGCACAGGTTTGCCGAACAGATAACCCTGATAGAACCTGCATCCAGCCCCCCAGAGGAAATCACGTTGGGCATGGGTTTCCACGCCTTCGGCGATTACTTCAATGCCCAGGTTATGGGCCATGCCGATAATAGTTTGAACAACCACCGCATCGGCAGATTTTGTGCCGATGTTGCGCACGAAAGACTGGTCGATCTTCAATTGGTCGAGCGGCAATTGCGTCAGATACGCCAGCGATGAATAACCCGTGCCAAAATCATCCATGGAGAAACGCACACCAATCAGTTTCAATGCATGCATCTTGGTAATGGTATCGGCGACGTTTTCGAGCACCGTGCTCTCGGTCAATTCAAGTTTGAGACGCGATGGATTGATAAGGGTTTGCTCGATCAATTCGCTCACTTGTTTAACGAAACCCGGTTGACGGAACTGCCTCGCACTGACGTTGACAGCAAGCGACAATTCGTGAGTGAGCGGATTGCTTTCCCATTCTTTAAGTTGCGCACAGGCCGTCTGCAACACCCACAGGCCGAGAGGCAGAATCAGCCCGGTTTCTTCCGCAATGGGAATGAATTTGGCGGGGCTGATCAGACCTTGCACCGGATGTTCCCAGCGGATCAGTACCTCTGCACCAATGAAGCGTCGGTTGCTATCGACCTGCACCTGGTAGTAAAGTTTGAATTCATGTTTTGGCAATGCCTTCCGCATCTTGGCTTCGAGCTGGCTGCGAATTTCCAGCGCTTCCTGCATTGCGGGATCGAAGAAGCGCAAGGTGTTGCGCCCGGATTTCTTGGCTGCGTACATGGCTGTGTCAGCCTGTTTGAGCAAATCGTCGAGATTTTGCCGGTAATTGGCAAACAGGGAGATGCCTATACTCGTCGAACTGTAATGCTCGATATCTTTGAGCACATAGGGCTGGTTGATGGCCTTGAGCACTTTTTCTCCCACCTCTCGCGCCTGCACGGCCGCCTGCGTTCTGTCTTCACTCAACCCCTCCAATAACACCACGAATTCATCTCCGCCCAAACGCGCCAAAGTGTCGCTCTCACGTATGCAGGTTCGCAGGCGCTGGCCCACCTCGATCAACAGCAGGTCGCCGATGTCGTGCCCTCTGGTGTCGTTCAATATTTTGAAATTATCGAGATCGATGAACAGGAGTCCGGCGCAGGTCTGGTTGCGCGCGCTGGTGACGACTGCCTGATGGAGACGGTCAAACAGCAGCCGCCGGTTGGGCAATTGGCAGAGCGGGTCATAAAAGGCAAGATTGTGAATTTTCTCTTCAGCTTGCTTGCGTTCGGTTATGTCAAAAAACGCACAAATATAATTCGTAATTTTCCCATCTTTGCCGACAACGGCGGTAACGGTCAGCCATTCCGGGTAGATTTCCCCGTTCTTGCGGTAGTTCCAGATTTCCCCTTGCCAGCAATTGTCGCGATGCAGGATTTTCCGCATACGCGGGTAGAACCCCGCATCCTGGCGATCGGACTTGAGCATGGACAGAGTCTTGCCGATAGCTTCTTCGGCACTGTAGCCGGTCAGTTCCGTGAAAACACGGTTGACCCGGATGACCACCTCATCGCTATCGGTTACGATCATGCCTTCTTCGATCTCGAAGGCTATGGCGGCAACACGCAAAGCCGCCTCACGCTCTTCCAGCACCGCCATCATGCTATTGAAGGCATGAGCCATATCGGCGATGTCCTTCGGCCCGGCGAGCACGGCCCGCACCTCCGATTCGCCTGCCTTGGCACGCCCCATGCTGGCCGACAACTGGTTAAGCGGCCGCGTCATGCGGTTGGTCAGGAAACGGATCAGGAACAGGAACAGCAGCGCGAAGGAAAACGACGTGGCCAGATTGGCGACAAAAATGTCGGTAGCCGTCTGAGTCAGCGCCGCCTTGCTCATCACCACCGAAACATGGCCGAGCAACTCGGGTGCGGCTGTCTGCACATTGAATGGCGATTCGGCAGAAGGCTGCGTATACACCGGCGCAGCAAAACGCCATGCATTCCGGCTTTCCGTATCGAGAACGGCGCCGTCCTGCACCCAGTTGGCTCGCTCGATTACAGTGTGGAATTCGGCGGAGTCGGCGCTGCCGCGTGTCAACAATGTGCGCTGGCTGACATCGCGTATTTCCACACTGACCACGCCCGGGAAAGCCATGGTCGCGTTTACTGCCTCGGCGGCGTTGTCGGCCGAGGCGTAAATCAGCGCCAGGGCGCTCTGACGTGCCAGGTTCTCGGTGATGCGCTGACCCTGCTCAATAAGGTTGGCGCGTACCCGCTCGTTACTCTGCCACGATCCTACCAGGGAGGAAAACAGCGCCAAGAAAAGAATGCCGAGCGTGACCGTAATGCCAAGCTGTTGTTCAAAAGTGAACTTCTGGAGAAACTCGTTGAAAAATTTCTTCATCGGCGAGCTCCTCTATTGCTCCGGGAACGTAGTGTCGAAACCCTGCAGGTGGTCCGGATTGAGCCCCAGGTGGTTGGCGGTGCGCAGGTTGACTGTGCTTTGCACGTCGCGCAATGGCATCATGCCACGCCTTCCATAGTCACCTGAGGTCAAAATGCCCTGAGCCAAACCGGCAAGACTTTTCCCCAGCGCCATGTTGTCCGGATAAAGCGAAAACAGTATGCCGCGCCGGACGTGGCTGGCATTGCTGGAGAAAACGGCGATGTTTTGATTCCATGATTTTTGCAGCACCAAAGGCAGAATCGATCTTTCTTCCACCGTGGTGGAATCCTGAGGCAGCCATAAAACATCATTGTGGCCGTCAGCCGCAGAAAGAATTTCCTGATAGAACCGTACCGCGCTGCGCATATCCTGCGCCTCGTGCGCCACCAGCTCCATCCCTTGGGCACGAGCGGCTTCCCTGGCCAATTTCATCAGCCAGCCGTTGACAGCGGGATCGTAGACGACGAACACACGCTTCGTCGCCGGCATCAACGCCTTCATGCGGGCAAACAGCAATGCGGGATCCGGCGACAGGCTGATCACCGGTTGTGCGCTCGCCTCGTTTTCCGGCACTGTCAACACGCCACCCACCACCACCCCGATGCCGTTGTGCAGCTCCGTTGCCGTCTTCATGCCCTGCCGTCCCAAGGCGATCACCACTCTGGTGTTCCGGCTGAGCAGACTGGCTTTCAGCGCACCGATATCCGTGTCGGCGCGCACCGGATGGTTGGCTACCCGGGCGCCGAGTTTGTCCTCGATGCCCTCGATTATTTTCGCGAATATCCCCCGATAAGGCTCACCGATGTCGGGATAGATCACTGCGATCCTTTCTCCCCCCGCTGCCCATGCCGGTGATGTGACGGCCAGCGCTACGAAGAATAGCAGCACGATGCCCAGCAATACTGTAGCCAGCCTGCCTTTTGCTTCTGCTCCTCGCTGTGCAATCACGTAGGGTGCGCTATGCGCACCATTATCATTGGTGTGCATAGCGCACCCTACGATATTTCACCATTGAGTTAGAAGCGGAATTACCCATCAGAACTGGTGGCGCAGCTCGAAGCGCCACTCGCGCCCTGCCAGCGGCAGGTCATTGGGAATCAGGCCCGGCGCCGGAGACGGCTCGCGCGCATCGGCATTGAACAGGTTGCGCACTTTGACGGTGAAATCCCAATCGCTGTTTCGTTGCTGATTGCGCAGCGTGAGATCCACGGTATGGTAATCGGCGATGGGCGGGCGGAGATCCGACGCCTCACGTTTACGGTCGGCGACATAGTTGAGTTGCGTGTCCAGCGTCCAGCGTGGCATGAAACGCCAGTCCGCCCGCGCATAGACGTGGTGCCAGGGTGCGTTGCCCGCATCCTGGTTGGTTGCCTCATCGATCGAACGTTGCTGCGCGTAATTGCCCGACAGCCGCAGGTTAGCAGCCGCGTCCCAGACCAGCTCGACTTCCATGCCCTGGCCGTGCTGCCGCCCGGCATTCTGCGCGGTGGCGCTGCCATCCGGGTTAGGCACGAAACGCAGGATATCCTTCATCCGGTAGCGGAACAGGTTCAGGTTCGCCTGCACGGTGCTGGCAGGCTGCCAGGCGAACGCCAGTTCCACGGATTCGTTGGTTTCCGGCTTGAGGTTGGGATTGCCCAGCGCCACGGGATTGTTGATATTGTAGAGTTCTGCGAATGCCGGCGGACGGAAAGCCCGTCCATAGAGCAGCTTGCTGGTCAGGTTGTAGGCGGTTTCCCATACCAGCGCCAGGCGCGGGTTGGTGGTACCGCCGAAATCGGAATACTGGTCATGGCGCACGCCTGCGGTCAGGTACCAGTCCCGGGTGAACGCCCATTCGTCCTGTGCATAGACATAATTCACGCGGCGGCTGTGCGGGCGCAGGAAAGGCGCGCTGTCGGTCACGTCCACCACCGACCCCAGCGGAATCAATACACCGGGAGCAGGGTTGCTGAAATTCTTGGTTTCCCGCGTGCGATACAGGTCATCATCCTGAGTGCCGGCGCCGAAGCGCAGCTTGTGGCTCTGCAAGCCGGTGTAAACCGCCGACAGGTTGAAGCGCAAGTGGCGCTCCCACTTGTCGGGATTGCCGATCAAGCCATCGGGAAAGCCGGGAAAGCCCGGCGGGTAAATCGTCAACCTGGATTGCTCGGTGATGTGCAAATAGCTGGCCTGCGCGGTCACGTCCAGATCGGGTGCAAAGTTCGTGTCCTGCCAGGTGAGGTCGGCGGAGACGCGCTCGCCGAAATTGCTGCCCCTAGGGTCCAGCGCTGAAGCCACCCCGGTGCCGGTGCCCCCGTTATCGCGCTGCTGGTAGCCGGCGCGCAACCGCCATTTGTCGCGCGCCAGGTCGATGCGGCCATCGATGGAATCGCGGCCCAGATTGACCGGCCCCGGCGCGAGCGTAGGAAAGGGCGAACCGGTCAGCGCATCCGCGGCGATGATCTGGCGCTGACCGTCGGTGCGTCCCGCCTGCAGGTAGGCGGCGACATCGAACCCACCCCATGTGCCGCCATGCTGCACCCAGGCATCGCGGCTGTTGAACGAACCGGCGCGCAAGCCGAGCTGGGTACCATCAACGTCTGTTGCAGTCTTGGTGATGATATTGATCACGCCGGAAAATGCATCTGCGCCATACAGCGCGGAACCGGGGCCGCGGATCACCTCGATGCGCGCGATGTTCTCCACCGGCATGCCGCCCCAGATTTGGGAACGATTACCGAAGAACGCGCCGGTGATCGGGATGCCGTTCACCAGCATCAGCACCTGCGGATTGTACTGTGTGTTAATGCCGCGGATGGTATAGATCGGGTTGTAGCCGATGGGGGTGCGCGACACATGCAGGCCGGGCACGGTTTCCAGCACCTCATCCAGATCCGCCGCTCCTATCGCGGCGATATCTTCTGCGGTAACCACGGTGGCAACCGACGGTGCCCGCGAAATCGGTTGCCGCGAGCCGCTGGCGATGCTGACGAAGGACTTGTCGCCATAGGCCAATGCCAGTTCCTCTTCCTCGGACTGCGGCGCGGCATGGGCACCGGCGCCCCAGGTCACGGTCAGCAACATAACGGCTGAGCGCATAATCAATCTGTTCATAATCCCTCCCTTGGCCGCAACAACACGCGGCAATATTTTTTTATGTAATGCTTGCTCCGGTAACAGGTTTGCCATTAGCCGGGAGCATCAGGTTTTAAGGTGTATCCCGCCAGCGGCGGCGGGCAACCCCTTCATACGACAACATCCGGCAAGGCAGCGGAAACAATTGGCCTTCAGGTTTTTCCGCCGCATCCAGATAGCACGGCGGCATGCCGGCAAGGAAAACGGGTACGGCCCCTAAATAATACTCTCGCGGATCCATCCCGAAATCGGCGCACAGTGCGGCCGTAAGCCCGACGCTATTCATCTGCCAGCGCCAGCGCCCAGCGAGCAGAATCTTTTCCACCTCGAACGCAAGCTTGATATGCGGCCCATTGTCCAACCCCTGTTCACGCACGATCGCCATGACCGGGGCAATGCGTTCGTCGTTTCGAACAATGGGCCGACCGTAACCGCCGATGCCGCGCTTTTCCTTGATTTCCGTGCGTGCCAATGCTTCCAGATCCGCTCCTTCATCCACCATTTTTTTGGCACGAATCAAAAATTCGCTGCACCGCTTTTGTGAAGCCCCGCCATAAATCTTCGCCTCGGAAACGGCCAGCGCGGCGGCGATGCCGAGCGGACCCGTGCTGCGCGCCGTGCCCGCCAGCGCTGCGATGCGGTTGTTCCACAGGCGCGCATCGGGATAGCTGTTGTGTGTCCAGAGTACGTGCAGCACGCGCATCTGCTGCGGCGTATAGCGACGGCCGGTGATACCGAACAGGTAGAGTTCCAGCCAATCGAGATCCTTGAGCGAGGTAAATAGATCCTGGCCGCGAAACACCACGCGTTCGCCGGGAAAGAATGCCCCCATCTTTGTCGCCAGCCGCCCGACATTTTCTTCCAGCAATTGCGGCCCTTTCATGTCGCTCCCTCCACGCGATTCCCTGCATTCTGCACATGACTGGTGTCAGCAGGGCCGGGGTCGTTTTCCAATTCGATGCGAAAGAAAGGAAAATTCTTGTGACCAACATCTTTTTGTTCCAGCGCATGCACCGCCGCGCCCGGCAGCCGCAGCAACAGAAACAGCATTTCACCCTGCGCCGGCGTGCAGCCCAGATCATGCAACGCCGCCGCCGCCACACCGATCATCGCCAGTGGCAGACCGGCGGCAGACTCCAGCGCTGGCCGATTGGCGTGCAGCCAAGTCAACGACTGCACGCATCCGAGTCCAGACATATATTTAAGAGTTTGCATCACCGGCGTCGTGCAACGAACGCCGTAAGGATCGAAACCGGGAGGATGATCGGGCACCGGCCACACACTTGCCGGATCAGCCACTGGCTTTACTGCCAAGCCTGCTTGCCACAGCACTAAATCGGTGCCGCGCTCTGCCCAGTCCTGCATGGCCATGTACACTTCACGCGCGCCGCCGGATGCGCCCGCACCCACCGCGAGCGCCGCGATCAGACAGGATGCCGAAGTGGAACCGCCGACGCCGCCGCACATCGCGGCATGCACCGCCGCATCGCGCGGCCCCGGATTCGCCAAAGCGATGGCTAGGCCTTCCAGCAGCCTGGCTTGCTGCGCCGACGGCGCTTCGCCGCGAAACATCAGAAACAAATATTCGATCCAGCTTGCCTGTTTCAAAAGATCGCCGTAAACATCGTAGCCGTGGCAATGACAGGATGCGGCTGCGAACGCGTTGTCGGGTTCGGCTTCTTCCTGCCAGATGCGGGTATGGATGGATTCCATGCTTATTTCATCGTCCCATAATTCTGAGCCGCAGTTCCATGGGCGGGGCTTCCTCCCTGTCAACGCGCACGTCCAGCACAGTCGGCCCCAGATGGCGCAGGATTGCGTCCAGGTCCAAATTTTCGAAGTCCTGCGCGGTATGAATCACATGACCCGGGATGCCCATGGATTCGGCCAGCAGCCGGAAATCTACCGTCGGCAGTTCGAAGCCGATCTGCTCCGCACCGGCCAAGCGCTGGCCGTGCTTCACCATGCCCAGTGCCGCATCGTTGAGGATCACGAATAGCACGCTGAGCTTCTCGGTCAGCGCCACGGTCATTTCCTGGCCATTCATCAGCAGGCTGCCATCCCCGGTGATGCACACTACCGGCGCCGCGCGGTTGGCGAGCGCGGTGCCGACCGCGCCGCCGATGGCCCAGCCCATCGGGGCAAAATTCATCGTGACACGCATCCAGCCCCCTGCGCTGGCTTGGTGGTCGTGCATCGCCAGATGGTGGATCGCCCAAATCGTGCTGTTGCCGGTATCGGCCAGGAAGCGCGTATCGGGCGGACTGCGCCAGCCAAGTTCGCGCATCAGGTACTGCGGTTTGATGGGTGCGTCGACGAACGCAGGCTTGAACGGATCGTCAACCGAGACTTTTTTGAATCTTCGCTTCTCGCCGACGGAAATCTCTTTAGTACCATCCCTGCGCAACGTTCGCAATAGCCGCTCGAACACCGGGCGGATACGGCCGCGCACATGCAGTCGTGCCATCGGCGAGCGCGTCAGGTGCGCCTCGCAGGAATCGATATGCACCAGCCGGTTATTCAACACCGCTTCGCTCCAGCCGTTGCTGGTCCATTCGCTCAGATTGGAGCCGACTACCAGAATCAGGTCCACATCCTTATCCTCCATCGCCGCAACGGCGGTTCGGTGGCCGGCGAACCCGAACACGCCACGGTACAAAGGGTGGCGCGGGCTGATGAATCCCTTGGCGTCGGGTGTGACGACGAAAACCGCGCCCACCCTCTCCGCCAATTCGATGACGAGGTCGATGGCCTCCCCGCAGCCGCTGCCGATCAGCACCGCTACCCGCTGCGCCTGCGCCAGTTGCGCCTGTAATTCCCGAACCGCCGCGTCATCGACCGCAGACAGCGGCTTGAGCAGATGCGCCAGATTATAGGACGGCCCGCTTTTCAACAGCGAGCGCTGCACGTCCATCGGAATGCTGAGGTGAACCGGGCCGGGTGTCGGCTGGTACGCACTCAGCAGTGCATTAGTCAGTTGTCTTTCCAGTTGATCCGGGTGGGATATCAGCGCGCTGTAGCGTGTGCAGAGACGAAACATGGCGACCGTGTCGAAGCCTGCGCCGGATGATTCCTGCAATGCTCCCCGGCCCAGTAAATGCAGCGAAGGCTGGGCGGTGATGACCAGCATCGGGATCTCGTTTTCATAAGCGCAGGCCACGCCGGTGATGAGATTGGTGGCACCCGGACCGGAAGTGGCACAGCACACGCCGATCCTGCCGGTTTCACGAGCGTAGCCATCGGCCATGAAAGCGGCGCCCGTTTCGTGGCGCGCTACGATGGGGCGCGGCCCGCCGCGCCGGGCGCTGCGCGCGAGCGCGTTGTACAGCGGCTCGATGGCGCCGCCGGGCACACCAAATACATACTCGACACCGATTTGTTCCAGATAGGCAACCAGCAGGTCGACCGCTTCCATGGGTTGCAGTTCTGCTTCTAAACCCTGTTCTTGCTGTATTTCTTTCATTGACTAATCACTAATCCAGTTTTAAAACGCAACACCGCGCCATTTTTCCAGTCTTGGAGACTTGCATCTCCGCCGCGAACGAAGAACCTGCTGTTCCGCGATGCGGATGTAACTGTAGCACAGAGAGCACTCTTCGCCGAACAACGGATATTTTAACCATATCAGCCTTGCCGAGTTGCAGCAATTCTTCGCGCTGATCGGCGAAGACGTGTATCAGGTGCTGTCGCTGGAAGGATCGCTCGCCAGCCGCGACCATATTGGAGGTACCGCACCGCGACAGGTGGAGGCTGCCATCGCGCGGGCGCGCACCGATCTCGCTAAATGAGAGGCGAAAAAAATGGGCGATCTTGGATCGCCCAAATAGGAGGAGAGTATGAAAAGTAGAGTTGTTGCCAACCGCTAACCCAGACACTCGGCGCGAACTATATCCACTCTCTCCAATAATTCATATATGCCGAAATGCCTATATATTTCGGCCTAGTTATTTCGGATAACACTTCAGGCTAATCCTTTTGGGCAGCATTGATTTCAGCCTTTTCCGGATGAAACATTTCATGTTGCGGCAGGATTATGCGGCGCCCTCCAGCAATTGCTTGAGTTCCCCGTTCTGGTACATCTCGGTCATGATGTCCGAGCCGCCGACAAATTCACCCCTGATGTAAAGCTGCGGGATGGTCGGCCAATTGGCGTAGTCCTTGATTCCTTGGCGGGTTTCCGCGTCTTGCAGCACATCCACGGTGAACAATTCTTTCACGCCCAGCGCGTTCAGGATGCCCACCGCCTTGGCCGAAAAACCGCATTGCGGAAACTGCGGGCTGCCTTTCATGTACAGCACCACCGGATGCGTGGTGACTTGCTCGTGGAT
>CAYGIF010000071.1:0-11262 GCA_964349865.1 uncultured Gallionella sp. | reverse complement strand
CGATGGACAACCGCCCGCTGCGTTTCGACGAATTCGAAAAGGTGATGCGCCAGTCTGTGTTCATTTCCGCGACGCCGTCTGTGTACGAGGCCGCACATGCCGGGCAGGTAGTGGAGCAGGTGGTGCGTCCGACCGGGCTGATCGACCCGCAGATCGAGGTGCGCCCCGCCAAGCATCAGGTGGACGACCTGATGTCCGAGGTGAACCTGCGCGTGGAGCAGGGCGAGCGCGTGCTGGTCACTACGCTGACCAAGCGCATGGCGGAACAGCTCACCGATTATTTTTCAGAGCACGGCATCAAGGTGCGCTACCTGCATTCCGACATCGAGACTGTGGAGCGCGTCGAGATCATCCGCGACTTGCGCTTGGGCATGTTCGACGTACTGGTCGGCATCAACCTGCTGCGCGAAGGGCTGGACATTCCAGAGGTGTCGCTGGTCGCGATACTCGATGCCGACAAGGAAGGCTTCCTGCGCTCGGAACGTTCGCTGATCCAGACCATAGGCCGCGCCGCGCGCCACCTCAACGGCAAGGCGCTGCTGTATGCGGACAGGATCACCGACTCGATGCGCCGCGCGATAGATGAAACAGAACGTCGCCGCACCAAGCAAGTGGCGCACAACTTCGCGCACAACATCACGCCGATAGGGGTGCAGAAACGCATCAAGGACATCATCGAAGGCATGTACGAGCCGGAGGAAGCGCGCAGCCAGCTCAAGGCCGCGCAGGAGCAGGCGAAGTACCTGGCGATGAGCGAAAAGGAAGTGTCCAGGGAAATCGCCCGGCTGGAGAAGGAAATGCTGCAAGCCGCGAAGAACCTGGAATTCGAGCGTGCCGCCGAGCTGCGCGACCAGTTGAAGAAACTGCGCGAGAGCGTGTTTTTGTCGACATTGTAGGGCTGAGATTAAGCATCGCCACAGGCTGCGCTTCCGCCCTTCGCTCGGGTATAATGCGCGCCTTTGTAAATTACCCGATAGGAGGATGTCATGCCTATTTATGCTTACGGTTGTTCCAGTTGCGGCCTGCAAAAGGACGTGCTGCAAAAAATGAGCGATGCGCCGCTTACCACCTGCCCGGAATGCGGCATGGACACTTTCGCCAAACAATTGACCGCAGCCGGTTTTCAGTTGAAGGGCAGCGGCTATTACGCCACCGACTTCAAGAATCCGCCCAACAAAGCTGAACCCGCCTGCGCGCCTGCTTGCGCCAGTGCCGATTCCTGCCCGATGGCGAACGGTGCCGCTTAACGCATGAAAAAATACCTCATCACCGGCCTGCTGGTCTGGGTTCCGCTCGGCATTACCATCTGGGTGCTGAATCTGACCATTGGCACGATGGATCAGACGCTGCTGCTGCTGCCTGGGCAGTGGCATCCCGACAAGATATTGGGCATTCACATCCCCGGTTGGGGCATCATTTTGACGTTCCTGGTCGTGCTGGTGACTGGCTTGCTGATCCGCAACGTGTTCGGCCAGCAGCTGTGGATATATTCGGAAAAAGTGATGCTGCATGTGCCGTTCGTCGGCAGCATCTACAAGGGCGTCAAACAGGTTAGCGATACCCTGCTGTCCGGCAGCGGCAATTCCTTCCGCAAGGTGCTGCTGGTGCGCTATCCCCATCCGCAAGCCTGGTCGCTGGCGTTTCAGACAAGTGTGCCGGGCGAGGTGATCGATCGGTTCGATGAGGTGTATGTCGCGGTGTTCATTCCCACGACCCCGAGCCCGGTGAACGGCTTTTATTTTTTCGTGCGCAAGGCCGATACCATCGAGCTGGATATGTCGGTAGACGTGGCATTGCGCTCCATCGTTTCGATGGGGGTGGTGGCAAATTCAGAAACCGGGAAGTATCGCGCTATCACCCCGAATTCCCAGACAGACTAATCCTGTATTTTTCCAGAATATTTCCATAGAAACCGAATCATGCGAACTCATTATTGCGGACTGCTCAATACCGACCAACTCGATCAGACCGTCAGCCTGTGCGGCTGGGCGCATCGCCGCCGCGACCACGGCGGGGTGATTTTCATCGACCTGCGCGACCGCGAAGGCTTGGCGCAGGTCGTCTGCGACCCGGACAGGCCGGAGATGTTCAGGATCGCCGAACAGGTGCGCAACGAGTTCGTGCTGCGCATCACCGGCAAGGTGCGCCACCGCCCGGCGGGCACGACCAATGCCAATATCGGCAGCGGCGAAATCGAGATTCTGTGCCACGAGATCGAGGTGCTGAACACCTCGGTGACGCCGCCGTTTCAGCTCGACGACGAGAACCTGTCCGAGAACGTACGCCTGACCCATCGCGTGATCGACCTGCGCCGCCCGCAGATGCAGAAGAACATGATGCTGCGCTACAAGGTGGCGATGGCGTTCCGCCGCTTCCTCGACAGCCGGGGCTTCATCGACATCGAAACGCCGATGCTGACCAAGTCCACGCCGGAAGGCGCGCGCGACTACCTGGTGCCATCGCGCGTGCATCCGGGCGAGTTCTTCGCGCTGCCGCAGTCGCCGCAACTTTTCAAGCAACTGCTGATGGTGTCCGGCTTCGACCGCTATTACCAGATCACCAAATGCTTCCGCGACGAGGATCTGCGCGCCGACCGCCAGCCGGAATTCACCCAGGTGGATATCGAGACTTCGTTCCTGACCGAGACGCAGATTACCGCGCTGATGGAAGAGCTGATCCGCACGGTGTTCAAGGAATCGCTGGATGTCGATCTGCCCAACCCGTTCCCGCGCCTGACTCATGCCGAGGCCATGCGGCGCTACGGCTCGGACAAACCGGATCTGCGCGTGACGCTGGAACTGACCGAAGTCACCGATGCGGTGAAGGATGTTGCGTTCAAGGTGTTCTCGGGTGTCGCAAGCTCGGAAAACGGCCGCGTGGCGGCGCTGCGTATTCCCAACGGGGCAAGCCTGACCCGTGGCGAGATCGACGGCTACACGGAGTTTGTGAAGATTTACGGCGCGAAGGGGCTGGCCTACATCAAGGTCAACGACTTGACGCAACTCAACGAGACCGGCCTGCAATCGCCGATCGTAAAGAACCTGCATGAAGCGGCGTTGAAGACCATCATCGAACGCACGGGTGCTGCGAACGGCGACCTGATTTTCTTCGGCGCCGACAAGACCAAAATCGTCAACGACGCGCTCGGCGCGTTGCGCGGCAAGATCGGCCACGAGAAGGGCTATCTCAACGGCAACGCCTGGGAGCCGCTGTGGGTGGTGGACTTCCCGATGTTCGAATACGACGAGGAAGCCAAGCGCTGGACGGCCTGCCATCATCCGTTCACCGCGCCCAAGGACGAACATCTTGCACTGCTGGAAAGCGATCCGGGCAAGTGCCTGGCGAAGGCTTACGACCTCGTGTTGAACGGCTCGGAACTCGGCGGCGGCTCGGTGCGCATCCACAAGGAAGCGGTGCAGTCGCAGGTGTTCCGCGCGCTCAATATCGGCGCGGAGGAAGCGCAACTCAAGTTCGGCTTCCTGCTCGACGCGCTGCAATACGGCGCGCCGCCGCATGGCGGCCTGGCGTTCGGGCTGGATCGCATCGTGGCGATGATGACCGGTTCCGAATCGATCCGCGACGTGATTGCCTTCCCCAAGACGCAGCGCGCGCAATGCCTGCTGACCCAGGCGCCGAGTGCGGTGGATGAGCGGCAGTTGCGCGATTTGCATATCCGCCTGCGCCAGCAGGTGCAGGCCACTGTGGAAGTCGCCAAGGGTTGAAGAGGTGGCGCGCGCGCTGCGGTTCTGGTGGATATTAGCGGCGGCGCTGCTGTGGCTGCCGCCCGGGCAGGCCGAACCGGTGACGCAGACCGGCTTGCCGGTCATCGCGGCCGCCGAATTGCCCGCCGAGGCGCGCGAAACCTTGCGAGCCATCGAACGCGGCGGGCCGTTTGCCTATGAGCGCGACGGCGTGGTGTTCGGGAACTACGAGCGCATTCTGCCCAAGCGACCGCGCGGTTACTACCGCGAATACACGGTCAAGACCCCCGGCGTACGCCATCGCGGCGCACGCCGCATCGTGTGCGGAGAGCCGGTGGAATGTTATTACTCTGCCGATCATTACCAGACCTTCAAACGCATCAGAGAATAGCCATGAATTCGCTGACACAACAATTGAACGACACCGCTGCGGCAGGCAGCTATTCGCTGCAATGCGGCGTGGACGAGCTGCGCGCCGCCGCCAATCAAGCGAATTTCGCGCTGTTCGATGCCGACCTCAAGGGGGTCAAGGGCAAGCAGAATTTGCTCAATGTGCTGGCGCAAGCGGCTAATTTTCCGCCCGAGTTCGGCGCAAACTGGGATGCGCTGGCCGACGCATTATGCGATTTGTCCTGGTGCGGCGAGGCGGCCGGTTATGTGCTGATGTTGCGCAACGTCAGCGACACCTTCGGCCTGTCCGCCAACGACCGCGAAATTGCGCAGGACATCCTCGTCGACACGGCGGTGTACTGGCGGCAGCGCAAGAAACCGTTCTGGGTTTTTTTCGCCTGACACATGACACGTTACAAACAGCCGGTCTCGGTGCTGGTGGTAATCTACACTGCCCCTTCGACAAGCTCAGGACAGGCTCAGGACATAATGGTGCTGTTGCTGGAGCGCGCCGATCATTCCGGCTACTGGCAGTCGGTCACCGGCAGTTGCGAGCCGGGCGAGGCGCTGCGCGACACGGCGCTGCGCGAGGTGCGCGAAGAAACCGGGCTGGATGCGTCGCAATATGTGCTGAGCGACTGGCAGGCGCAAAACGACTACGAGATTTACCCGCAGTGGCGCCACCGTTACCCGCCCGGCATCACGCGCAATACCGAGCATGTGTTCGGCCTGCAACTGCCGCATCCCGTCGCTGTCCGACTCGCGCCGCACGAGCACTTGAACTCTCAGTGGCTGGCGTGGCGGGATGCGGCGCAGAAAGTTTTTTCACCGAGCAATCGCGCGGCGATACTGGAGCTGCCCAGGCACACGATTAAACCAGCGCGCGCGAGCAGGAAAATACCATGAGCGAAGACATCATCCATATCCCGTACGACCATCCCGATGCCGCGCAGGCCGGTTGCAGCATCGTGCAGGCGTGGGCAAGAAAGCCGCGCGAACCGGCTCCCGCAGAGAAAGCCGAGCTGATCGCGCATATCAAGCGCATGCTCAAGGAACAGGATGCGGTGCTGGTGGCGCATTATTACGTACACCCAGATTTGCAGGATCTGGCGGAGGATACCGGCGGCATCGTCTCCGATTCGCTGGATATGGCCAACTTCGGCCATCAGCATCCGGCCAAGACCATCGTGGTCGCCGGCGTGCGTTTCATGGGCGAAACCGCGAAGATTCTGAATCCGGAGAAGCGCGTGCTGATGCCCGATCTGGAGGCGGAATGCTCGCTCGACCTAGGCTGCCCGGCGGACGAGTTCGGCGCGTTCTGCGATGCGCACCCCGACCGCAGCGTGGTGGTGTACGCCAACACCAGCGCGGCGGTGAAGGCGCGCGCCGACTGGATGGTGACCAGCTCGATCGCATTGCCCATCGTCAGGCATCTCAAGGAACGCGGCGAGAAGATACTGTGGGCGCCGGACCGCCACCTCGGCAGCTATATCCAGGAACAGACCGGCGCGGATATGCTGCTGTGGCAGGGCTCATGCGTGGTGCACGACGAATACAAGGCGCAGGAACTGCTCGAGATGAAGGCGCAGCATCCGCAGGCCAGGGTGCTGGTGCATCCCGAAGCGCCGCGCGCGGTGGTCAAACTGGCGGACGTGGTCGGTTCCACGACGCAGCTAATCAAGGCTTCGCAACAACTCGATGCCAATGAATTCATCGTTGCGACCGATAACGGCATCCTGCACAAGATGCGCACCCTGTCGCCGCACAAGGTTTTCATCGAGGCGCCCACCGCCGGTCATGGCGCGACCTGTATCAGCTGCAGCCATTGCCCGTGGATGGCGATGAACGGCCTGATCAACCTTGCAGAGGTGCTGGAGAGAGCGGGAGGGTCGCCGCGCAGCGGCGGGGTACCAACCGGCCTACCCCTTGCGGGTGCGGGCAAGAACGAGATTCTTGTCGATCCGGCGATCATCCGGCGCGCTGTGTTGCCGATCCGGCGCATGCTGGATTTCGCCAAACAAATCAACCTGCCGACACGCGGCATCGGCAACGCCTGATTTCAAGTTGCAAATATTGAGCGATAATTTTAAAAGTTGCAGTTGGCGGGGGAGGCTTTGTTAATTCATGGCATTGTGTTGCTTCCGTAGGTGCGGATTTATCCGCACATAACCATGGTTAGTGCGAATGAATTCGCACCTTGTATCTTTCTTTTCGTGGTGGTTAGCTACTACCACACGAAGTGGAGGAAGCTTGTTTCGCACCTTATGGCTCGACCTTGTTTTGTAGATCAAGCCCTCTGCTTCACCTTTCGCCAGCACGGACACTGAACGGTAGCCAAGGGACAAACCCTGAATGCACAAGGCAAGTGGGCGAAGTTGGCTAACATTGTAACAGGAGGTCATCATGTTATATCTCGGCATGGACGTCGCCAAAGCCAAACTGGACTGTTGCTTGTTGTCGGACGAAGCCAGTGGCAAACGCAAGACCAAGGTGGTTAACAACACCAGGTCAGGCATCACTGATCTGCTTGCTTGGATCGCCAAACAACACATTTCACCCGAGGAGCTGCATGTCATCATGGAAGCCACCGGTGTCTATCACGAGCAAGCCGCCTTGGCGCTGGCGGATGCCGGTGTAACGGTTTCCATCGTCAATCCGGCCCAGGTCAAGAATTTCGGAGGCGGGCTGGCGGTACGAACTAAAACTGACGGCGTGGACAGCTTTGTGCTGGCGCGTTATGGGGCATTGCTCAAGCCTGCCGCTTGGCAGACACCGCCACCTGAAGCGCGGATGTTGCAAGCGCTGTTGGCGCGGCGTGAATCCATCGCCCAAGACTTGCAACGCGAGCGCAACCGGCAGGAGAAGGCACATGCGACCGACACACCGGAGCGGATACAGCAATCCCTTGCAGACAGCATCGAGTTTCACGTCAAGCAGCTCGCCGATCTGCAACAGGATATTGACCGGCATATTGATAAGCATTCCAACCTCAAGGACGATATGGCTCTGCTCCAGAGCATCCCGGCAGTTGGCCCACAGGTGAGTGGCAACCTGCTCTCGGTAATGCACAGCCACGATTTCGGGTCAGCCGAGCAATTGGCAGCATATCTGGGACTGGTGCCGATTGAGCGGCAGTCAGGAAGTTCGGTGCTGGGGCGTGCCAAACTCTCCAAGGCCGGACCTGCCAGAATACGCGCCGTGTTGTACATGGCGGCCATCGTGGCAACGCGCTATAACCCGCACGTCAAAGCCGTCTATAACCGCTTGCTTGCCCGAGGCAAGTCCAAGATGTCTGCCCTCGGTGCAGCAATGCGCAAGCTGGTACATTTGTGTTTCGGTGTACTTAAAACACGACAACCTTACCGGTCGGATTATGCAAAAATCTCTTGACCGGAAAGACGGTATCTACACACCACTCGACTGAGTTTTGATAATGTGCCCATGACCATGCTGAAAATCGCCACCTACAACATTCACAAGGGCTTTTCCCATTTCAACCGCCGCGTGGTGCTGCACGAGCTGCGCGACCGCTTGCGCGAGCTGGATGCCGACATTGTGTTTTTGCAGGAAGTGCAGGGCGAACATACGCGCCATGCCGGGCGTTTTCATAATTACCCGGGCGGCGCGCAGCATGAGTTCATCGCGGAAGAAGTCTGGCCGCATTTCGCGTATGGCAAGAATTGCGTGTACGAGGCGGGGCATCATGGCAACGCGATACTCAGCCGCTTTCCGATTCTGCAATCTTCAAACATGGATGTTTCCGCACATCGCTTCGAGAGCCGCGGGCTGCTGCACTGCGAGATTGATCCCGGCGAGGTTAATCTGGCCGGGCGGCGGCGCGTGCATTGCGTGTGCGCGCATTTCGGCCTGTTCGCCAAGGGCAAGCGCGCGCAGACCAAGGCTCTGATTGACTATGTGCGCAATGAAATCCCGCCCGATGCGCCGCTGATCATTGCCGGCGACTTCAACGATTGGCGCAACCAGATGGGACGGGAAATGTCCGGCGGGTTGGGCATGCATGATGTGTTCCACCTGCATGGCGGGAGCACCGCGCGCAGCTATCCGGCCGCGCTGCCGCTGCTGCGCCTCGACCGCATTTATGTGCGCGGCTTCACGGTGCTGCATAGCCATGTGCATGTCGGCGGAACATGGCAACGCCTGTCCGATCATGCCGCGCTTTCCGCGCAACTGAAAAGCGTATGACCGGCGTTCATCAGGTCGCCGGGAATCAACTGATGCTGTTGCAGAACGGCGCGGCGTATTTCCCGCAATTGTGCGCAGATATCGCTGCCGCGCGGCATGCGATTTATCTGGAAACCTATATTTTCGCAGCGGATGAAACCGGGCGCATGTTTGCCGATGCCTTGCAACGCGCCGCCGCGCGCGGGGTGGCGGTGCGCGTATTGCTGGACGGCTTCGGTTCGGCGGAACTGCCGCAGCATTGGGTGGACGAGTTGCGCATGGCGGGGATTGAGGTGCAATGGTTCAGGCGCGAAGTTTCCCCTTTTACCTTGCGGCGCAGCCGGAAGCGCCGCCTGTTACGCATGCACCGCAAGCTGGCGGTGATGGACGGCGAGGTGGCTTTCGTCGGCGGCATCAATATCATTAACGATATATCGGAGCATGACAATTTCAGCTCCCCCCGCCTTGATTACGCGGTGCGTGTGCAGGGTGCGCTGGCCGGCGAAATCCATGCGGCCGTGCGGCGTTTGTGGGGTGTGGTATCGTGGGCCAACTTTCGCAAGCGCGGCAAGGAAATAAGGCGGCTTGTTCTGGAGAGGGATGAGCATGCCGCCGCACCGGTCATCAGCTTGTTATTGCGTGATAATTTGCGCCACCGGCGCGATATCGAACGCGCCTATCTGAAGGCTATTGTTGGCGCGCAACGCGAGATCATTATTGCCAATGCCTATTTCCTGCCCGGGCGCGTCTTTCGCCGCGCCTTGAAGCATGCGGCGCGGCGCGGTGTCCGTGTAGTGTTGCTGCTGCAGGGCAAGGTGGAATACCGTTTGCAGCATTATGCGACGCATGCGCTCTATGACCAGCTGCTGGCGGCGGGCGTGGAGATTTATGAATATCAGGCCAGTTATCTGCACGCTAAGGTTGCCGTGGTGGACGGGCAGTGGACGACCGTGGGTTCCTCCAATATCGATCCGTTCAGTTTGCTGCTGGCGCGCGAGGCGAATCTCGTCGTACGGAGTGACGGATTTGCCGGCGAGTTGCGCGCGAGTTTGATGGACGCGATTAACAACGATGCAGTGCGTATCGGGGGCGAATACCGCGGGGCACGCAACTTTTTTGGCCGCCTGGTGGCACGGCTCAGCTACGGCGTTGTGCGCCTGCTGACCGGTATGCTGGGGTATCGCAGGCGCGGTTCGTAAGCGAATAGCACGCATGTGAATATCCGGGCAAGCTCCCCGTTTTTGTGCGCTATGTGCGGCTATAATTCATCTCGGTTCTTTTCACCGCCTCAACATGCGACCTTTCACGCACCCTGACGCCCATAACGATCACCGCGGCGATTGGCAAACGGTCCGTTCCCTGCTGCCCTATCTACTGGAATTCAAGTGGCGCGTGTTTTTCGCGCTGAGCCTGCTGGTGTTGTCCAAGCTCGCCAACGTATCCGTGCCGCTGGTGCTCAAGGAGATCATCGACGCGCTGGATAAACCCCAGGCGGCGCTGGTAATCCCGGTATTCCTGATTATCGGCTATGGCGTGCTGCGCCTGCTCAGCACGGTGTTCGGCGAATTGCGCGACGCGGTGTTCGCCAAGGCGACGCAGCGCGCGATCCGGCGCGTGGCGTTGCAGGTGTTCGGGCATCTGCACGATCTCAGCTTGCGCTTCCATCTCGACCGGCAGACCGGCGGGGTGTCGCGCGACATCGAGCGCGGCACGCGCGGCATCGGTTTCCTGCTGAATTTCATGCTGTTCAACATCCTGCCCACGCTGCTGGAAATCGGCCTGGTGGCCGCGATCCTGTTCAGCAAATACAACATCTGGTTCGCGGTGATCACGTTTGTCACGCTGCTGATTTACATCGCGTTCACCCTGTTCGTCACCGAGTGGCGCATGGTGGTGCGCCGCTCGATGAACGATCTCGATTCCAAGGCGAACAGCCGCGCCATTGACAGCCTGCTGAATTATGAAACGGTGAAATATTTCGGCAACGAGCAATATGAAGCGCGGCGTTACGACGAGAACATGCAACGCTGGGAAGTCGCGGCGGTGCGCAATACCACCTCGCTGGCCTACCTGAATGCGGGGCAGAGCTTTATCGTCGCCATCGGGGTCACGGCGCTGATGCTGCTGGCCGCCGACGAGGTGGTCAAGGGAACGATGACGCTGGGGGATCTGGTGCTGGTCAACGTATTCATGATCCAGCTGTACATGCCGCTGCATTTTCTTGGCTTCGTGTATCGCGAAATCCGCCACGCGCTGGCGGATATGGAGAAAATGTTCGGCCTGTTGCACGAGCATCGCGAAATCGCCGATGCGCCGGACGCGCAGGCTTTGTCGGTGGGCAAGGCCGAGGTGCGATTCGAACAGGTCAGTTTCGGTTATGCGCCGGACCGGCAGATTCTGTTCGATGTGAGCTTTGCGATCCCGGAGGGGCACACTGTCGCGGTGGTCGGGGCGAGCGGGGCGGGCAAGTCGACGTTATCGCGCCTGCTGTTCCGCTTCTATGATGTGCAGCAGGGGCGCATCCTGATCAACGGCCAGGATATCCGCTCGGTGACGCAAAGCAGCCTGCGCGCGGCGATCGGCATCGTGCCGCAGGACACCGTGTTGTTCAACGATACGATTTACTACAACATCGCCTACGGCCGCCCCGCTGCGACGCATCAGGAGATCATTGCCGCAGCGCAGGCCGCGCACATCCATGACTTCGTCGAATCGCTGCCGCAGGGTTATGAGAGCATGGTGGGCGAGCGCGGCCTGAAGCTGTCCGGCGGCGAGAAGCAGCGCGTGGCGATTGCGCGCGCCATTCTGAAAAATCCGGCGATATTGATATTCGACGAAGCGACTTCCGCGCTCGATTCAAAATCGGAAAAGGCGATTCAGGCCGAGCTGCATGCGATTGCGCAAAATCGCACCACCTTGATCATCGCGCATCGCCTGTCCACCGTGGTGGATGCCGACCAGATACTGGTGATGGATAAGGGGCGCATCG
>CAYGIF010000070.1:0-11313 GCA_964349865.1 uncultured Gallionella sp. | reverse complement strand
GTCCACGACTTGCGCGCCCTGCGGCTTGGCGAGCGCGGTCGGGCCGGACACCAGCACCACTTCCGCGCCCATCTCCAGCGCGGCCTGCGCAACGGCATAGCCCATCTTGCCGGAACTGCGGTTGGTGATGCCGCGCACCGCATCAATCGCCTCGTAGGTCGGCCCGGCGGTAATCAGGATTTTCTTTCCGAGGAATCGCTTGGGCTGGAAAAACGCCGCAATGTCCCGCGCCAGCCGCTCCGCCTCCAGCATCCGTCCCATGCCTTCTTCGCCGCACGCTTGCACCCCGCAGTCCGGGCCGAGCACCTGCACCCCGTCGGCAAGCAGTCGCGCGATGTTGCGCTGCGTCGCGGCGTTCTGCCACATCTCGCGGTTCATCGCCGGAGCGACCAGTAACGGGCAATTGCGCGCCAGGCACAGCGTGGACAGCAGATCATCCGCCAGGCCGTGCGCCAGCTTCGCGATGAAATCGGCGGTCGCCGGCGCGATCACAATCGCATCGGCTTCGCGGCTCAGGTTGATGTGCGCCATGCCGTTCGCCACGCCCGCATCCCACTGGGAGGTCATCACCGGCTTGCCGGACAGTCCCTGCATCGTGGTCGGCGTGATGAAATGGCAAGCCGCCTCGGTCATCGCGACCTGCACCTCCACCCCCTGTTTCATCAGCAGGCGCAGCAACTTCGCCGCCTTGTAGGCCGCGATGCCGCCGGTGATGCCCAGGATGATGCGATTCGTTGGCACGATGCGTTTTGCTCGGGTTTGTTCCATAATGCCGCGCATCTTACAAGAAAGTTTGGCAAGAAAGTGAGGTTGTTATGGCAATCACCGACTGGCCCGAATTCGAGCGGCCCCGCGAGAAGTTGCTGCAAAAAGGCGCGGCCTCATTATCCGATGCCGAGGTGCTGGCGATCTTCCTGCGCACCGGCGTGACCGGCAAGAGCGCGGTGGATCTGGCGCGCGATCTGCTCACCCGCTTCGGCAGCCTCACGCAAATGTTTGCCGCCAGCGAAATTGATTTTTGCGAAACGCACGGCATGGGGCAGGCGAAATATGTGCAACTGCAAGCCGTTCTGGAAATGTCGCGGCGCGCGCTGCAGGAAGAAATGCGGCGCGGCGACGCGCTCAACTCGCCGCGCGCGGTGCGCGACTATCTGCGGCTGTTGCTCGGCGGGCGGCAGCAGGAAGTTTTTCTGGCGCTGTTTCTCGACACCCAGCACCGCGTGATCGCCTCGGAAGAGTTGTTCCACGGCACGCTCAGCCAGACCAGCGTGTATCCGCGCGAAGTGGTCAAGCGCGCGCTGGCGCACAACGCCGCCGCCGTGATTCTTGCGCACAACCATCCCTCCGGCGTCGCCGAGCCGAGCCAGGCCGACCAGCTCCTCACCGCCGCGCTGAAACAGGCACTCGGGCTGGTGGATGTGCGCGTGCTGGATCACTTCGTCGTGGCGGGCGGGCAAACACTGTCGTTTGCGGAAAAGGGGTTCATATAATTAGGCCTTTTGGCATATTGACAGCACTGCGCAAGAGGTGGAGACTGCCCCTAACAATTGAACCGGGAGGTAATGAACATGAAGTTGGCATGCACAGTTGGTTGGGTGTTTTGTGGTCTGGTGTCTTGTTCGGCGGCTTGGTCTGGGTCTGCTGACGAGGTGCGTTCTTTGCTGGAGCAAAACAAGGCTCAGGAGGCATACCAGCTCGGGCGAGCATCTCCGGATCTGCTGGGCGATCCGGCCTTCGATTTCTTCTACGGCATTGCGTCCATTGACGCGGGGCATCCCGGGGAAGGCGTATTGGCTTTGGAGCGATACATTTTGTCATTTCCTGACAATGGCGATGCGCGCTTCCAGTTGGCGCGAGGCTACTTCATCCTAGGCGAGGATCAGCGTGCCCGCGACGAGTTTGAAACCTTGTTGCCGAACAGCACAGGCAACCAGAAGGTCGCGATCGAGCGCTATCTGGACGCCATCCGCACCCGCGAGTCACGCTACCAGCCGACCGCGAAAGCCTATGTGGAAGCGGGGCTGGGCGTGGACACGAACATCAACGCGGGCCTGAGCAGCGGCGCCACACCGCAGATACCGGGGCTCGGCACTCTCCCGGCTGTTTCATCCAACTCCATCTCCGCCCGCGAACAGGATACTTTCCTGACGGCGAGCGCGGGGGTGCAGGGCACCTATCCGGTTTCGCCTGGCATTGCGCTGTATGGCGCAGGCGGAATCGATGCACGCCGGCATCTGGGCAGCAACAATGATGTCTTCGATCAGCATAGCCTGGGCGCCACCGGGGGGGTCTCCTACCTCAAGGAAAAGAATCTGTACAAGGCCGGCGCTTTTCTTTCCCAGAGCTGGGTGGACAACCAGAGCTACGTCCTGAGCTATGGGCTGAACGGGGAATGGAACCACCAGCTCGATCAATTCAACCGCCTCACCCTGGGGGCGCAGCTGGCACGGTTCGACTACGACGACATGTACGTTTACCTGACCAAGGACAAGGCCGGCGGCCCTGTGTTGAGCCAGACAACGGTGCGCAACTCGGACTTCATCGGCGTTTCCGGCGCGTGGGCGCATGCGCTCGCGATGCCTTATCAGCCCATCATCACCGTTTCCGCGAACTATGGCGAGGATCGCAATCAGCGCAACCGTGCCGATTTGTCACGCGACATCTACGGTGCGCGCGCCTCGTTCGCGATGACCCCGGCCCAGCGTTGGGGAGTGGGCGCAGGCATCGGCTATCAGGAAAACAAGTACCGGGATATATTCACGACGGGCAGCGTGAGCCGGCATGACACCTCCTGGAGCCTGGACGGGTCAGTGTCCTATTTTTACACCAAGCAGTTCAGCGTTCGGGCCGAGGCGCAGATCTTCGATCAAGGTTCCAATATCGGCCTGTTCCGCTACAGTCGCGAAGTGGTTTCGGTCAAGGCACGTTACGAATTTTAAAAGGAGTTTGACATGAAAAATATCCGGCTATCCATCATCCCTGCCGCCCTGTTGCTGGCCTTCGGTGCTTCTGTTGTGCATGCCGAACCGATCGGCAGGGTGCTCGTCGCCGTGGGCGATACGACCGCCCTCAGAAACGGGGTCGAGGTCAAATTGGTCCGTGGCGCCGAAGTGCAAACCGGAGACACCTTGCGCGTGGGCGCAGCCAGCAACATGCAGGTGCGCTTCACCGATGCGGGCATCACCGCGTTGCGCTCCAACTCCAGCTTGCGCATCGACGACTATGGCTTCGAGAACAAGCCGGGCGTGGACAAGTCGTTTTTCAGCCTGTTGAAGGGCGGGATGCGCGCCATCACCGGCTTGATTGGCAGTCACAGCAGGGATAATTATGCCGTCAAGGCACTAACCGCCACGATCGGCATTCGCGGCACCAATTTCGTGCTGGCGCAATGCGCCAACGATTGCTTCAACAGGGATGGCAGCAAGGCCGAGGATGGGTTATTCGGCGGGGTCACGGACGGGCGGATTGCGGTCACCAACCAGGCCGGCGAGAAGGAATTCGGCATGAACGAATTCTTCCATGTGACCAGCGCAACTGCCCTGCCAACCCCGCTGCTGGCTCCGCCATCGTTCCTGCGCGACCAACTGGAGGGCCAGGCCAAGAGCAAAGAGGGCAAGCCGCCCGCAGGTACGGTCGCCGCCGCCGATGGCGGGATAACCGCAGCGGCACCTGCCCCTGCCCCTGCGGACACCACGCAGCCCGCGCCTCAAATCACGCAATACGTTCCGGCGCAGCAGGATGTGGTGCAGACCGACATATCTGGGGGCGCGATCAACACGACCCTTGCGGCAGGGCAAACCTTTAATTATCTGCATGCCATTGTCGGGGCGAATGCCAGCATCTATACCTATTCGGAAGGCACCAACTCTTTCTCTTCCCCGCACAGTTTTAGCGAAGCTTTTTTCGAGCAAGGCGTTTTGACCATCCTCGATCCAACCAAGCTGGCCCAGGAAGCAGACCCGTCCTTTGCACAACTGGTCACCAGCCAGACCCCGGCGCTGACCTTCCTGACGAATGCCTTCAGCGTCAGCGGAACCTCCGATTACTATGCTTCTTATGATCAATTCGGCAACCCGATTGGAGCACCGGCGGGAACCGTCAACTTCAGCTTTACCAAAACCGCCGCCGGAAATACCGGCTCGAATGCGCTGGCGGGCAATCTCAGTTGGGGACGGCACACCGAGACCGACCAGGTAACCTTTGTGACCGGACCGAGCGCTGGTGGAGCTTTCAGCGATACCCGCAATGAACATTGGGCGACCGGCGACTTGGTGAATTTTGCGGCACTGCCGCCCAGCGGCACGTATTCCTACGCTTGGGTGGGCGGCACCAATCCCACCGACCAGCACGGCAATGTGGGCACGATGACCAACGGCGGAACGGTGGGTATCACCTTCACGGGTGCGGGCGGGGCAAATGTTACGCTTGTCGGCGCGGCTTGGGCCATGCCGTCTGGTAACAATTACAGCCTGAGTTTTAACAATCAGCCAGTCAATCTCGCGCAAGCCACTCCCTATGCATTCACCACTGCCGGGTGGACGGATAGCGGCACCAATACCTATATGACCCCGATTACGGTCAGTGCAACTTGTTCGGGTCCATGTTCCAATAACTCAACCCCGCTGTCCGCTAGTGCTAGGATATCCGGCATGCTGTTCGGCGCCAATGCCGAAGGACTGGCAGCGGGGATAGCGACTCAACCCACTGGAGCGGGAACCGCCGAATATACCGCATCGGTGCAGGCGTACAAACGCTGAGTCGGCAAGCCTTAAGCAGGCAACAACAGGTCTCGCAGCAAACCAACCCCGCCATTCGGCGGGGTTGGTTTATTGGAATGGGATAAAAGCCGGATGCCGGAGCGAGCCCGGCATGGCAAAGCAAGTCAGATATGTTTCGCCAGCTCCACCGCCTTGCCGGTGTAAGTATCAGGTGACAGTTGCAACAGGCGTCGTTATTTCTGCGCCAGAAATTTCCAGTGTGGCGATGAGGGCTTGCAGCGAGGCGCGGTTGATGCCGCCCTGGCCGCGCGCCAGGTCTTTCAGCTTGTCGTAGGCATTCTCGACGCATAGCGGCGCATCAACGGTCTGGGCCGGTGCGGCCAGCGCTGTAACTCGTAGGCCTTTCGGCCTTATTGACCGCACTGCATAAGATGTAGATACTGCGCTAAATAATTGAGCCGGGGAGGCAGCAAACATGAAACTAGGTCAATGGGTATGTTGCGGTGTATTCGGTGCGTTAGTACTGGGAGGTACTGCTGCACAAGGGGCGGAAACCCAAGTGACGTCCGCCAAGGCCAAGAAGGCCGTTACCAAAAAGGCCAAGCCGGCCGCCAAAAAAGCCGTGAAGCCGGATGCGCGCGCTTTGCAAGCACAGCGCGAAGCGGAAGCGCGGGCCAAAGCCGAAATCGAGGCGCGTCAACGCGCCGAGGCCGAAGCCAAAATGCAAGCCGCAGCTGAAGCCAGGAAGCAGGTGGAGCTTGAAGCGCGGGAAAAGCCCATCAAGGGTGCAGAAGAAATGATGAAGAATGGCAAGCCAGCCGATGCTTACGCATTGCTGGAGCCGTTGGAGTTCGAACGCTCCGGCGAGGTGCGTTTCGATTACCTGATCGGTATCGCCGCGCTGGATAGCGGCAAGCCGGACAAGGCAACGCTTGCCTTCGAGCGGGTGCTGGCGGTCGCCCCGAATTTCGCCGGCGCGCGGCTGGACATGGCGCGCGCTTACTATCAACTCGGCGACCTGCCGCGCGCCAAAACCGAATTTGAAGAGGTGATGAAACAAAACCCGCCGGAAGCGGCGCGCGTCACCATCCAGAAATATCTGGATGCGATTGCCGCGTATGAACAGGCCAAGCAAACGCGCATTACAGGGTATGTCGAGGGCGTGGTGGGTCATGACAGCAACGTCAACACCGGCACGGGTTCGTCAATCGCTGTTTCCTCGCTCTCACCGGGGTTGGCGGCTTTGATTACCGGATTGACCGGGGTCGCTAATCCGCAAATTCCCCCGTCGCAGCTCAGGGACAGTTATCTTGGCGTTGCCGCAGGCGGCGAAATAAGCCACAACCTGAATGCCAACTGGGGGATATATGCCGGAGCCGATCTGCGCCAGCACGGCAACATGACGCAAACGCCGTATGATTCACTCAACACGGACGGCCGGGTGGGGGTGATGTATGCCGAAGAGAAAAACGCTTACAAGCTTGCCTTGACCGGCGGGCAGGCATACTCGGCGAACTCCATGCGCCGTGATTCGCTTGGCATGAATGCCGAATGGCAGCATACCTTCAGCCCCGCCAACCAGCTCAATGCGTTTGTGCAATATGTTGAAAATCGTGCGGCAGGCTCCCCGCCGACCGCACCCGGAACCGATGCCAGGACTTCCGGCAATACAGACCTGGTGGTTGCGGGGGCGGGATGGGTGCATATCATGGCGGATGGCAAGCAAGCCGTGTTTGCAAGCGCGTACACCGGCAAGGAGTTGGATACAGCGCCTGCGAATATCGCACCGCCGGATGGGAAAAAACGATTCGATGGGCTTCGCGTTGGCGGGCAAGCTGCCTTTACCGATCAAATTGATGGCTTTGCCAGCCTGGGCTGGCAGCATGCCGTTTATGAAAAACCCAATGCATTTATCGTCAACAACGGCAATCGCGATGAATATCAATACGATTTGATGGCCGGCGCAAATTGGCGCCTGGATAAACTGTGGTCGATCAAACCACAAGTGGCGTTCTCCAAGAAGAGTTCCAATCTGGCCATTTATGTTTTCGACCGCACAGATGTTTCGCTGACTATCCGCCGTGACTTCAAATAATTTTTTGCGTGAGGTGTCATCATGAAAAACATTAACAAATTGTTCGCTTGTCTGGGCATAACGGTTGCCTGCCTGGCAGGAATATCCCAATCGGCTCATGCGGCGATAGCCGGGCACGTGCAATTCGTCAGCGGGGATGTGCAGATCACCAACGCTGCCGGGCAAACGCGTCCGGCGCAAAAAGGCGATGCAATCAGCGAGGGCGACACCCTGTTATCCGCACCCTCCTCTTCTGCACAGATCAAGATGCAGGATGGCGGCCTTGTCGCGGTACGCCCTGATACCAGGCTGAAATTCGACCAGTTCGTCTTTGCCGGCAAACAGGACGGCAACGAAAAAAGCTTTTTCTCGCTGTTCAAGGGCGGCTTTCGTGCCATTACCGGCTTGATCGGGCAGGTCAACAAACAGAATTACAAAATCACGACACCGGCCGCAACCATCGGCATTCGCGGGACCGACCATGAAAGTTTTGTGGTCGCCCCGGACAGCCCGCTGGCGCAGGTCGCCCCGACCGGCGCTTACAGCAAGGTGAACGTGGGCGAAACCTACATGGCCACCGAAAAGGGCGTGATTTTCGTGCAGCCCAATCAGATGGGCTTTGCGGGCGGCATGAATCAAATGCCGCAACTGCAACCGTTGAACACCAACATTTTTACCGTGGCGGCGGCTCCGACGGTTGAGGCCAAGGTTGAAAAGAAAGAGGAAAAGAAAGAAGGCGGGGAATCCAAGCCAGACCAGCAAGCCGCCAATGGTGAAAAGGCCGAGACCAGCGAAAAATCCGATGACACCGCGCCGGTGCGCGAGTCTGCGGTGGTGGACGCCACGCCGCCCGCTGCGGGAACCATCCCGGCTGCCACCACACCAGTGATGGCGGCTGGCGCAACCAATGTGGCTATTTTTGTGCCGGTTGTGGAAGCCGTCCCCATTGTCTTGGCAGTAGATGGGCAGACCATCAACTTAACCAACCAAACCATTACCACGACCGGCGGAATACCAGTCGCCATCACCGGGAATAACCCCGCGTATGCCGCACAGAATGGTTACGGCTTTGAGGCATTGGTCGTAGACGCTTTGGGCTCGTGGATCAATCCCTGGGATTCAAACCTGCCCGCCACCAGCTATATGCTGGATACCGCGAATAATCTGTTGGAGGTTCTCGGCGGAATAAACCCCGGTAAAGTCGCCGGCGGAGTGGCCAAAGACACTTACAAGGCCGCAGATAACAGCGTTTATCTGGGCCGTTGGCAAGGCGGCACATATACCGATTCGCTGACGCAGATACCCGTCGCAATGGGCGCCACCAGCATGCAATGGGTGCTTTCCGCCAATCCGCCGGCTGGGTATGTGCAAACCTTGGCGGGCACGACGAGCTATTCCCTGACTGCGGCGACTCACCCCACCGACAAACTCGGCAACGTCGGCACCCTGACTGCTGCAACCTTGAGCGCAGACTTCACCACGCAACTCGTCAACATAAATCTGGCATTGGCTTTCAGCACCGCCGATCCGAATTTCATCAGCACGCATAACAAGGCGTTCACGGTGACCACACCCAGCGGCATTTCGATTGCTGGGGAAACTATCGGGGGGCTTGGCACGGTGGCTTGTACCGGCGCAAATTGCAGCACTGGCTACACCGCCGATATCTGGGCACGCTTTGCCGCAAACGCTGCCGATAAAGTGGCGATACCCTACAACATCGTCGGCGCAACCGACCTGGTGCAAGGCGTGGCGATGGTGACGGCTGCCACCGCTCCTGCGGTCACAGCGCCTGCCGGAACTGTGGCGGCCTATGTGCAAACCGACGTGGCAGCCGCCTTCGTGACAGCCGGCTCGGCTTATAGCCCGGCTTTCCTTGAAATCAACAGCGGTATCCTGGCTCCCGCAGACATCAACAACACATTGCCCAACCCGTCCTTCACCGACCGCAATGCCGGGAAAGACCCTGGCAGTTATGTGACCTACACCTTGAGCGGCACAACGACAGTAGGAGAAGCGGCAACCACTATAACGTCGACCGGTATCCAGTTTGGACGGTATAACAGCACCCAATCGACGAAACTGGCAGTGGGAACTACCAATTGTTGCACTGCAGGCACCTATCAATCGCCCGGTCCGGTTTTCTCGCATTGGATTACCGGCCCGGCTGTTAATCTTGTCTACCTGCCGGAAGTGCTGCTGACCACCAACGCTGCCTATACTTATGTGGGCGGCACTACGCCTACGGTAACATCCGTCTCGACGCCGCCGGTGGCTTCATTAAGCGCTGCCTCGCTGACAGTCGACTTCGTTCAGCAACTGGTAGCATTCAATCTAGCTCTATCAAATGGTTGGACCGCCAGCACCACAGGCACTCCTCTGGACTTCACGTACTGGAGCAATGCCAAAACCGGCTTCCGCGCCACCACCCTGGGATATCCGGGCTGGGGTGTTCTGACGGCAAGCAACGGCGCCGCCGCGATCATCGGCGACGTCACCGGTCAACTGACCGGCAGCGGCCTGAACGGCGCGCTGCTTTCATATCACCTGAGAGATGCGATCACCGAGATCACCGGGGTGGCGGCATTCACCGGCACCGCACAAACTGCGCCGTCATACCGACTGGCCGGGCTGTCGGCTGCGGATCCGAATCCTCCCGCCACGCAATTCCCCGGCGGGGCATATCCCGCCGGCGGTGTGGTTCCGATCCCGGTAATGCTCGGCGGATACAACAATTCGGCCAGCGTGACGATGGACGGCGCCGGCAACCTGACCGGGTTCAGGGGCGATGGTGTTTACAACAATCAGCTTTACAATGTCAGCAAGGGTGCGGCCACGGCAACAAGCCTGGGAACCGACCCGGTTTCAGGCATCAGTTGGGGACGCTGGGATAATGCCAGCTTCACCCATACCAATGCGGTTACCACCGCAACTGGAATCGTCAATACGGGCAGCGCGCACTGGATAGCCAGCCCGGTTCTGACGGGACCGGTAACCCTGCCGGTTACCGGCACCTTTAATTACGTGTTGGCTGGCGGAACGGCGCCCACCGATTCTCTGGGTGGAATCGGCACGCTGAATAGCGCGAGCTTGAGCGCCAATTTTAGTGCTCAGACCGTAACTGTCGGACTCAATGTGACCACACCCAATGCAGGCAATTTAATTGCCAGTGCCGCAAATTTACCTATTCAACAGAAAAGCTTTTTTGAAGCCGCCACTTTGGGTTCAGTAAACGGTGGAGTTCCGGGTAGCATGACGGTCACCTGCGGGACGGGTTGCGCTGGAACGCCTCAGGGTCATTTGGGCGGCGTATTTGCCGGCCCCGGCGGCCTCGGCACGGCGTTGCTGTATGGTTTCTCAGCGGGCATCAGCAACACGACCATCGTCAACGGCGTGGCGGCATTCCACCGTTAAACCACTCTCACCCTGCGCATCAGGACACCCAAGCCCGCAATCGCGGGCTTGAGCGTTTTGGTGCATGCTTCCGGTCAAAAACCTTCCTCGCAAATCAAAAGGCCGCTGCGGCAAGAAAATGCAGCCTGCATGCATTCCCTGTAAAATCGCGCCCTCATTCTTAACTTCGCCGTCATCCACCATACGCGTCTCACAATTTTTCATCTCTACCCTGAAAGAAGCACCGTCCGAGGCGGAATTGCCCAGCCACAAGCTGATGCTGCGCGCCGGTTACATCCGCAAACTGGCCAGTGGTCTGTACACCTGGATGCCGCTCGGCTTGCGCGTGTTGCGCAAGGTGGAAAACGTGGTGCGCGACGAAATGGATAAAAGCGGCGGTATCGAGTTGCTGATGCCCGCCGTGCAGCCCGCCGAGCTGTGGCAGGAAACCGGGCGCTGGGAAGTGTTCGGCCCGCAGATGCTGAGAATCAAGGACCGCCACGACAACGACTTCTGCTTCGGCCCGACCCACGAAGAGGTGATCACCGATATCGCGCGCCGCGAAATCCGCAGCTACCGCCAGTTGCCGGTCAACTTCTACCAGGTCCAGACCAAGTTCCGCGACGAGGTGCGCCCGCGCTTCGGCGTGATGCGCGCACGCGAATTCCTGATGAAGGACGCCTATTCGTTCCATGCCGACTATGCGAGCCTGGAGCGCACCTACCAGGTCATGCATGACACCTACAGCCGCATTTTCACCCGCCTCGGCCTGCAATTCCGCGCCGTCACGGCGGACACCGGCGCAATCGGCGGCAGCGGTTCGCACGAGTTTCACGTGCTGGCGGATTCCGGCGAAGACGCGCTGGCTTACTGCCCCGCTTCCGATTACGCCGCGAATGTCGAGATGGCGGAAGCCGTGGCACCGACCGCGCCGCGCGCCGCCGCGACGCAGGAAATGCAGAAGACCATCACGCCAGGCCAGAGAACCATCGAGGAGGTCGCCGCGTTCTTCGACACCTCCGCGCAAAAGATATTGAAAGCCATCGCGGTAATGACGCATGAAGGCGAGTTCGTGCTGCTGCTGTTGCGCGGCGACCACCAGCTCAACGAGGTCAAGGCCGGCAAGGT
>CAYGIF010000069.1:0-11349 GCA_964349865.1 uncultured Gallionella sp. | reverse complement strand
ATTACATGACCGAGAAGCCGGACAACGGCGACATCGTGGCGCAGCAGGCGGTGCCGATATTGCCCGATGATACCGCGCTGCAAGTGTTCCAAAAGGTGACGGTGGCCGCGGAGATCGCGCTGAATGGCGTGCTTCCCGCGTTGCTGGCGGGCAAGGCGCAGGCGCTGAAGCAGGACTTGAGCAAGGGCGCATATTTCGGCGGGCGCAAGGCGGAAGACGGCATCATCGACTGGGCGCAGTCCGCGCAGGACATCCACAATCTGGTGCGCGCCGTCGCTCCGCCATACCCGGGCGCGACCGCGCAACTGCTGGGCAAACCGATGCGCATTCTGCAAACGCTGGTGACCGGATGCATGGTATCGGATGAGAAGCCTGCTTTCTATATCAAGGATGGCAAGGCTTATGCGATCTGCGGGCAGGGTGTGCTGCGCGTGGTGCGCTTCGAGCTGGATGGTGTCGAGACGAGCGCGGCGGAGTTCGCGGCGCGGCATGGCACGGAAAAATTTGAATTCAGTCGCTAGGTAGGTGCGAATTCATTCGCACGCGCAACGGCCCATGTGCGAATGAATTCGCACCTACAGATGGGGAAGTTTTTAGAATTTATTTGTTAAGGAAATGGCAATGAAAAAAGTACTGATACTCGGCGTGAACGGCTTCATCGGCCACCACTTGTCCAACCGCATCCTCGCCACCACCGACTGGGAAGTGTATGGCATGGATATGAATTCCGAGCGCATCACCGACCTGATCGGGCATGAGCGCTTTCACTTCTTCGAAGGCGATATCACCATCAACAAGGAATGGATGGAGTATCACATACGCAAGTGCGATGTGATCCTGCCGCTGGTGGCGATTGCCACGCCGGCCACTTACGTCAAGCAGCCGTTGCGCGTGTTCGAGCTGGACTTCGAGGCCAATCTGCCGATCGTGCGCGCGGCGGTGAAGTACAACAAGCACCTGGTGTTTCCGTCCACCTCCGAAGTGTACGGCATGTGCCACGATGAGGAATTCGATCCGGCTGAATCCGAATTGATCTGCGGCCCGATCAACAAGCCGCGCTGGATTTATTCCTGCTCCAAGCAACTGATGGATCGCGTGATCTGGGGCTACGGCATGGAAGGGTTGAACTTCACGCTGTTTCGCCCGTTCAACTGGATCGGTTCCGGGCTGGATTCGATCCATACGCCCAAGGAAGGCAGCTCGCGCGTATTGACGCAATTTCTGGGGCATATCGTGCGCGGCGAGAATATCAGCCTGGTGGATGGCGGGCACCAGAAACGCGCTTTTACTTACGTCGACGACGGTGTCGATGCGCTGATGAAAATCATCGCCAACCAGGACGGTATCGCCACCGGCAAAATCTACAACATCGGCAACCCGGCCAACAACTACGCGATTCGCGACCTCGCCGACATGATGCTCAAGCTGGCCAACGAATATGCCGAATACCGTCCGTCGGCACAAAAGGTGAAGATCGTCGAGACCACTTCGGCGGCGTATTACGGCGCCGGGTATCAGGACGTGCAGAACCGCGTGCCGAAAATCACCAACACCTGCGAGGAGCTCGGCTGGAAGCCGACCACCAACATGGCCGACACGCTGCGCAAAATATTCGATGCGTATCGCGGCCAGGTCGCGGAAGCGCGCGGTCTGGTGGATTAGAAAAGTAGGATCGGGGAGCGAGGAGCGAGGGAAAACCGCTGCTCTGTTGTTAACTCGCTCCCCGCTCTTCGATCCTGATATGAATCTTGCCTTGAAAATCGACGTGGACACCTATCGCGGTACGCGCGAAGGCGTGCCGCGGCTGGTTGAAACACTGCAACGTCATAACGCGCAGGCCACTTTCTTCTTCTCGCTTGGCCCGGACCACACCGGGCGCGCGATCAAGCGCGTGTTCCGCCCCGGCTTTCTCGGCAAGGTGTCGCGCACCTCGGTGGTGGAGCATTACGGCATCAAGACCCTGCTGTACGGCACGCTGCTGCCCGCGCCGGACATCGGCAGGAAATGCGCGGCGATCATGCGCGGCGTGCGCGATGCGGGCTTCGAGGTCGGCATCCATTGCTACGACCATATCCGCTGGCAGGATTATGTGGCGGGCAAGGGCGCCGAGTGGACGCGGCGCGAGCTGCAACGCGCGGTGGACCGTTACACGGAAATCTTCGGCGAAGCGCCGCATGCCCACGCCGCCGCCGGCTGGCAGACGAACCGCCACGCATTGCGCCTGACGCAGCGCATGGGGTTTGACTACAGCTCGGACACGCGTGGCACGCGTCCCTTCATTCCGACCTGGCAAGCCGAGATCGTCGCCTGCCCGCAACTGCCCACGACCCTGCCGACGCTGGACGAACTGATGAACCGTGACGGCATCACGCCGGACAACATCGCGCAACTTATCCTGCAACTCACCGAAAAACCGCCTGCCAGCGGACATGTCTTTACCCTGCACGCCGAACTGGAAGGCGGCAAATTGCTGCCGATCTTCGAGCAATTGCTGCGAGGCTGGCAGGCGCAGGGCTATGAGCTGGTGTCGTTGCAACAATATTTGCAAGGGCTGGATGCCGGCGCGCTGCCGCGCCACGAGGTCGTGATGCGCGAGGTGGAAGGGCGCTCCGGCAAGCTGGCGGTTGCGGCCGAGGCATTGTAGGAAGGCGTCTCTTGTAGGTGCGAATTCATTCGCACATGAACCGCTACCCGGGCGAATGAATTCGCCCCTACTTTGCCCCGGAATTTTTCTGTAATTATCAGCACAACCCTGAAGATTGCTAGTATATTGGCGGGCAAAACGGGCGGGGGTTATATGTCGGAAACCGGGGGGCTGGAGCATTGGGTAGCGGTACTCACACGCGCGGATTTGCCCGTCCTGAAACAGACCGCACGCGATTTGGCCGCACTGCGCGCGGATGACAAAAGGCTGAACACGTATTCCGTCGCCGAGGTCATCGCGCATGACCCCATCATGACCGTCAAGCTGTTGCGCTATCTCCAGCAACACAAGCACAAAAGCCAAACAACCGAAGTCGTCCAGATAGAGCAGGCCTTGCTGATGCTCGGCATTGAAGCGCTTTTCAACAAAGTGCCGCCCGCCCCTCTGGTGGAAGAAACACTGAAATCGCATATTGTGGCGCTTCCCCCCATGCTGCGTGTCGTGCATCGTTCGCAGCGCGCCTCGGAATATGCCAAGGACTGGGCGGTGCAACTGCGCGACCTGCGTTATGAGGAAGTGCGCATTGCCGCGCTGTCGCACGACATTGCCGAAATCCTGATGTGGTGTTTTGCGCCGGGGCCGATGCTGGAAATTCACGGCATTCAGCAGAAGGACAAGACGCTGCGCAGCCGCGATGTCCAGCAGCAGGTGCTGGGGTTCATGCTGTTTGATCTGCAAAGGGAGCTGGTGGCGAAATGGGGCTTGCCGCAGTTGCTGCTGACCCTGATGAACGATTCCTGTTCGAAGCAGCCGCGCGTGCGCAATGTAGAGCTGGCGGTCAACCTGGCGCGCCATACCGCCAACGGCTGGGACGATGCCGCGTTGCCCGATGACTACAAGGACATCGGCGAGTTGCTGCGCATGCCGGCGGAGCAGGTGATGATCATGCTGGAAGCGGATGCGGGTATTTTGTGCGACCTCAGCAAGCCGCATTGAGTCTATTGATCCGGCGCAGGTGGGCGTCAAATGTCGGGTTACGGCCTGCGGCCTAACCCAACCTACGAAACTGTAGGTGCGGATTCATCCGCACACAAGAACGGATGAATGAATTCACTTCCGAAGACAAAAGGTTGGAATTATCGAGGGGCATGTCATGAAGGAGCCGTCAAAATTTCTGAATACGCCTCTGAAATTGGTGATTTTGCTGAGCTTGATCGTAGCGGTGTCAGAGATTTTCATAATGTTGCTGATCGAATCCCAGCACGATCACCCCACGTTCAATTTTTCCGGCTTTGCCTGGATGTTGATTGATTCTGTTGTTCTGGCCGTAATCGTTTCGGCTGTCATCTATTTTCTGCTCTTCCGGACGATGGTTGACCAGCAAGCCGAGCTTGAGCGGCAGCTCGACGAGTTGCGCCGCTTCCAGAAAGTGACGGTCGGGCGCGAATTGCGCATGAAGGAACTGGTGGGAGAAAATACCGCGCTGCGCAACCAGCTTGCCTCCGCAAAACCTGACAGTAGCCGGCCATGAGCGACGCCACGGAAGAACTGCGGCAAGAGCTGGATGCGGCGCAACGCACCATTGCCGAATTGCAAACCCGGCTGGAAAATCGCGAAACAACGTACCGGCTAACCACCTTGGAGCTTGAGGAGAACCGCAGCGCGCTGCTGTTCATGCTCGAAGACCTCGAATCGGGGCGCAGGAAAATCGAGCGGGCGCACCAGGAGTGGATGACCGCGCTGGATGTGGTGGACGACCCGATTTTCCTGCACGACAAGGAGTTCCGCATCCTGCGGTGCAACAAGGCTTACCAGCAATGCGCCGGAATTCCCTTCGAGCAGATCATCGGCCAGCCTTACTACGAAGTCTTCCCGAAAAACCATGCGCCGCTGCCCTGCTGCCTGCGGGCGATGGAAAAAGCAGAAGAAGAAGCAGAAGAAGAAGAAGAAGAAGAAGAAGAAGAAGAAGTGGCGGTCGGCGGCGCGATCTACCGCTCGCGTTCCTTCTCCGTGCATGACGAGCAGGGTGTTCATCTCTACTCCGTGCACATCCTCGAAGACATCACCGAGAGCCGCCAAGCTGATGTTCAGCTTCGGCTCTTTCGCGATTTGCTCGATCAATCCAGCGACGACATCTTTATCGTGGACCCTGCCACCAGCCGCTTCTTGGACGTGAACGAAACGGCTTGCCGTGACTTGCGCTACACGCGTGATGAACTGTTGCAGCGCGGCGTGGTGGACATCCAAACCGTCCTCTGTGACGCAGTTGCTTGGCAGGCGCACGTGCAGGAACTCCGCGCCCAGGGCCATGCCCTCTTGGAATTCGAGGCCCTGCGCAAGGACGGCAGCCGGTTCCCTGTCGAAGCCAGCCTCCGGCATATCACCGCCGTGAATCGGGTTTACATCATTGCCATGGTGCGTGACATCACCGGGCGCAAGCGGGCAGAAGTTGCGATTCAACATGCCAACCGCGCCCTTGCGGCGCTGAGTGAGGTGAACCGCAACCTGGTGTATGCCACTGACGAGAACGAACTGCTGCAAGCGATCTGCCGGGCCATCGTCGAGCAGAAAGACTACCGGCTGGCTTGGGTGGGCTATGTGCAGCACGACGAACACAAGTCCATCAAAATCATGGCGCATGCCGGACATGACGATGGCTATATGGATGCCATGCAGCTTACCTGGGCGGAGACCGAGCGCGGCAGGGGGCCGGGCGGGCGCGCCGTCCGCAGCGGCGCGACGCAGATATGTCAGGATATGGCCAACGATCCGCAATTCCTGCCGTGGCGCGCTGCGGCACTTGAACGCGGCTACGCTTCCTGCATTACGCTGCCGCTGACCAGGAGAAACGGCAAGGTATTCGGCATTCTCAGTGTGTATTCCACAGAAGTGAATGCCTTCAGCCCCGCCGAAATCGATCTGCTGGAGGAAATGGCCGGGGATATGGCGTTCGGCGTACGCGCGCTGCATACCCGCCAGGAACGTGACCTTGCGCTGGAACAAAACCGGCAGCAACTGGTGCGACTGCAAACTAACCTGGAAGATACCGTGCGGGCGATCGCCACCATCGCGGAAATGCGCGATCCCTATACCTCGGGCCATCAGACCAGGGTGGCCGATCTGGCTGCGGCGATTGCCCGGCAAATGGGGCTGCCCGAGGAGCAGGTGCATGGCATCCATCTCGCCGGTGTGGTGCATGACTTGGGAAAAATCCGGATTCCGGCGGAAATACTCAGCAAGCCGGGCAAGATCAGCGACATCGAGCGCAGCTTAATCAAGGTACATCCTCAGGCGGGCTATGATGTGTTGCAAGGCATCGACTTCCCCTGGCCGATTGCGCAGATGGTGTTGCAGCACCATGAGCGCCTCGATGGCTCCGGTTATCCGCAAGGGCTCAAGGGCGATCAGATTATTATCGGAGCGCGCATTCTCAGCGTGGCGGACGTGGTCGAGGCGATTTCGGCGCACCGCCCGTATCGCCCCGGATTGGGGATCGAGGCGGCGCTAGATGAGATCACCAAACAACGCGGCGCGTACTACGACTCGCAAGCTGTGGATGCGTGTCTGGCGGTGTTCCGCGAGCAGGGTTACACGTTCAAATAAATGCGGATTTATCCGCACGAAATGGGCGAATGAATTCGCCCCTACGCAGGGGGTGGTTGAATGTCCTATGATGATTTGCGCAAAGGCCGTTACAGCGAGCAACAGCGCGCCTACTTTGTCACTGCGGTGTTAGCAGAACGGGAACGGCGTTATTTTGCCGATTTTTCCTGCGCCCGTTGCGTGGTGGCAGAGATGCGTGCCTTGCATGATGATGAAATGGTGTCCTCATTGGCGTGGGTTGTCATGCCCGATCATGTTCATTGGCTGTTTCAGTTAGGGGAGAGGATGGATTTGTCGGCTGCGGTCAAACGCTTCAAGGCATGTTCCGCACGTCGGGTAAATGGCCATCTCAATCGGCAAGGCGCGTTATAGCAAAAGGCATTTTACGACCATGCGCTGCGCAAAGATGAAGATGTTCGGGGTGTTGCGCGGTATATCGTCGCCAACCCGCTGCGCGCCGGATTGGCCGAAAAGATTGGCGACTACCCGTTATGGGACGCAATCTGGCTGTAGGTGCGGATTTATCCGCACGAAACGGACACAATCGGGCGAATGAATTCGCCCCTACAGACGGATTTATGCAGATTTGCGTAGGTGCGGATTTATCCGCGTGTTTTAGTCCTTGCCAAACAAATCACGGCTGTAAATCTTGTCGGCCACGTCCCGGATGTCGTCGGTAATGCGGTTGGCAACGATGATGTCGGACTCTTTTTTGAATTGAGCCAGATCATTCACCACTCTGGAGCGGAAAAACTCCGGTTCCTTCAGCGCGGGTTCATAAACAATGACCTCGATACCCTTGGCTTTGATGCGTTTCATGATGCCCTGGATGCTGGATGAGCGGAAGTTGTCCGATCCGCTCTTCATCACCAGGCGGTGAATGCCGACTATCTTCGGGTTGCGCTTGGCGATGCTTTCCGCAATAAAATCCTTGCGCGTGGTGTTGGACTCGACGATCGCGTGGATCAGGTTTTGCGGGACATCCTGATAGTTGGCGAGCATCTGTTTCGTGTCTTTGGGCAGGCAATAGCCGCCGTAACCAAACGAAGGGTTGTTGTAGTGATCTCCGATGCGCGGGTCGAGGCTTACCCCCTGGATGATCTGTCTCGTATCGAGCCCATGGGTGGCCGCATAAGTGTCGAGTTCGTTGAAGTAGGCCACGCGCATCGCAAGGTAGGTGTTGGCGAAGAGTTTAATCGCCTCGGCCTCGGTCGGGTCGGTAAACAGGGTGGGGATGTTTTGTTTGATCGCGCCCTGTTGGAGCAGGGCGGCAAAGGCTTCGGCACGCTTGGAGCGTTCGCCGACGACGATGCGCGAGGGATGCAGGTTGTCATACAGCGCACGGCCTTCGCGCAAAAATTCGGGCGAGAAAATCAGGTTGCCGCAGTTGAATTTGGCTCGGGTTTTGACTGTGTAACCCACGGGAATGGTGGATTTGATGACCATCACCGCCTGCGGGTTGATGCCCAGGACATCCTGGATGACCGACTCGATCGAGCCGGTGTTGAAGTAGTTGGTCTCCGGGTCATAGTCTGTCGGGGTCGCGATGATGACATAGTCCGCCCCGGAGTAGGCTTCGCGCTTGTCCAGGGTGGCCCTGAAGTTGAGAGCCTTGTGCTTCAGGTAATCCTCGATCTCGGCATCTTCGATGGGCGACTGCTTGCGGTTAAGCATTTCGACCTTCTCGGGAACGATGTCGACTGCAACCACTTCATTGTGCTGGGCAAGCAGGATGGCGTTGGAAAGGCCTACGTAACCGGTACCGGCAATAGCAATTTTCATGGATTGAACGTTAGCGTGCTATAAAAATCAAGGCGCGCATTATGCCGCGAATCAATCACGCCGTCAGCCGCCTACACGTTGGCCAGCGCGCGCCCGATCTTCGCATCGGCCTCGCGCGCCAGCTCGGCGAGCCCGGCATCGCCGAGTATCTGCATCATCGCGGTCGGCTTGGCGAACTCCAGCGAAATCTTTCCCGGCGCGATTTCGCGGATCACCGCGTTGCACGGCAGCAGGCTCGCCACATCGCTGTTCGCGGTGTAGGCCTCATATGCCAGCATCGGGTTGCATGCGCCGAGGATAATCGTGGGAATGATCTCCTTGCCGGTTTTTTCCTTGATCTTGCTGTGCATGTCGATGCGCGTGAGGATGCCGAAGCCCTCGGCGCCCAGCGCCTTGGTTGCGCGCTCGATGGCATGGTCGACGGTGTCGGCGATTTCGCGCTTGAAATTGATGGCAGTCATGATGTTCCTCCTTGTGGGGGTATGTAAATGAAATAGGGTGCGCTATGCGCACCATGGGGCGTGGAACGCTACGCAGACTCACTCATGGTATTGGAGTATTAGCGAATGCTAACACAGCAATTCGCCGAATCATAGCGGCGTTGTTTAACCCCAAATTGCCCATTGGAACAACAAAGTGCCGTGGGAGCGGCTTTAGCCGCGAAGTGTCGTGAATTTCATGGTGTGCAATCGCGGCTAAAGCCGCTCCCACGTGTGCTGCGTTTTCATAACGATCGAGGCTTCATTAATGAAAAAAGTTTTTTGGCTATATGCCTTCGGTGAGAGCATCGAGCACCGTTTGCGCCAAGCAAGGTGCGAGACAATCCAGTTCGATGTTGTCCGGCATGGAACGCAGCCAGGTGAGCTGGCGTTTCGCCAATTGGCGCGTGGCGGCGATACCTTTGTCGAGCAGCTCGGCTTCGCCGATCTCGCCTTCGAGGTGTTGCCAGGCCTGGCGGTAGCCGACGCAGCGCATCGAGGGCAGGCCGGGATGCAGCGGATATTTTGAGCGCAGCGCGCGCAGCTCTTCCAGCAGGCCATGCTCCAGCATGTTTTTGAAGCGCGCGGCGATGCGGGCGTGGAGTTGCGCGCGCTCGGAGGGAACGAGGGCGATGGGCAGGATGCGGTAGGGCAGTTCGTGTCGCGTTTGCTGCCTGAGTAATACTGACATCGGCTGGCCGGTGAGGCGGTAGATTTCCAACGCGCGCTGGATGCGCTGCGTGTCGTTGGGCGCGAGGCGCGCGGCGGTTTCCGCATCGACCAGCACGAGTTGCCGGTGCAGATGCCGGATGCCGTGTTGCGCGATCTCGGCATCGAGCGCGGCGCGCACTGCGGGGTCGGCTTGCGGCAGGACGCTGAGCCCTTCGCGCAGCGCCTTGAAATACAGCATGGTGCCGCCGACCAGCAACGGAATCTTGCCGCGTTGCGTGATGTCCGCCATCAGCCGCAGCGCGTCGTGGCGGAATGCGGCGGCGGAATAGGCCTCGGTCGGGGCGATGATGTCGATGAGATGGTGCGGCGCGCGGGCGAGGGTGGCGGCGTCCGGCTTGGCGGTGCCGATATTCATGTCGCGGTATACCAGCGCAGAATCCACGCTGATGAGTTCCACCGGCAGGCGCTGTGCCAGTTCCACCGCGACGCCGGTCTTGCCGCTGGCGGTGGGACCCATCAGGAAGATGGCGGGAGGCAGTTGGCTCATTTTCCGCGCATGAACATCTTGTCCAGCTCGCCCATGCTCAACTGGAACCAGGTCGGGCGGCCGTGGTTGCACTGGCCGGCGCGTTCGGTCTGTTCCATCTCGCGCAGCAGCGCATTCATCTCGGTGATGCTCAGGATGCGGTTGGCGCGTATTGCGCCGTGGCAGGCGAGGGTGGCGAGCAATGAATTGCGCCGCTCGGTGAGCGCGCGCGATGCGCCGAATTCGCGCAGTTCGCGCAGCACTTCAAGCGCCACCGTTTCGGCTTCGTCCTGCCTGAGCAGCGCCGGCATCGCGCGCACCACGAGCCGGGTGGGTGACAGCGGGGCGATTTCGAAGCCGAGCATTCTGAGCGCATCCTGTTCCGCTTCCACCGTCGCGACATCCAGCGGTTCCGCATAGAAACTTACCGGGATCAGCAGCGGTTGCGTGGCGAGCTGTTTCTCGTCCAGCGCGGCCTTGAGGCGTTCGTACACGATGCGCTCGTGCGCGGCGTGCATATCCACCATCACCAGGCCTTGCGCATTCTGCGCGAGGATGTAGATGCCGGAGAGTTGTGCGAGGGCGAAACCGAGGGGATGTTCGGAGGCGGGAAAATCAAACCCCTCCCGGCCTCCCCTTGTCAGGGGAGGAGGTGTCGTCCCCCCTGATAAGGGGGGATTGAGGGGGGTTGGGTTTTTCGTCTGCATTTCCCATAACCGATAAGCGGCTTCCCGTTCTGCGACACCCAGCCGCATGGGTTGCTGCGCTGGAGCGAACGATGCGGGGCCTTGTTGTTCGGGTGCGCGAGTTTTCTGACCGCTTGCGGGGACGGCGAGCGCCTGTTGCAGCGTATGAAAAATAAATTGATGTATTCCCCGGCTCTCGCGGAAGCGCACTTCGCTCTTGGCCGGATGCACGTTCACGTCCACCTGTTGCGGCGGCAGGTCGAGGAACAGCACGAAGGCCGGATGGCGCTGGTGGTGCAGGATGTCCTGGTAGGCCTGGCGCAGCGCGTGGCTGGCGACCTTGTCGCGCACGAAGCGGCCGTTGACGAAGAAGTATTGCGCGTCGCGTGAGCCGCGCGAATAGGCGGGCAGCGCGGCCAGCCCTCGCAGCGAAAGTTCCGCCGCATGGCGTTGCACCGCCACGGCGGCATGGCCGAACTCCTCGCCGAGGATGGCGGAAATGCGGTTCAGTGCGCCTGCTTTCACTCCTTGCACCTCTCCCTCCGGCGGGGAGGGGGAGCCGGGGAGTTGCCAAATCGTTTTGCCGTTGTGTTGCAGCGAGAAGGCGACATCGGGGCGCGACAAGGCGATGCGCTTGAATGTTTCTTCACAATGGGCAAATTCGGTGGCTTCGGATTTCAGGAATTTGCGCCGCGCCGGGGTGTTGAAATACAGCTCGCGCAGTTCCACGGTGGTGCCCGGCGCGTGGCTGGCCGGTGCGGGTTCGCCGACGACGCCGTTCAGGGCATCCACTTTCCAGCCATGCGTCTCATGCACAGTGCGGCTGGTGAGGGTGAGATGCGCCACCGCCGCCATGCTCGCCAATGCCTCGCCGCGAAAGCCCATGCTGGCGACCTGCTGCAAATCATCCAGCGAAGCGATCTTGCTGGTGGCGTGGCGCATCAGCGCCAGCGGCAA
>CAYGIF010000068.1:0-11414 GCA_964349865.1 uncultured Gallionella sp. | reverse complement strand
TGCTCGGCCTGCCGGTGCAGGATCACGACTGGGTGGTGGTGGGCAGCACGCCGGAAGACATGGTGGCGCAAGGCTTCCAGCCGGTCGGCAAGGATTTCCCGGTGTTCCTGCACCCGCAAACCCACGAGGAATACGCGCTGGCGCGCACCGAGCGCAAGACCGCGCGCGGCTACAAGGGCTTCGCCGTGTACGCCGCGCCGGATGTCACGCTGGAGCAGGACTTGCTGCGCCGCGACTTCACCGTCAACGCTATCGCACAGGATGAAGTCGGCAACCTGATCGACCCGCATAACGGCATCGCCGACTTGCGCGCGGGCATCCTGCGCCATGTCAGCGCGGCGTTCGGCGAAGACCCGGTGCGCATCCTGCGCGCGGCGCGCTTCGCGGCACGCTTCGGCTTCGGCATCGCGCCGGAAACCCTGGCGCTGATGCGCCAAATGGTGGAGAGCGGAGAGGTGGACGCGCTGGTGGCGGAGCGCGTGTGGCAGGAGCTGGCGCGCGGCCTGATGGAAAAAAGGCCGTCGCGCTTTTTCGAGACGCTGCGCAGTTGCGGCGCGCTGGCGAAAATCCTGCCCGAAGTGGATGCGCTGTTCGGCGTGCCGCAGCCGGAAAAATACCACCCCGAAATCGATTGCGGCATCCACACCCTGCTGGTCGTGGACGATGCCGCGCGGCGCGATTACCCGCTGGAGGTGCGCTTCGCCGCGCTGACGCATGATCTGGGCAAGGCGACCACGCCCAAAGAAATCCTGCCGCGCCACACCGGGCATGAACTGCGCAGCGTGGAAATAATAAAAAAACTCGCGCAGCGGCTGCGCGCACCAAGCGACTGCCGCGATCTGGCCTTGCTCGCGGCGCGTTATCACAGCAACATCCATCGCGCCCGCGAACTGCGCGCCGAGACGATCATCAAGCTGTTCCAGTCGGCGGACGCATGGCGCAGGCCGGAACGTTTCACGCAATTGCTGCAAGTCTGCGCCACGGACGCGCACGGACGCACCGGCCACGAGCAGGACGACTATCCGCAGGCGGATTATCTGCTGCAACTGCTGGCCGCCGCGCGCGCGGTGGATGCGGGCGAAATCGCCGCTCATTGCGCGGACCAGGCCACCATTCCGGAACGCGTACGGCTGGCACGCGTGGCGGCGATCGAAAAAATGGTTCTAAAAATACAGTGACCAAGCGGCTGGCTATGATGTGGTTTTTTTGCAACAACCTAATTTGTTTATCGCTCATTCGTTATATGATGCATTTCAGGAGGAAGAATAAAGATTCACCCATAAAACCAAGATTCTGTTTTCAATCAACTAAATTTGGAGAATATAACCATGAAGAAGATTATTGCCGTTCTGTTGCTTTCCACCGCTGTTGCCGCCCCTGCTTTCGCGGCTGACGATGGCTTTTACGCTGGCGTTACGCTGGGTCGTTCCAACACCGACAACCCAATTATCGGCACCACGACAACCAAGGACACCGACACCGTAGCCGGCATTCTGGGCGGTTATCAGTACACCAAGAATTGGGGTGTCGAAGCGTTTTACACCGGCGCTGGCAAGCTTGAAATTGCTTGTGGTGCCGGCTGCTCTGGTTCCGGCAAGGCTGACGCCTGGGGCATCGTTGGCGTAGGCACACTGCCACTGTCCGATGCCTTCTCGCTGTACGGCAAGCTGGGCTACGCCAGCACCAAAACCAGCGCCTCCTCTGCTCCAGCGGGTCTCGCCGGCGCAACGCGCAAGGCTGCCACCTATGGCTTGGGCGGTGTGTACAACGCCACTCCGGCTATCGGCATCCGCTTCGGTTGGGACCGCTACGCCGCAGCCACCCTTGGCGGCAATGTTGCAGGCGTCAAGGACAACCTCGATTCCGACGTTTACTCGTTGGGCGCTGTTTTCAAGTTCTAAGCCAACTTAAGCTCCAACAAAAAGCCGGGAATCCCCGGCTTTTTTATTTCTGTTGTGAGACTACAATCCCAGCTCACCCCACATCGCATCCACCTTCGCTTTCACCGCCGCATCCATCACGATCGGCGTGCCCCATTCGCGGCTTGTTTCGCCCGGCCATTTGTTGGTCGCGTCCAGCCCCATCTTGCCGCCCAAGCCGGATACCGGGCTGGCGAAATCCAGGTAGTCGATCGGCGTCTTGTCCACCAGCAGCGTGTCGCGCACCGGATCGACGCGCGTGGTGATCGCCCAGATCACCTCTTTCCAGTCGCGCACGTCGATGTCGTCGTCCACCACGATGATGAACTTGGTGTACATGAATTGGCGCAGGAAGCTCCAGATGCCGAACATCACGCGCTTGGCGTGCCCCGGATATTGCTTCTTGATCGACACGATCGCCATGCGGTAGCTGCACCCTTCCGGCGGCAAATAGAAATCCGCGATCTCGGGAAACTGCTTCTGCAGCAGCGGCACGAACACTTCGTTGAGCGCGACGCCGAGCATCGCCGGTTCGTCGGGCGGCTTGCCGGTATAGGTGGAGTGGTAGATCGGGTCACGGCGCATCGTGATGCGCTCGATGGTGAATACAGGGAACTTGTCCTGCTCGTTGTAGTAGCCGGTGTGGTCGCCATACGGCCCTTCCAGCGCGGTCTCACCGGGGTGGATCGCGCCTTCCAGCACGATTTCGGCGGAAGCGGGCACTTGCAAATCGTTGCCGATACATTTCACCAGTTCGGTCTTGCTGCCGCGCAACAGCCCGGCGAACTGGTACTCGGACAGGGTGTCCGGCACCGGCGTGACTGCGCCGAGGATGGTCGCCGGGTCGGCGCCGATCACCACCGCGATGGGAAACGGCTGCCCCGGATTTTTTTCGCAATGGTCGCGAAAATCCAGCGCGCCGCCGCGGTGCGCCAGCCAGCGCATGATGGTCTTGTTCGGGCCGATCACCTGCTGGCGATAGATGCCGAGATTCTGGCGCGGCTTGTTCGGGCCGCGCGTGACCACCAACCCCCAGGTAATCAGCGGCGCGATGTCGCCCGGCCAGCAATGCTGGATCGGCAATTTGCCCAGATCCACATCGGCGCCTTCCCACACGACTTCCTGGCACGGCGCGGAGGAAACCACCCTGGGCGACATGGTGAGCACCTGCTTGAGCACCGGCCATTTCTCCCACGCGTCCTTCAGCCCCTTCGGTGGCTCCGGTTCTTTCAGGAAGGCGAGCAGCTTGCCGACTTCGCGTAGCGCCTGTATCGATTCCTCGCCCATGCCCAGCGCCACGCGGCGCGGTGTGCCGAACAGGTTGGCCAGCACGGGCATGTTGTAGCCGACCGGATTTTCAAACAGCACTGCCGGCCCCTGCGCGCGCAGCACGCGGTCGCAGATCTCGGTCATTTCCAGATGCGGCGAGACCGGCGCGGACACGCGCTTGAGTTCGCCGATTTTTTCCAGTTGTGCAATAAAGTCGCGCAGGTCTTTATATTTCATCAGAACACCCCCATAAATCGACCTGTCAGGGCGAATCGCCGCGTCGCGTGCTCACTCATTCCTCGCCTACCTTTCGTGGTATGTCTCGTCATTCGCTACGCGGCTTCTTGCGCTTCATCCCTGAAAGATCAATTTCTGGGGGTGTTCGCGGCAGCCGTGCTCAGTAAAATTTTTCTTCGCCTTCCGGCCGGGTCTTGAATCTCTTGTGCAGCCAGAAATACTGCTCCGGCATTTCGCGCACGCGCTGTTCGATGAATTCGTTCATGCGGCGCGTATCGGCGACCACATCGCCGGTCGGGTAATTCTCCCAGGCCGGATAGAAGCGTACCTCATAACCCTTGCCGCCGGGCAGCAGTTTGCTGATGCAGGGCACCACCCGCGCGCCGGTCATTTCGGCCAGGCGCGGCACGGTGGTCAGCGTCGCGGCGAGTACGCCGAAGAACGGCACGAACACGCCGTCCTTGGTCGCGAGATCCTGATCCGGCAGATAATAGAACGGTCGCCGCTCGCGCATCGCCTTGATGACCGGGCGCAAACCCTGCTGGCGCGCATACAGTTTCTGCTCGCCGAAACGCGAGCGCCCGCGCAACAGCAGTTCATGGAACAGCGGATTCTTCTGGCTGGAATACACGCTGACCAGATCGACATGCTGGATCATCCAGGAACCGCCGACATCCAGCGCGACGAAGTGCGGCGCGAGCAGGATCACCGATCCCTGCGCCTGCGCCGCCGTGTAGTGCTCCAGCCCCTCGACGCGGATGTAACCCTGGATGCGGGACGCCGAGCCCCACCACAGGATGCCGCGCTCCAGAAGGCTGCGCGCGAAAGCCTGAAAATTTTTCTTTGCCAGCACCCTGCGCTCGGCCTCGGACAGTTCGGGGAAGCACAGCCGCAAGTTGGTCGCCGCGACAAGACGCCGCTCGGCCGCGAACCAGTACAGCAGCATACCCAACGCATTGCCCATCCCGGCCAGCAGCGGCAGCGGCAGGAAATGCAGCAGCCACATCAGGAAAATGCCGATTCTGGTCATCATGATGCGGGAGTGGAAAGTGGTGAGTGGGGAGTGGGTGCGGATACTCCCCGTGGAATCTTGTAGCGGTTGTAGCTCCACAGGTATTGCTCCGGGCAGGCGCGGATCGTCCGTTCCAGTGCCGCGTTGACCTGCTTCGGCACGGGCGCGGAAAAATCCAATAGCAGCGGCTCGACGTGGATCACGTAGCCTTGTCCGTGCGGCAGGCGTTCCGAGTAGGCGATCAGCACTGTCGCATCGCTGCTTTCCGCGAGGCGACCGGCCAGCGTCATCGTGTAGGCGGGGCGGCCGAAGAAATCCGCCCATTCGCCTTCGCCCCGGCTGGGCACCTGGTCGGGCAGCAGCCCGACCGCTTCACCGCGTTTGAGCGCCTTGTACAGCAGGCGCACGCCGCCGACATCGGCCTTCGCCAGTTTCGCCTGGCCGCGCTCGCGGCCGCCGCGCATCACGCCTTCCAGGAAGCCGAGCTTGGGCGGGCGATACAGCACGGTGATCGGCACGCGCTGCGCGGCGTACAGCGCGGAAATCTCGAAGCAGCCGAGGTGCGGGGTCAGGAAGATGATGCCCTTGCCGCGTTCCTGTGCCGCGATGATATGTTCCAGCCCGACGCATTCGCGCACCTTGCCGACCACTTCGTCATAAGACCGCCCCCAGACCCACGCCAGTTCCGTAATACCCTTGCCCGCTTCGGCGATGGTGGCAGACAGCACGTTTTGATACTCAACTTCACCGGCTGTTATTCCGGCCTGGCGCAAGTTCTCCCGGGTGCGCGCGGCATACTGCGCGGAGGCCGCATAAGTCAGCCGCCCGAGCAATGCGCCGAGGCTGTGCAACATGCCCAGCGGCAGCAGCGCAAACAGTCGAAACAAGGTTTTGAAGAGGAAGGCGAACATGTGAATCCGGTTTGCTATAATGCGCGCCCTAATTAATTTCCATAGTGATTGAACGGAGAACCATGAACGAATATTTGTTTACGTCCGAGTCCGTATCCGAAGGCCATCCCGACAAGGTGGCGGATCAAATTTCCGATGCCATCGTCGACGCCATTCTAGCGCAGGACAAGCATTCGCGCATCGCCGCCGAAACGCTGTGCAACACCGGACTCGTCGTGCTGGCCGGCGAGATCACCACCTCCGCCAATGTCGATTACATCCAGGTCGCGCGCGACACCCTCAAGCGCATCGGCTATGACAACACCGAATTCGGCATCGACTACAAGGGCTGTGCGGTGCTGGTGGCTTACGACAAGCAGAGCCCCGATATCGCGCAGGGCGTGAACAAGGCTTATGACGACGACATGAGTCAGGGCGCGGGCGACCAGGGGCTGATGTTCGGCTATGCCTGCGACGAAACCGACACCCTGATGCCGCTGCCGATTTACCTCGCGCACCGCGCGGTGGAACGCCAGGCGCAACTGCGCCGCGACGGCCGCCTGAACTGGCTGCGCCCAGACGCCAAATCGCAGGTCACCGTGCGCTACGTGGACGGCAAGCCGCACTCCATCGACACCGTGGTGCTGTCCACCCAGCATTCACCCGAAATGTCCGACGGCCCGAAGATGAAGCAGTCCGCGATCGACGCCGTGATCGAGGAGATCATCAAGCCGATCCTGCCGAAGGAACTGATGAAGGGCAACATCAAATACCTGGTCAACCCGACCGGTCGTTTCGTCGTCGGCGGCCCGCAGGGCGACTGCGGCCTGACCGGGCGCAAGATCATCGTCGACACCTACGGCGGCGCGGCCCCGCACGGCGGCGGCGCGTTCTCCGGCAAGGACCCTTCCAAGGTAGACCGCTCGGCCGCATACGCCGGGCGCTATGTGGCGAAGAACATCGTCGCCGCCGGCCTGGCCAGCAAATGCCTGATCCAGATTTCTTATGCCATTGGTGTGGCGCTCCCCACCAGCGTCTGGGTCACCACCTACGGCACCGGCAAGATCTCCGACGAGAAGATTTCCGAACTGGTCAAAAAACATTTCGACCTGCGCCCGAAAGGCATCGTACAAATGCTCGACCTGCTGCGCCCGATCTACCAGAACACCGCCGCCTACGGCCACTTCGGCCGCGAAGAGCCCGGGTTTACTTGGGAAGCGACCGACAAGGCCGCTGCATTGAAAGCAGACGCAGGCTTGTAATTCTGCGCAACGTCGGCTGTAAAACAAACGGCGCCTGAGGCGCCGTTTTGTTGGGGCAAAGATGCCAATCCGGAATTGTTATCGGTTGTTCAGTTCGTCGTCAGTTGCAACTTCGTCGTGAAAATTAATTCGAGCCTGTCCTCTTTAATCCTAAAAACCTCAGTTGATGGATCAGTTGATGGGTTCGTAGGTGCGAATAAATTCGCACCTACAGAAGTAGCATAATCCGTTGAAATACCAGAGTGTTCTTCGCCAACGAGGAATATAGGTTTATCGGTTTAGGCTCTAACCAGCCAAATGGCAGGATCTCTGCTGCCGTGATATACCACCAAGACAACAATGCGATGTCCCTCTGCGCGAAAATAAACGCTATACGGGAAACGATTAGCGACAACACGCCGAATGTCCTCGCGAACAACGGCAAACTGTAGAGGGTGCTTAGATGCCAGCGATAAACAGCGGTCAATCTCAGCCATGAGCTCAAGAGCAAGGCTGAGCGAATTTCAACAGCCTGCTAACCGGTAAGTTTGCGCTTCAATACCTCATTCAACTGCGCCGGGTTAGCCATGCCCTTGCTGGCCTTCATCGCCAGGCCGACGAAGAAGCCGAACAGCTTGTCCTTGCCGCTGCGGTATTCCGCGACCTTGTCGGCGTTGGCGGCGATGATCCCGTCCACCAGCGCCTCGATTGCGCTGCTGTCGGAAACCTGTTTCAAGCCTTTGGCTTCGATGATCACATCGGCCTCGCCGCCATCAGACCACATCACGCGGAATACTTCTTTCGCGCCGGAGTTGGAAATGGTGTTATCCGCGATGCGCTGCAATATGCCGCCGAGTTGTTGCGCGCTGATCGGGCATTGCGCCATATCCAGCCCGTCGCGGTTCAGTTGGGCGCTGACCTCGCCGGTCAGCCAATTGGCGCACATCTTTGCCTGACTGGGAACGTAGCTTAGGACAGCCTCAAAAAAATCCGCCATCTCGCGCGACGCAGTAAGGATATTGGCATCATATATTGAGAGACCAAGTTCATTCTCGTAACGAGCCTGCTTGGCCTGCGGCAACTCCGGCAGCGTGGCGCGTATCTGTTCCTTCCACTCCTCGCTTATGTCCAGCGGCAGCAGGTCGGGGTCGGGAAAATAGCGGTAATCGTGCGCCTCTTCCTTGCTGCGCATCGCGCGCGTCTCACCGGTATCGGGATTGAACAGCACCGTGGCCTGATGGATCGCGCCGCCATTCTCGATAGTATCTTTTTGCCATTGCACTTCGTAGTCGATGGCCTGCTGCATGAACTTGAACGAATTGAGGTTCTTGATCTCGCGCCGCGTGCCGAGCGGTGCGCCGGGACGGCGCACCGACACGTTCACGTCGCAGCGAAACGAGCCTTCCTGCATGTTGCCGTCGCAGATACCGATCCAGCGTACCAGCGAGTGCAACGCTTTGGCATAGGCCACCGCCTCGGCCGCCGAGCGCATGTCCGGCTCGGATACGATCTCCAGCAGCGGCGTACCGGCACGGTTCAGATCGATGCCGGTCATGCCGTGAAAGTCCTCATGCAACGACTTGCCAGCGTCTTCTTCGAGATGGGCACGCGTGATGCGAATTGTGCTCGTAGAGGGTTTCCCGCCATTCAATGGGTCATCAAAGTCGATACGCAAAGAACCCTTGCCGACTATCGGCAGGTCAAATTGGCTGATCTGGTAGCCCTTGGGCAGGTCGGGATAAAAGTAATTCTTGCGCGCGAACACCGAGCGTGGCGCGATATGTGCGCCGGTGGCGAGACCGAATCTGATCGCGCGCTCCACCGCGCCCCTGTTCAGCACCGGCAGCACGCCGGGCAGCGCGAGGCTCACCGCGTCCGCCTGCGTGTTCGGCTCCGCGCCGAACGCGGTCGAAGCGCCGCAGAATATCTTGCTGCTGGTCGAGAGCTGAGCATGCACTTCCAGCCCGATGACGATTTCCCAAGTCATGTCGTTTCCTTGCTACGCCTGCGGCGCGCGGCTATGCCAGTCTGTCGCCAGTTGATATTGGTGCGCGGCATTCAGCATGCGCGCCTCGTCGAAATAGTTGCCGATGATCTGCAGGCCGACCGGCATGCCCGGATTGCCATTGTTGGCCGCGCCGAAGCCGCAGGGGATGGACATGCCGGGCAGGCCGGCGAGGTTCACCGCGATCGTGTAAATATCGGACAGATACATTTGCACCGGGTCGTCGCCCTTCTCGCCCAGCTTGAAGGCAGTGCTCGGGCTGGTAGGTCCCATGATGACGTCGCACTGCCTGAACGCTTCGGTGAAGTCCTGCGCGATCAGGCGGCGGATCTTCTGTGCCTGCAGGTAATAGGCGTCGTAGTAGCCGTGGCTCAGCACGTAGGTACCGATCATGATGCGCCGTTTCACTTCCACGCTGAAGCCCTGAGCGCGGCTCTTTTCGTACATGTCGGTGAGGTCGCCGTATTCCGGTGCGCGGTGGCCGTAGCGCACGCCGTCGAAGCGCGACAGGTTGCTCGAGGCTTCCGCCGGAGCCAGCACGTAATACACCGGAACGGACAGTTTGGAATTCGGCAGGCTGATCTCGACCACCGTCGCGCCGAGTTTTTTGTATTCGGCGATGGCGGCCTCGACGGCCTGCGCCACGTCGCCGCTCAGCCCCTCGGCGAAGAATTCCTTCGGCAAGCCAATGCGCAAGCCAGTTATCGGCTTGTCCAAACCGCGAGCGTAGTCTTCTTTTTCACGTTGCAGCGAGGTGGAATCGCGCTCGTCGAAGCCGGTCATCACGTTCATCATCAATGCGAGGTCTTCCGCGCTGCGCGCCATCGGTCCGGCCTGATCGAGGCTGGAGGCGAAGGCGATCATGCCGTAGCGCGACACCACGCCGTAGGTGGGTTTCAAGCCGGAGATGCCGCACAGCGCGGCGGGCTGGCGGATCGAGCCGCCGGTGTCGGTTCCCGTCGCGGCGGCGCACAGCCGCGCCGCGACCGCACAGGCCGAACCACCTGAACTGCCGCCGGGCACGGCGTTTTGATCCCACGGGTTTTTTACCGCGCCGAAATATGAGGTTTCATTGGACGAGCCCATCGCGAATTCATCCATGTTGGTCTTGCCAAGATTCACCGCGCCCGCGCGATTGAACTGTTCGATGACATGCGCATCGTAGGGCGCGACAAAGTTGTGCAGCATTTTCGAACCGCAGGTGGTGCGCCAGCCCTTGGCGCAGAAAATGTCCTTCTGGGCTATCGGGATGCCGGTCAGCGCATCGGCCTGGCCGGCGGCGAGGCGGGCGTCGGCATCGCGCGCCTGCACCAGCGAAACTTCCGGGTTCAGCGTGAGGTAGGCGTTAAGTTCTGGATTGAGCCTGGCGATACGGTCGAGATAAAGCTGCGTCAGTTCGACGCTGGAAATCTGTTTGGCGCGCAGCGCGCTGCCGAGTTGCTGCAAACTGGAATCAAGCATGGCGGATTATTCGATGACTTGCGGAACCAGATACAGCCCCGCTTCTACTTGCGGCGCAAGGGACTGGAACAGCTCGCGCTGGTCGGTTTCCGTGACCGCATCCTCGCGCAGCCGCTGCGACAAGTCACGGGCATGGGACATCGGCTCAATACCTCGGGTATCGACGGCCTGCATTTCCGCAATCAGCGCGAAAATGCCGGACAGTTGCGAACGGGCGGTTTCGATTTCCGTCTCGCTCATTGCCAGCCGTGCCAAGCGGGCGACTTTGCGGACATCTTCAATAGTCAGGGACATAGTAAAAACTTTATTGAAATAAGGCCAATAGGGTATCATAAAGGGGTTTCTTGACACACCTCTTTGACTATCGGGATCGAACATGTTTGGATTTTTGAACGGCTATTTTGCCAACGATTTGGCGATTGACCTCGGCACTGCCAACACGCTCATCTGGGTGCGCGGGCAGGGCATCGTGCTGGACGAGCCTTCGGTGGTGGCGATCCGCCAGGAGGGCGGGCCGAACGGCAAGAAGGTGATCCAGCAGGTTGGCCTGGCCGCCAAACAGATGCTGGGGCGCACGCCGGGAAACATCACCGCGATCCGCCCGATGAAAGACGGCGTGATCGCCGACTTCACCGTCACCGAGCAAATGCTCAAACAGTTCATCCGCAAGGTATACAAGGCCGGCATTTTCAGCCCCAGCCCGCGCATCGTGATTTGCGTGCCATGCGGCTCCACGCAGGTGGAACGCCGCGCGATCCGCGAATCGGCCGTCGGCGCGGGCGCGCGCCGCGTCGAATTGATCGAGGAGCCGATGGCGGCGGCGATCGGCGCGGGTTTGCCGGTGGAAGAGGCGACCGGTTCGATGGTGGTGGATATCGGCGGCGGCACCACGGAGGTGGGCGTGATCTCGCTGGGCGGCGCGGTGTATTCAGGCTCGGTGCGCGTCGGCGGCGACAAGTTCGACGAAGCGATCATCAACTACATCCGCCGCAACTACGGCATGCTGATCGGCGAGACCACAGCCGAAAATATCAAGAAAACCATCGGCTCGGCTTTCCCCGGCAGCGAAGTGCGCGAGATGGAAGTGAAGGGGCGCAATCTCGCGGAAGGCGTGCCGCGCAGCTTCACCATTTCCAGCAACGAAATTCTCGAAGCGCTGACCGATCCGCTCAACAGCATCGTCAGCGCGGTGAAAACCGCGCTCGAGCAAACCCCGCCCGAACTCGGCGCGGACATCGCCAACAAGGGCATGGTGCTGACCGGCGGCGGCGCGTTGCTGCGCGACCTTGACCGCCTGTTGATGGAAGAAACCGGCCTGCCGGTGCTGATCGCCGACGATCCGCTGACCTGCGTGGTGCGCGGTTCGGGACGCGCCCTCGA
>CAYGIF010000067.1:0-11429 GCA_964349865.1 uncultured Gallionella sp. | reverse complement strand
GCACACCGTCATTCCGGCGAAAGCCGGGGGTTTTTCCGCGACAATAAACAAGCCGCCTCGTCAAGCTGCAGCCAATTCTGTGGACATCCCCTCAAGAGAAATCGCCTCAATATCGGCCGCAAGGCGGTAGCGTTCGGCCCCAGGGTAGACGACGAACTTTCGCTTGGGCGCAAGGTCTGCGCAGGCGGCATGGAAACCCCGCTCCAACTTGGGGCTAAGGCTGCGCTTGATCTCGATGGCCCATAGACTCCCATCCGGCCATGACAACAGCAAATCAATCTCGGCGCCGCCGCTGGTACGGTAAAAATAGCCCTGCGCTTTGGTTGCGGCACAGACAAGCAGATTTTCGATTACAAAGCACTCCCAACTCTGGCCGACAACGGGATGGGCGAGCAAGGCTTCCTTGTCAAATATATTGAGCAATGCATGCACGAGCCCACTGTCACGCACATAGACCCTGGGCGATTTAACGAGCCGTTTGCCCAGATTAGCATGCCAGGGAGACAAGCGACGCACGAGCAGCAAATCAACGAGCAAATCGAGATAGCTGCCGGCAGTTTTAACATCCACGCCGAGGTTGCGGGCAAACTGCGCCGTGTTGAGCAATCCTCCCTGATGGTGTGCCAGCATGGACCAGAAGCGGCGCAGGGTTTCAGACGCAATGCGCGGGCCAAACTGCGGAATATCCCGTTCCAGGTAGGTGCGAATAAAATCCTGCCGCCAGCGCAGGCTTCGTGTTGCATCGGAAGCAAGCAGACTTTCCGGAAATCCCCCGCGCACCCATAGATCGTCAGCCGGCAGTTCCCGTGTTTCCAGCGCGTTAAAAGGTGCGAGTTCCAAATAGGCAATACGGCCAGCCAATGTTTCACCGGATTGCTTGAGCAAGTCGAGCGAGGCGGATCCCAGCAGCAGATATTGCCCGGATCGTCGACCGGCTCTGCGTCCCCGATCGATGAGACCGCGCAACACGGGGAAAAGACCGGGCACCCGGTGCACTTCGTCGAGAATTACCAGCTTATCCTGATGATCCGCGAGATAAAGCTCGGGTTGAGCGAGTTTGGCACGATCCTGCTCGGATTCAAGATCAAGGTAAAGTGCGTGGTAGTGCTGGCCAACCTCCAGTGCCAATGTGGTCTTGCCCACTTGGCGCGGCCCGAGCAATGCCACCGCAGGAGAATGAGCGACTGCATCCGAAAGTTGCGGGGAAAGAATCCTATCAATCATGTGTACAATTATGGATATTTATTCCATTAATTGCAAGGATAAGTAGCCATGATTTAAGTTCTACTGCCTTCCAAACACCCGCTTATCCAGCACCCGCCAAATCTCACCGACAGAGGCAATGCGCCTGCTTTGGATCTCTTGACGCTTGCGCCACATCCCTGGTAACCCGCGCAATGCATCCCGCTTGGCGCGGAATATCACACTCCCCTTGCCGCGCATGATGAACACGCATATTGCCGCCAGATTCATTGCAATATGCAAGGGCAAACCAGCCCAGAATAACCATCCGGGCATATTCTTCACATACGCCCACACCAGGTTGCGATGCCCGTGATAAACGGCGAATTCGCTTTGCTGTCCCCCGGTAGTCGCCGAGCCGATGTGATACACCACGGCACCGGGAACTAACAGGCAGCGATGTCCCATCAGCCGCAAGCGGAAACCTAGATCGACATCCTCGACATAACAAAAGAAATCCTCGTCAAAGCCGCCGGCCGACATGAGCACGTCTCTTCGATAAAGCGCAGCTGCGGCACAGGGCGCGAAAATCTCGCGCGGCTCATCTGACGCATCATCCTTGCACTTGCCATGGCCCTCGCGCCAAACCAGCCCGCTGATATGGTACGCATCCCCATCGCCGTCAAGGAGATCGCGGTCGCCGTCCATAAGCTGCCGACTCGCAAACATTGTGTAATCAGGATTTTTCCTTGCCGCATCAACCAACCGCTCCAGCCAGTCCGGTTCGGGGAAAGCATCGGGATTGAGCAATGCCAGCCATTCAGAGTCACCGAGCAACTTCATGGCTTGGTTATTCGCGGAGGCAAAACCGAGGTTGGACTGATTCTGAATCAGCGTGACATTGGGGTGATGCGAGAGGAAACCATCGGGAGCAGGATCGTTGCTGGCGTTATCGATCACCATCACCTCAAAATCCCGGAATGTCTGGCTCTGAAGCGCTTCCAGACAACGAGATAAAACGCCCCAGGAGTTCCAATTGACGATCACCACACCAATGGAACCGGATGCTTTCACTGGCTGGTTAAGCACGCTCATTTTGACAAGATTTCCTCAATACGACCGACCCGGTCAGACCAAGTATTGGAAGTGATGAATTTCAACCGATCGTCGTCGGAATATTTTTTCCTGAACCCATCGGCTAAATATCGGCCAATGATCGACATCAACTCTTCATGACCCGTGTAGAAATCCACAAAGCCTGAGAACCTTTCGATTTCCGGATATCTCACCGATATGATCGGTTTGTTGAAAAAAACATACTCGTACAATTTGACGGGATCGACCGATTGAACAAGCTCGTTTACCTGGAACGGCATCAGCAAGGCAGCAAATCCACTGACCAGTGTTTGGATGTCACCATGCCGCACCGCCCCCAGATATTTGATTCGTTCATGCCGGGGTCGGGCCATGCCCAGATTTTCGACAGGCCCGATCAGATGAATTTCGACTGACGGAAACGCATCAACAATCTTGATTAGTGCCTCAAAGTCTAACCAGGAAGAAATTGTGCCAACATAACCCAATACGTAGCGGCCATCCTTTTTCTTCATCCCGGCTTTCCCGGATGTCGCCGAAAAGGCGGATGGCTCAAATGCGTTATGGACGATGAAGTATTTCTCGGGATGGCCGGCTCGCACAATGAGTTTGTCGCGGAGGTTTCCGCTCGAACAGAACACATGTGAGCATGCATCGATCAATTCTTTCTCGCTTGCCGCCAGCAAATCCCGGCGGGGTGCATTTCTCGGGAATGCCAGCACATCATCCATGCAGTCATAAATCAGCCTTGCGGGAAGGTGTTTGGGAAGATATTCATATAACTCAGGGGATGAGATCCACACAATATCCGGCCGATGCCACTTGAGGAATATCTTGGCCATCATCCGCAATAAACCGACATTCAGCTTGCCAATCAGGGCAAGCCTCCCGCCAAACGGAAAGCGGAAAAACGGATACAGCCTCACTCCATCGCGATCATTGTCAGCAAGATGACCGCGCCTCCAGGCATATGGATAAATAACGATCACATCATGTGAACGTGAAAGATGCTGAGCAAGAAAATGGGGGCGCTGCTTTGCCCAGCCCCAATCGACGATCATGATGTACATGATACGGTGACGCATGGCAGGTCAGGGACTATTAGCGCCGGCCGTCATACTTAAGCCAAAATGAACTGCTGCACGTTGCGGGATATCGCCCATGCATTAATTCTTTCAGCAGGTCGGGATTGAAATGCTCATGATAGGCACTGCCAAACAGAACCTTGACCCGCTGATTTTCAATCATCCAGGCCAGCAGCAGATATTGCTCTGTCCAGTGAATCTGAAGGTCGAGCAGCCATTTTTGCGGCAGCCCGAAAGGCAAGAAAATATCATGTATATGAATATAGATTTTCTTTGTGATCTTTGGCAAAAGCCGCAAATAAATATGCAGGCAGTCGCTCCCGGTCTTTACGGTGCCCGCCCACACAAGCCTCTGTATTGCAGGAAGCACCGAGTCAAATTCCGCCTTGGTCAAATTAGTATTACTCATGACCGAAAGCCAAAATAATTTCTGAGAACGGACACGATACGTTCAGACGCATGTCCGTCTCCATAGGGAGAAATGCCACGCGCCATAGCACGATATGCAGACTCATCATCCAGCAGCAGCTGTGCTTCTGAAACGATCACATGCATATCAGTGCCCACCAACTTCACCACTCCCTCCCCAACCGCCTCCGGGCGCTCTGTCTCATGCCGGAGCACCAGTACGGGCTTCCCCAGGGCCGGTGCTTCTTCCTGCACGCCGCCGGAATCACTCAATATGAGATATGCGCGCTTCATCGCAGACACGAAGGGCAGGTAATCTAAAGGGTCACACAGCACCACACGAGGGTGTTGCCCCAGCAACCGATGAGCAGTCTCACACACATTGGGGTTCGGATGCACGGGATACAACACCTGCACATCCGGGTTGCGTTCCAGCAAGGCAAGCAGCGCGCGACAGACCCGCTCGAAAGGTTCGCCAAAATTTTCCCGGCGGTGCGCCGTTACCAGAATCAACCGCTTGGTCGCATCCAGCTTCACCGGCAACTCTGCATCACGGTCCGCCACACTAAGCAGCGCATCGATCACCGTATTCCCGGTCACTGTAATCTCCGCATCCGGCACCCCCTCGCGCAACAGGTTCTGACGCGATCCCTCGGTGGGGGCGAAGTGCCACTTCGCCAGCCGACCCGCGATGACACGGTTCATTTCTTCCGGAAACGGATTCTGCATATCCCAGGTACGCAAGCCAGCCTCAACATGCCCAAATGGAATCTTGTGGTAGAAACAAGCCAGTGCGACTGTCATGACAGTAGTCGTATCACCTTGGGCGAGCACGGCATCGGGTTTTTCTGCAAGCAACACGTCATCCAGATCAAGCAGCAGGCGCGCTGTTAGCGTGGTCAATGCCTGATTGGGCCGCATGATATCAAGATCTATATCCGGCTCGATGTCGAATACCTTCATGACTTGGTCCAATAAGTGGCGGTGCTGGGCTGTTGCCAGCACACGCACCTCCAGCATCGGCTCTCGCTTGAGAGCGAGAATGATGGGTGCCATCTTGATGGCTTCAGGCCGAGTTCCAACCACGCAGATTATTTTCATAAAATTTATATGGGTACCTCCCAGTTTGGCAAGTGGCATATCGTGTTTTAGTAAAACTAAAATTAGCTGAAGTCTTATATCCAACCTTGTTGCAGCCTGGATATAAGACTGCGGACCCTGATGGAATTCGCCAAGAACACCCTTCTCTCCTTATCGTGCTCGAAGCACTGGAAATTATTCAGGTTTACGCTCTTGCGGTCCGACCTGTTTCGCCATCACACGGGTTTATCTACCTGCGCAACCTATCAGCATCCCACTCCTTTTCGGTGGTTGTTCTACGTCATGCGGGCACTTCGCTCACATAACTCGTTGGGTACTCACGACCATGCACAAGAATTGCCCTTGCCGTTCGTGCCATCTTGTTGGCCATCGCAGATGCCTGAGACGCTATAAATCTTCACAAAAGCATAATCGATCATTCTGCTGTACTGTTAATATCAACGTGAGATGTATCACCCCAAAAAGCCATTGGCTCATAATCCGGATAAGGATAATAGCCAAGGTTCAGTTCAATTTTCCAGTTGTTTTCAAGTAACCATTGTTCTACCAATTTGCGCACCGAGATCGGGTTTCCAGAGCAAATATTGACAGCCCCACTGTCGCGCTGTGCCAATGCTAACTGGACAATCTGTCGCGCAACTTCTTCCACCGGCAAATAATCACGAAGCTGTTCACCGCCCGACATGTTGAATACTTTGTCCCCACGCGACACCGCCTCTTTTAACTTGGGATAAAGTGAAGTGTTGGGCTGACCTTCACCATACATGTAAAACAAACGCCCCCAAGTCAGGTTGAAAGGTTTGGTCGATTTCAAATATCCCAGCTGCTGCCGCAGTGCATCTTTAGCATATCCATAAGGATTAGTTGGTTTGGTCGTCATCAATGCCGAAAGAGCACCAGACTGCATACCATACTCAAAACAGGTTCCGGTTACCACCAATGATCGCAGCCCTGTATCGACCACAGTTTTTAGAAACTGGTATTGTCTAGCCAACTCGGTTTCAAAATGATGTAGCGACTTGTAATTAGGCAATCCATCCCATGCAAGATGAATCAAAACATCTGGCTCACCTAGCCGCTCAAAATAATCTGGTACAGGATGAGCAATATCCATTTCTACAACGCAAACTGATCTACTTAAATCCGGCAATCGTGCAGCATCTCGCGTTATCGCAACGATATCAACTCCGTACTTTTTTAATTCTGCCAGCACATATCGCCCGATAAAACCACTGGCGCCCGTGACCGCAATTTTCATAACACTTCTCAATCTATTTTCAGCGAAGGAACTGCCGTCACAAATTTACCACCCCACTCACGAATGTATGCTAATTGTTCGACCACTTCTGCTCGCAAGTTCCAAGGCAAAATGACGACATAGTCAGGGCGTGTTTGTTTCAGTTGTTCTTCAGCAACAATGGGAATTCGACATCCAGGCAAAAACTTATCCTGCTTAGCAGGGTTAAGATCGACAACATAAGATAGCAAGTCTGGACGAATCCCGGCGTAATTCATCAAGGTGTTACCTTTAGCAGCGGCGCCATAACCGGCCACCGTTTTTCCTGCACGCTTAGCATCAATCAAAAACGCCAGAAAATCGTTTTTCACTCGATTCGCTTTCTCTTGAAAGCCGGCATAAAACGCAATACTTGTCATTCCTGCTGCCGCTTCAGAGTCCAGAAGTTTGGCTACATTCTGGCTTAGTTCACGCGTACCCGTGTCCTTGCGTTGCGCATAAACACGCAGGCTACCCCCATGAGTAGACAACTCTTCCACATCGAACACGCTTAATCCGTTGCGCTCAAATATGCGCTTCACCGTATTCAATGAAAGGTAGGAATAATGTTCATGATAGATGGTGTCGAACTGATTTTCGCAAACTAAGCGTAGCAAGTGGGGAAATTCAAAAGTCGATACCCCAGCTGGTTTCAATATGGCAGCAAAGCCTCCAACAAAATCATTGATGTCTGGCACGTGAGCCAACACATTGTTGGCTGCTGTGAGGTCAGCTTGCTTGCCTTGTGCAGCAAGTTGTTGTCCTAGCCTTACACCAAAAAATTTTTCAATGATTTCGATTCCTTTGGCGCGCGCAGCATTGGCTGTGCTGGCCGTAGGCTCAATACCCAGACACGGAATTCCTTGAGCTTTGGCATATTGCAGCAAGTAGCCATCATTCGCTGCCACCTCGACGATATGGGAATTTATGTTCAGCGCAAAACGCTGCGCCATATCCGCAACATACTTTTCGGCGTGTTTTAGCCAAGTTGTCGAAAACGAGCTGAAGTAGGCGTAATCGGCGGAAAACAACTCGTCTGCTCCAGCATAATCTTCAGTTTGTACCAGCCAGCATTCGGTGCACACCAGTACACACAAAGGGAAATATTTTTCCGGCGCATGCAACATTTTTTGGCTGAGATAAGCATTAGATGGTGGGGATGTAACCAAATCAATTAAAGGCAAAGTTAACTCGGATTGGCAATGGCGGCACTTCATAAGACAATTCCTTGGAAATTATTATCAATAAAAGGATGGTTCTGATCTCGTGCAGAAAGATCACTTATTGGTAAAGGCCAAGCTATATTCAACTTATGATCAGCAACATTGAGCGCACCCTCCGCTTTAGGGTAATAAGATGCGGTATGCAGGTAAATCAGCTCGCAATCCTCTGTGAGCGTTTGAAATCCGTGTGCAAAGCCTTCAGGAATAAGCAAACTCTTGCGATTCTTAGCCGAGAGAATCTCGCTGTGCCATTTTAGAAAGGTCGGCGAGTCTCTCCGCAGGTCAACTGCGACATCCCATATTTCCCCGCTTAAACAGCTAACCAGTTTAATTTCGGCATGCGGTGGGAATTGAAAATGCAAACCGCGAACCGCACCTTTCTTACGTGTGAGCGTATGATTAATTTGCGCGATTGGTTTGTTAATTCCGGCTTCACGAAACTCATCCACACAAAAGAAGCGCGACAAAAAACCGCGATCATCCTCCATTACCCTGCGCTGCACTAACACTAGCCCCCCCAAAGGAATCTGAACAAAATCAAAACGCGACATGATTTCTAGGTTCTTCCATAGGATTGGTAAGCGGCTATCTGCACCAATGTAACTAACCGCATGTCTTCAGATTTTCGCCAGGCTTCGTGCCATTCCAAAGTTTTTTGCAAGGCAGTCTGCAATCTCCAACGCGGCTGCCATCCCAACCGGATATGTGCTTTGCTGCTATCTAACTTGAGATAGTTCGCCTCATGCGGTTGCGGAGTTTCATCGCATTCCCACTTTACGTCTCTGCGCATTTCTGCCAGTTGTTCGACTATCCAACGAACTGGCTGAGCATCTTCATCAACTGGCCCAAAATTCCAGCCTTCAGCAAACAGCATACCATCGGTAAAAAGCCTTTCGGCTAGTGAAAGATATCCAGACAACGGCTCCAATACATGTTGCCAGGGACGCGTAGACAGGGGCGAACGTATTTCTAATTTCTGACCTACATCCAAGGCACGCAAAAAATCGGGAATCAATCGATCTGCCGCCCAGTCCCCTCCGCCAATTACGTTGCCCGCCCTTGCACTGGCCAGCGCAATGCCCGCAGGTTCAAGAAAAGATCGTCGATACGCAGAGGTCACCAACTCGGCACACCCCTTGCTGCTTGAATACGGGTCGAAGCCTCCCATGGCCTCGTTCTCCCTATAACTCCAAACCCACTCACGATTCTCATAACACTTGTCAGTAGTGACATTTACCACCGCTCGCACGCTAGGTGTTTGTCGAACGGCTTCCAACATGTTGACCGTACCCATTACGTTCACCGCATAGGTTTCTGCTGGATGTGTATAGGAATAGCGCACTAAAGGCTGAGCAGCCAAATGAAAAACAATTTCTGGTTGCGCGATTTGCATGACAGCAAGAAGTTTTTCCGCGTCACGGATATCCGCGATTTCGCTACTCGCCATTCCCTCGTGAACACTCGCCACATTATAAATATTTTGTTCTGTGGGCGGATTTAGAGCATAGCCATGAACTTCTGCTCCCATTGACTGCAACCACAACGACAACCAGCCACCTTTGAATCCAGTCTGTCCGGTTAAAAAGACGCGTTTACCACACCAAAAATCCGGATTCATTTCCACACTTTCCATGGAGCATTGCCACTTTGCCAAAGCTCTTCAAGATGATTCTTATCCCTCAACGTATCCATCGGTTGCCAGAACCCGTGGTGCTCATAAGCCATTAGCTCACCCTGAGCAGCCAGCTTATTAAGAGGCTCACTTTCCCACGCGCAGCTATCATCAGCAATCAAGTCTATACAGCTTGGCGATAAAACAAAAAACCCCCCATTAATCCACCCGCCGTCACCTTGCGGTTTTTCAATAAAGCCTCGCACTGAACTACCATCCATGCTGAGCGCACCATAACGTCCGGCAGGTTGAACCGCCGTGACTGTTGCACCTTTGCCATGCTGTTTATGAAAAGCCACCAGCGCTGAAATATCGATATCGGAGACACCGTCTCCATAGGTAAAACAAAATGCCTTCTCGTCCTTTACATAGCTGGCTACACGCTTCAAACGGCCACCAGTCATGCTGTTATCGCCCGTATCGACAAGTGTGACACGCCAGGGTTCTGCATTCTGTTGATGGACTTTCATTCTGTTATTTTGCATATCAAATGTCACATCCGACATATGCAGAAAGTAGTTTGCAAAATATTCTTTGATGATATAACCCTTGTAGCCACAGCACACCACAAAATCATTTATTCCGTGTGCGGAATAAATTTTCATAATGTGCCACAAGACAGGCTTACTACCGATCTCAACCATGGGTTTCGGGCGCGTAGAGGTTTCTTCGCTAATTCGCGTACCTAGTCCACCTGCAAGAATAATTGCTTTCATAGCCACCTTGTCCTTAATAATTCAACCACGCCCGCCCCTTTTTACAGCAGGCTACCATCCAATTTATTATCCGATAACTGGAGCCCACTATAGCAAGAACTCCATTTACATCTACTTGTTAGTTGAAAAGTGTGTAGAGGAACTTACTAGAATTACACTTCCGTCGGAAGGCTCATAGTGCAATGCATACCAAGTGGTGTCGCTGGGGGAAGCCCGGATTGCCGCTTCAAAATCCGATTGACTATCAAACACCTTCGTCGTAATGCCATCAAACTGCTGGTAAAGAAAGTTCAACGGAGCACTATAGTTGAGAAGATTCCATGTAGGTGTAGGGTAGACAAGAAACGTAACCTGTTTCGGTATAATCGGTGCAATTTTATGAATCTGCATAAGTGTGCGATTAGATAGCTTCACTACATCTCGTGTTGCAATGCTATATTCCTTGAAAAGAGGGTACATCACATATGTATAGCCACAGACGAGAACTACAAATATTGCGACTAATGCAGGGCCTCGCGATGCAATTTTAAGCCGGACAGTTAAGTCGTACAATAACGCGGCTACCGCCATAACAAGACCAAAAAGCGGAAGATATAGATGATGATCGAAGTGATGGGTTCTGAGCAGACCGACAGGAAGCAGTGTTATGGTGAACCACAACATTCCAAACAAAATATTTCGATTTCGATAAAAGATTCCATAGAGAAGCAGCGCAGCTCCAGCTGCGCCACTGTACCAAGCGTCGCTCGAAGAATAATATCCATTTAATCCAAAGGCGCTGGCTAAGTATTTTCCACAAGAAGCAAAAAAATTTAAGGGGTTAAGGGATATTCCATATTCACCCGACGTAGGAATCGAACCTCCCATCCAAGCAATAAAGTTGGGGATATAGATTATGGTCAGAATAAGCAGAGGCCACACTATCTTTAACCAACGCTTGCTGCTATCAATAATTCGTTCCTTGAGGATTTTCTTTTCACTACAATAAGTAAAATCTAGCAACAGGTATATTGCCGGCAAAGGCCACGCCATAAGCTTCGACTTAAATGCAAACCATGCGGCAAGTGTGAAAATCAAGATTCTGCCAACGGGATATTTTCCAGACGCAACCATCATGCGAGCTGTATAAATGTAGAGAAATATTGCAAGCAAGCTAAAAAGCAACAGTTTTTGATCGATAGAGGCACTTACCCAGGAGACTGGTGTAATCGTTGTCCTGTTTATCGAAAACAGGAATGCTGCACATAATGCAACCCAATCATTATTAGTCAGCAAGCGTATCAGCCCCCAAACCATAACGACAACCAGCAAGTGAAGAGCAAAGTTTAGCAAGTGATAGCCTAGTGGCTCCGTGCCAAACAATTCATAGCTTATCCACCAAAATAATCGGGTTACCGCTCGAAAATCACCGTGAGTAGGCAGAAACTCTCGCAAACGATTTTCAAATGATCCGTAAGCATTTCTTAAATCCCCCCAATCATCAAAAATAAACCCAGCAAAGAATGTAGGATAGAAAAAAATTAGTGTAACCAACAAGATTAAAGTTAGACTGATAACGTTTATTGCGAAGGGAAGTTTAAATTGCATTTACTTGGCCTTTCAATTGGCTGAAATATTTAAGGAAGGTCTGAACAAGTAGCCGAAAATGAAAGCGACGAGACCACAATCTGC
>CAYGIF010000066.1:0-11591 GCA_964349865.1 uncultured Gallionella sp. | reverse complement strand
TGGCGATCGACGCGAACGTGCTGATCAACGAGCGCATCCGCGAAGAGCTGCGCAACGGTGTCACGCCGCAGGCCGCGATCCATGCCGGATATGACCGGGCGTTTGGCACCATTCTCGACTCCAACGCCACCACGCTGATTGCCGGCGTCGCGTTGTTCATGTTCGGATCGGGCCCGATCAAGGGGTTCGCGGTGGTGCTGTGCCTCGGCATCCTGACGTCGATGTTCAGCGCGGTGCTGATTTCGCGCGCGCTGGTGAACCTGATTTATGGCCGCAAGGCGCGGCTCGCCAAGGTGGCAATAGGTTAAGCCGCTTCGGTCAACTTTTAAGGAATAGACGACATGGAATTCTTCAAGATCAAAAAAGACATCCCGTTCATGAGTTACGGGAAAATCACCACCAGCATTTCGCTGGTGACGTTCCTGTTTGCGGTGTTTTTCCTCGCCACCAAGGGGCTGAATTTCGGCGTGGACTTTACCGGCGGCACGGTGATCGAGGTGCATTACGCGCAGCCCGCCGATCTCGCCAAGGTGCGCGAACAGCTTGCCGCGACGGGTTTGCCGGACGCGCTGGTGCAGAATTTCGGCTCCAGCCACGACGTGCTGATCCAGATACCGCTCAAGCAGAATCTCGCCGGAGCGAAATTGAGCGACCAGGTGATGGACGGCCTGCGCAAGCAGGATGCCGGCGTGGAAATGCGCCGCGTGGAATTCGTCGGCCCGCAGGTCGGCAAGGATCTGGTGGAGAACGGCGCGCTGGCCTTGCTGCTGGTCTGCCTGGGCATCGTCGGCTATCTGTGGCTGCGCTTCGAATGGAAATTCGGGCTGTCCGCGATCATCGCCAACCTGCATGACGTGGTCATCATCCTCGGCTTCTTCGCCTTTTTCCAGTGGGAATTCTCGCTGTCCGTGCTGGCGGCGGTGCTGGCGGTGCTGGGCTATTCGGTGAACGAATCGGTGGTGGTGTTCGACCGGATCCGCGAAAACTTCCGCAACATGCGCAAGGCCGAAGTGGCCGAAATCATCGACAACGCGATCACCCGCACCATGTCGCGCACCATCATCACGCACGGCTCGACGCAGATGATGGTCGGCGCGATGCTGTTCCTCGGCGGCGAAACGCTGCATTACTTTGCGATGGCGCTGACCATCGGGATACTGTTCAGCATCTATTCCTCGGTGCTGGTGGCCAGCCCGCTGCTGATGCTGCTCGGCGTGTCGCGCGAAGACTTCATCAAGCCGGAAAAGACCGAAGCCGAGGAAGTATTGCCTTAAATTATGGAATTGCTCGCCTGGTTCCTCGACATCGTCCTGCATCTGGACACCCACCTGCTGGCGCTCACCCAGGAGTACGGTATGTGGGTGTACGCCATCCTGTTCCTGATTATCTATTGCGAGACCGGGCTGGTAGTGACGCCCTTCCTGCCCGGCGATTCGCTGCTATTCGTGGCGGGCGCGCTATGCGGCCTGGGCGCGCTGCAATTGGAGTTGCTCGCACCGTTGCTGATAGTGGCATCGTTCAGCGGCGACAATACCAACTACTGGATCGGCAGGCTGATCGGGATGCGCCTGCTGAAGCGCACGAATGGGCTCATCAAGCGCGAACATATCGACAAGACCCATGCCTTCTATGAGAAACACGGCGGCAAGACCATCATCGCCGCGCGCTTCCTGCCCATCGTCCGCACCTACGCGCCGTTTGTGGCGGGTATCGGGCTGATGCGCTACCGGCTGTTCATGCTGTTCAGCGCGCTGGGCAGCCTGGTGTGGGTCGGCAGCCTCACCGTGGCAGGTTATTTTTTCGGCAACATCCCAATCGTCAAGAACAACCTCACCCTGATGATTCTCGGCATCATCGCCATCTCGCTGCTGCCCGCCGTCATCGAATTCCTCCGCCACCGCCGCCAGGCAGCGTGAGGGTGGCGCGTCAGCGCCGGGGACCCCACGGCGGCCATGGACAACATTTTGAAACAATTACGTTTGAACATTTGGACGGATGCCAAGTCATAATGCCGTCCCGTGATTAACGGGGGTTTACAAAGGAGCGAAAAAATGAAGAAAAGTCTGTTGGTATTGGGTCTGGTTTCCTTGTATGGCAGCGCTTTTGCGGCGGATTTCACCGATACCGCGCGCGTGGTTTCCAGCACCCCGATCTACGAGCGCGTTACGGAACCGAAGCGCGAATGCTGGACGGAGACAGTGCAGGTTGCACCTAAAGAACGCTCCATGGGCGGCATGGTAGTCGGCGGTGTCGCGGGCGGCTTGCTGGGCAGCCAGGTCGGCGGCGGCAGCGGCAATACGGCTGCGACCGGCGCCGGTGCGGTGGCAGGTGCGGTGATCGGCGACCGCGTGTCCAACCCGGACAGCAACCGTTCCGCAACCGGCGCGGTAGTCGGCGGTGTGGCCGGTGCGGTGCTGGGCAGCCAGATCGGCGGCGGCACGGGCAACAAGGCCGCGACTGCGGCGGGCGGTATCGCCGGTGTGGTGATCGGCGATCGCGTCGCCAACCCGGATCAGCCGCGTACCGAGCAGGTCGAGCGTTGCCGCCAGACGGAAACCAGCCGCGAAGTGATCAAGGGCTATAAAGTGACTTATCGCTACAACGGCCAGGATATCATCACCACTCTGCCGTATCAGCCCGGTTCAACTATCCGCGTGGGCGTGAGCGCCATCGAAGACCAGCAGGATCGCCGTTATGAAGACCCGCAAGATCGACGTTATGAAGGGCGCAGAGATAGACCCAATTATCAGTGATTTCTGCGTAAAAAAGCCCGGCTTGATCCGGGCTTTTTTACGCGCGCTTCATAGGGTTTTTTGCTAGTATGCAAAATCACTCTGGAGGGAAAAAAGCAGTTGCGAATCCAGCCATTGGTGAATGCCAGCTAAGAGGGGCGCATGGAAAAACGTAAGGCTCGTGTATTGATTGCGGATGATGAGCCGCATATTCGCAGCTTGATCAGCTTGATTGTCACGTCGCTGGGGGCTGAGGTCGTCGCCGAAGCAGTAGACGGGGAGCAGGCATTAAGCATGTACAAGCAATTCTCGCCGGACATGGTGCTGCTCGACATCAATATGCCGAAAATGGATGGAATCAGTGTCCTGAAACAAATCATGGTGATCGACAATAGAACCCTGGTGGTGATGTTGACCTCATTGAATACGCTTGAAGTCGTGAAGGAGTGCATCGATAACGGGGCATGGAATTACATCCTGAAGAACACGACTGCCGGGGAGCTGCACAAGGCGATCAGTGCGACCTGGGGTGAATATATGGAGGCAATCGGGGAGATTCCGCAATCATGAACTGCAATCACATCAATCCGGCTGGCTACGTTTTCTGCGGAACATGCGGCGGGGCGCTGGAGCGTGCCCGTTGCCGCTGCGGCTTTGTCGCCGGAGTCGGCGACATATTCTGCGGCCGCTGCGGAATAAATTTGCTTGAGGGTGCAGCAGGGGATGGCAAGGCCGCCGTTGATGCCGATCGTCGCTTCGATCTTGAGCATCTGGCGCTGCAGGCGGCGCAGGAAAAACAGTTTCTGGAGACAACCCATAAAGCGCGTGTCACGCAGGATGATATTCGCAAGCTGCTAACCAGGCGCAGAAAGAAATTCTGATGATAGAACTGACGGAAGCGCTGATCGCAAGCTTGCAGGAAAAGGCACATGTTCCCCCCGTGCCGCTGGCTGGCATGATCAGGGCGGCAAAAAATGATGGGGTTGATTTTGCGCAGTTCGTCATTCAGGATGGGTATCTGGATCGCGACACGGCGGGGGACTTGCTGGCAAGCCAGATGAACCGTACTTATGTCAACCTGAGCAAGACCCTGTTTCAGGATGAAATGGTCTCCATGCTGACAGGGGAAATTGCGCAGCACTACCGGGCTATCCCGATCTACCAGTTGGGCAAGGTGGTGACGGTGGGGATGGTTACACCCAATGACCCGCAGATTGTCGCGGCGCTGGAAAATTTATTGATGAAGCCGATCAGTCCGGTCTTCTGTTTCAAGGATGAGGTCGATTCGGCAATCAAGGTTAATTATCAATCCGCCCAGCATGTGGATGATCTGGTGACGAGCTTCGACCTGACGGTATTCCAGCCCGCCGAGTTGAGTGATGCGGTGCTGGCAAAATTGCTCGACTCCAAGCCGCTCGTCGAGCTTGCCGACTCGATCATCCTGCTTGCGCTGAAGGAACGCGCCTCGGATATTCACATCGAGCCGAAGCGGAACGAGGTAGTGGTGCGGTTCCGGATCGACGGGGATATGGTGGACAGGCTGTTTCTGCCCGCAGAAATGGCGTTGCCGCTGACATCACGTTACAAAATCACATCCGGGATGGATATCACCGAGCGGCGCAAGCCGCAGGATGGCCGGCTCAGTTTTGCGCTGCCGATGAAAGCGCTGGATTTGCGCGTCTCCTGCCTGCCTGTCATGCACGGCGAAAAAGTGATGATGCGCATTCTGGGCTCGTTATATACTAGCTCCATCCTGAATCTGGACAAGCTGGATTTTTCTCCCGAGGTGTTGCGTCCGTTCAAGACCACCCTGAAATATCAGCAGGGCATCCTGTTCGTGACCGGCCCGACCGGCTCAGGCAAGAGCACCACGCTGTATGCGGCGCTGAATTTTATCAATACGCGCGACATCAACATGGTCACCATCGAAGACCCGGTCGAATATGAAGTGCCGACCCTGAATCAGGTGACGGTCAACGATAAGGCCGGCCGGGGCTTTCAGACGGTGTTGCGTTCGGTGTTGCGCCAGGATCCGGATGTCATTCTGGTGGGCGAAATCCGCGACACCGAAACCGCGCGCATCGCCGCGCAGGCGGCGTTGACCGGCCATCTGGTGTTGACCACGCTGCACACCAACGATGCGATCCAGGCGACCACGCGTTTGCTGGAAATGGGCGTGGAGCGGTTTATCGTGGCTCCATCCATCATCGGCGTGCTGGGGCAGCGTCTGGTGAAAAGGCTGTGTGAATATTGCAAGACTGAACATCGTCCCGATCCCGAGGAGTTGCGCCAGTATTTCTACTGGCGCGAAGGCGCCGAGCTGCCGGTTTTTTATGCAGGCGCAGGCTGTGAGCATTGCGGCGGGTCGGGTTATGCCGGACGGATCGGCATCCATGAATTCCTGAAAGTCACTCCGCAGATACGCGATGCGATCCTGCGTGAATGCAATTATGATGAGATTATGGCTATCGCGGTGCAGCAGGGGTTTTGCAATCTGCGTTACGACGGTTTCAAGAAGGCATTGCGTGGATTGACTTCAATGGAAGAGGTAATACGCGCCACCGCTTCGCTGGAAGGCGATTGAGTAAATGAGTTTATCGAGGCGCTGGGCGTTACACCGGAAATCTTGCCAGCAGGAGCGGGGGAATACAGATAACAAAGGATCGAATCAATGATTGATGCATCCGGCATACTTAACGCGAAAGTGCTGATCGTTGACGATCTGGAAGCCAATGTGCGGCTGCTGGAGAAAATGCTGCGCGATGCCGGCTATGGTTCCGTCGCGTCCACGATGGATTCGCGCGAGGTCTGCGGGCTTCACCTCAGGAACCGCTATGACCTGATCCTGCTCGATCTTCAGATGCCCGGCATGGACGGGTTCCAGGTGATGGAAGGACTCAAGGAAATCGAACCAGACGGCTACCTTCCGGTCATTGTGATCACCGCCCAACCGGCTCACAAGCAGCGCGCGCTGGAAGCCGGCGCGAAGGATTTCGTGAGCAAGCCGTTCGATGTTCTCGAAGTGAAAACGCGTATTCACAACATGCTGGAAGTGCGGCTGTTGTACAAGGAGCGCAATCGCCTGAATCAGGTGCTGCAGGAAAAGAACGTCGAGCTGGAGCGCGCCAGGTCTGTGGCGGAAAAAGCCAACCTCGCCAAATCGGATTTTCTTTCCATCGTGAGCCATGAGCTGCGCACGCCGCTGACGTCGATTCGTGGCGCGCTGGCGTTGGTTGCCGGGGAGGTGGTGGGGGAGTTGCCTGCGGCAGTCAAACCGCTGGTCGATATAGCGCATAAGAACAGCGAACGGTTGATCCTGCTGGTCAACGATCTTCTCGATATGGAGAAGATCGAGGCAGGCAAGATGGAGTTCAATGCCAGTCCGGTCAAGCTCATGCCGTTGTTGAAACAGGCGCTGGTCGGGAATCATGCCTATGCCGAGCAGTACCAGGTCAGTTATGAGCTGGAGAGCGAGCTGCCAGAGGCGATGGTCAGCGTGGATAGCAACCGGATGATGCAGGTATTTTCCAACCTGCTTTCGAATGCAGCCAAATATTCTCCCGCAGGCGGCAAGGTGTTGGTTGCGGTTGAACGTATTGGCCGGCGTATCCGTGTGGCAGTGAAGGACAGTGGACCGGGCATCCCGGATGAATTCAAGGATCGTATCTTCCAGAAATTTGCCCAGGCCGATTCTTCCGATGCCCGCAAAAAAGGCGGGACTGGCCTGGGGCTTTCCATTGCCAAGGCGATCATCGAACAGATGGGCGGCAGCATTGGGTTTGACTCGCAACCTAATGTGCAGACCACGTTTTATGTTGAATTACCTGAATGGTTTGAAAGAACACTTCCTGAAACCGGCCATTCATCAAACGTTTGACCAGGCTCGAACAATATGGGGGTTTCGGTGGTAGATGACAACAGCACGATCAAGCTGACGCGCATCTTGTATGTAGAGGATGAGCCGGATATCCAGACGGTAGCGCGGCTCGCGCTTGAAACCCTGGGTGGCTTTACGGTGGAAATATGCAGTTCCGGGAGCGAGGCGCTCAGCCGGGCGCCCGGTTTCCAACCACAACTCATTTTGCTGGACGTGATGATGCCGGGTATGGATGGCCCAACCACGCTCAAGATGTTGCGCGGGCTACCCCAGTTTGCCAGCACGCCGGTAATTTTTATGACTGCCAAGGCTCAACCCGGTGAGGTCGCAGGCTACAAGGAAATCGGTGCGGTCGATGTCATTCCAAAACCCTTCGACCCGATGACGTTGTCGAGCCAGGTGCAGGCTGTCTGGGAGCGTTGCCATGGCTGACCCGGAAGACTTTCAAGCCAAGCTAAAAGTCCTGAGCGATGCTTACGCCGCGCAACTGCCCGAAAAGCTCAAACAGATCGAACAGGCGTGGAGCCGGTTGCGTCGTAGCGAGTGGGATGAGGAGGGCTTTAAAGCCTTGCACCGCATGGTGCATAGTTTGACCGGATCAGGCAAAGTATTCGGCTTTGCCTTGCTTGGCGACGTGGCGCGCAACCTGGAGGAATGTCTCAAGCAGATCATGCAGGCGAAAGCGGTGCCAGACGAGGAGCAGCGTAAACGCATACAGGTTTTGTTGAGCGAGCTTCATCAAACGGCCATATGCAGGGATGCTTCGGCTGGCGATTAGTCTGGATGGATTGCGGTTGCGCGACCTGGCTATGTAGCCGGAAATGTTTTGGTTAACCGAATCTGCCGGTGATGTAGTGGCTCCGGCATAACCTGAAGGTTAGCCTGCGCCGTTACATAACCGGACGATTAACCGAATCGTCCGGTTATGTAATCTTCGGTTTCCTTGCGTTTCGGATTGGTGAACACCGTGCTGGTGTCGCCGAACTCGATCAAGTCCCCCAGGTACATATAGGCGGTGTAGTCGGAGACGCGCGCCGCTTGCTGCATGTTATGCGTGACGATGACGATGGTGAAGTCTTCCTTCAGTTCGTCGATCAGCTTTTCGATATGCGCGGTCGAGATCGGGTCGAGCGCCGAGGTCGGTTCGTCGAGCAGCAAAACCTGCGGCTTGACGGCGATGGCGCGCGCGATGCACAGGCGCTGTTGCTGCCCGCCGGACAGGCTTGTGCCGCTTTGCCTGAGCTTGTCCTTGGCTTCGGTCCACAGCGCGGCTTTGCGCAATGCCCATTCGATGCGCTCGTCCATATCGTTCTTGTTGAGGCTTTCGTACAGTTTCACGCCAAACGCGATGTTGTCGTAAATCGACATCGGGAACGGCGTGGGTTTCTGGAACACCATGCCGATCTTGGCGCGCAAGGTGTTCAGATCCTGCTTTTTGTCGAGGATGTTTTCACCGTCCAGCAGGACTTCCCCGGTGGCTTTCTGCTTGGGATAGAGCTGGTACATGCGGTTGAAGGTGCGCAGCAGCGTGGATTTGCCGCAGCCGGACGGGCCGATGAAGGCGGTCACCATTTTTTCGGCGATGCTCAGGTTGATGTTCTTGAGCGCGCAGTAATCGCCGTAATAAAAGCTGAGATCCCTGACAATTATTTTCGGGGCGATTATTTTCGGGTTGGCGGTATTTTCAGCATTCATTTGCGAACCTTGTTAACGGGAGGCGGCTTTTTGCCGGAACAATACGCGCGCCAGGATGTTGAGTGTCAGCACGCTGAGGGTAATCAGCAGCGCGCCGGCCCAGGCCAATTTTTGCCAGTCTGCATAAGGGCTCATCGCGAACTGGAAAATCACCACCGGCAAGTTCGCCATCGGCTGGTTCATGTCGCTGCTCCAGAACTGGTTGTTCAGCGCGGTGAACAGCAGCGGCGCAGTTTCGCCGCTGATGCGCGCGATGGACAGCATCACGCCGGTGATGATCCCGGCGCGCGCGGCGCGCAACGTGATGAAGTTGATGATTTTCCATTGCGGCGCGCCGAGCGCCGCCGCCGCTTCGCGCAGCGTGGTCGGCACCAGGCGCAGCATGTTTTCGGTGGTGCGGATGACGATCGGGATGACGATGATCGACAGCGCCAACGCGCCCGCCCAGCCGGAAAAGTGTTTGACCCTGATGACATAAACTTCGTACACGAATAACCCGATGACAATGGACGGCGCGGAAAGCAGCACGTCGTTGATGAAGCGCGTGACCGGCGCCAGCCAGCCGCGCTGGCCGAATTCGGCCAGATAGGTTCCCGCCAGGATGCCGATGGGGGTGCCGATCAGCGTGCCGACCAGCGTCATCGCCAGGCTGCCGGCGATGGCGTTGAGCAGGCCGCCCGAGCTGCCCGGCGGCGGGGTCATCTGCGAAAACACCAGAGGAGTGAGCGCGGGCAGCCCATTTTCCAGCAATGTCCATAAAATCCAGCACAGCCAGAACAGGCCGAACGCCATGGCCAGCATCGAGATGGCGAGGCCGACTGCGTTGATGATGCGGCGGCGCGCATAGAGATTCAGCATGATTACGAAACCTGCCCTTCACGCTGCCCGAGCTTGTAGAGCATGTAGCGCGCGAGCGACAAGACCACGAAGGTGATGAAAAACAGGATCAGGCCGAGCTCGATCAGCGCGGAGGTATAGAGCGCCCCGTAGGCCTCGGTGAATTCGTTGGCGAGCGCCGAGGCGATGCTGTTGCCGGGCATCAGCAGGGATTTGCTCAGTTCGTGCGCGTTGCCGATGACGAAGGTGACGGCCATGGTTTCGCCCAGCGCGCGTCCCAGTCCCAGCATGATGCCGCCGGCCACACCTATCTTGGTGTAGGGCAGCACGACTTTCCACATGACTTCCCAGGTGGTCGCGCCCAGGCCGTAGGCCGATTCTTTCAGCAACGTTGGCACCACTTCAAACACGTCGCGCATCACCGACGCGATAAACGGGATCACCATGATGGCGAGAATGATGCCGGCGGCCAGCATGCCGATGCCCATCGGCGGGCCGGAGAAGAATGGGCCGATATACGGCATCGTGCCGATATGGTCGTTGAGCCAGGGCTCGACATGATCGGCAAATAGCGGCGCGAAAACGAACAGCCCCCACATGCCGTAGATGATGCTGGGAATGCCCGCCAGCAATTCGATGGCGACACCGAGCGGGCGGCGCAGGATGCGCGGCGACAACTCGGTCAGAAAAATGGCGATGCCAAAGCTGACCGGAATGGCGATCACCAGTGCGATAGCGGAGGTGATCAGCGTGCCGACGATCGGAATCAGCGCGCCGAATTGGTCGTTGACCGGATCCCAATCGGAGCTGGTCAGGAAACCGAAGCCAAACGCACGGATGGCGGGCATGCTGCCCACCACCAGTGAGCCGATGATAGCGGCGAGCAAAGCCAGCACGGCAAATGCCGAGACGCGCGTCAGATTGCGGAACAACAGGTCCAATACGGTGTGTCGTTTAAGGCTGGCTTCGCGTAAAAACGTCGGCATAATTTTGGTTCGTCAATGAAAAATAGCGGGGGCGTAAGCCCCCGCGATTATAGCTTAGGAATGCCGGCTTATTGCACCAGCGCCTTGCCGGCCGCATCCTTGATTTGCGCTTTCCATGCGGCGCGGATCAGCTTCACGACATTCTCCGGCAACGGCACGTAATCCAGGTCGGAAGCCAGCTTGCCGCCCTTGTCGTAAGCCCAGTCGAAGAATTTCAGCACTTCCTTGCCGGTTGCCGGTTTTTCCTGCACCTTGTGCATCAGGACGAAAGTCGCGCCGCTGATCGGCCAGCTTTCCTTGCCGGGCTCGTCGGTCAGTATCTCGTAGAAGCCTGGCGCCTTGTCCCATTGCGCGCCGGCAGCGGCGGCCCTGAAACTGTTGTCATCCGGCTTGACGAATTGGCCGTCGCGGTTCTTCATCTGCACGGTGCTCATCTTGTTTTGCAGCGCATAGGCGTATTCCACATATCCGATTGTGTTCTTCAGGCGAAGCACGTTGGCGGCCACGCCTTCGTTACCCTTACCGCCGATTCCGACTTTCCAGGAAACTGCGGTGCTTTCGCCCACGGCAGATTTCCATTCGGCGCTGACCTTGGACAGATAGTTGGTGAAGATGAAGCTGGTGCCGGAACCGTCCGAGCGGTGAACGACGGTGATGTTGTCGTCGGGCAGCTTGATGTCCTTGTTCAGTGCCGCCAGCGCGGGGTCGTTCCACTTGGTGATCTTGCCCAGATAGATATTTGCCAGCGTTGCGCCATCCAGTTTCAACTGGCCTGCGCCGATGTCTTTTATATTGACCACCGGAACCACGCCGCCGATCACAGTCGGGAATTGCATCAGGCCATTCTTTTCCAGCTCTTCCGGCTTGAGCGGCATGTCGGACGCGCCGAAATCCACGGTCTTGGCGGTGATCTGCTTGATGCCGCCGCCGGAACCGATGGACTGGTAATTCATCCCGACACCGGTTTGCGCCTTGTAGGCCTCGGCCCACTTGGCATAAATCGGGTAAGGAAAAGTCGCGCCCGCGCCGGTGATGCCGGTTGCCCGGCTCGCGCCGGCGCAAGCCAGCGCGGCGGCGGCAGCGATGCCGATGACGAATTGCCTGAGTTTGCTGTTCATAGTATCTCCATGGGGTTGTTTGATGCAGCCAGCCGGGGTAAGACGGCAACGCTTTGATGCGGAGCGCATGTTAGGGCGTTTGTATGACAGGATTGTTACAGGCCGAGAAACATCGGGATTGCAAAATTCAGGTTGAACATTCCGGATTCCTTCGGTAGAATCCGCGCTCTTTTGAAAATCGGTTGGAGTAGAGCTATGGCACGTGTCTGTCAAGTGACGGGAAAAGGTCCGATGACCGGGAACAATGTTTCCCATGCGAATAACAAAACCAAGCGTCGTTTCTTGCCTAATCTGCAACGCCGCCGCTTCTGGGTTGAAAGCGAAAATCGCTGGGTCAGCCTGCGCC
>CAYGIF010000065.1:0-11762 GCA_964349865.1 uncultured Gallionella sp. | reverse complement strand
GGCCGATCAGGATCACGAAAATCAGGTTGGTGACGGTGTCGAAATACACCTCGCCTGTCTTGCTCGCGCTGACCGTGACATACAGCGAATAAGCATAGGTGACGGAGAGGCCGATCGCGATCGGCAAATCCATGGTCAGATGGCCGCCGCGCAGCCCGCCGAATGCGCCGCGAAAGAACGGGTAGCCCGCATACAGCAGGGTCGGCGTGGCCAATGCCAGGCCGATCCAGTGGAAAAAATCGCGGAACTCGTCCCGGTTCGCGCCGCTATACAGCGCAATCGAAACCCACAGCATGTTCATCATCGCGAAGCCGGCGAAGAACAGCCGGTAGAGCATCGCTCGATTGGCTTTGTTGATGATGCCTTCGGCGCTTTCCGGATCGTAGGGCACGGCGGCGTAGCCTATTTTGGCCAGCGCGCGCAGCACATCGGACAGCTTGCTGCGCCGGTTGTCCCAGCGCAGGTGCAGCCGTTTGGCGGCCAGATTGACGTTGGCCGACTGCACGCCGGGCACGCGCTGCAAACCGCGCTCGATCAGCCACACGCAGGCGGCGCAATGGATGCCCTCGACGAGCAGGTGAATGTCGCGCACATCGCCGGAGCAGGTGGTGAATTCCTGTTGCACTTCGTCGAAGTCGTAGATTTCGATGTCTTTGGGCGGCTCCGGCGGCGGGGCGAGCAGCGCGCCTTCCGGGGTGCGCTGGTAATAACCTTGCAGCCCGGCCTCGAAGATGGCGCTGCATACCGACTGGCAGCCGAAGCAGCAGAAGCGCCGCTCTGCGCCGTCCAACCGAGCGCGATAATCCGCCCCGGCAGCGATGGGCAGGCCGCAGTGAAAACAATCGCCGGCGCCGTGGGTGTTATTCATATTCATCCTACGGCTCTGCGCAAGTTGCCGTTCAAGCTGCCTGGTTACTCCGCCACGACCACGCGGTTCTTGCCGGTTTTTTTGGCGTGATACATCGCCTTGTCGGCGCGCCCGACAACATCTTCCTGGGGTTCTTGCGGGGCGCGCAGCGCCACACCCGCGCTGAAGGTGATCAGGATGCGGTCGTTTTCATGCAGGAAGAATTTTTTGGTCAACTCGCGCTGCAGGCGTTCGACGGTTGCGGTGGCTTCTTCAAGGCCGATGCCGGGCAGCACGATGATGAACTCCTCGCCGCCATAGCGCGCTACCGAGTCGCTCGGGCGCAACGCTTCCTTGATGACATGGCTCAGATGAACGAGCGCCTGATCGCCGGCCTGATGCCCCATGGTGTCATTGAGGCGTTTGAAGTTGTCGATGTCGAGCAGCGCGACGCAAACGGGCGTATGGCTGCGGTCGGCGCGCGTGGCTTCGCGGTCAAATGCTTCATCCAGGCCGTGGCGGTTGAGCGCGCCGGTGAGCTGGTCCTGGTGTACCAGCTCGCTGACTTCTGCAAGCTCCTGCTCCAGTTTCCTGATTTTGGCTTCGGCTTCCTGAACCTGCTTGCGGGTGCCGATCAGCTCTTCGTGCGAGCGCAGCGCGCTGTTCTGGAGGACGCGCGTGTCCTGCATGATATCTTCCAGCAGGTGGCTCAACTCGGTGAGGTTGTTGGACTTGCCGATCTTTTTGCTGTAGCCCTCGATTTTTTGATGGTAGTCGCCGGTGCTTTCGGTGATTTCGCCGAGCCGGTCGATGAAGGTGGTCATCAGGTGTTTGAGCGTGGTTTTGGCCTCGGAGAGGCTTTGCTTGAGCATGCCCTGCTTGATGATGGCATCGCGCAGGCCGCGTTCGGCATCGGCAATGGCGTGCCGGTCGATCGGCTTGGCGATGATTTCCCGCAGGATGGCGACTTGTCCGTGCAGCCATTCTTCGTCTTCGACCATTTCGCCGATGTTTTCCACCAGCAGGCGCAGCAGGCGCACCAGGCCTTCATGAATTTTGGCGTTGTCCCCGGCGCGCAATTCGACTTTTATCAGGAATTGGCGCAGTTGCTTGGCGTATGCAGTGACCTGATCGTGCGTCTTGATGCCGCGCACCTGCTGGACGAGGGTTTGCACTTCCTGCGTCAATTCCGGCATGGTGCCAAGTATGCTTTCCAGCGTTTGCGCCAGCAATTCCGCAAGTCTGGCGTGCATCCCTGCCTCTTCTCCGGGTATGCGGGCAGCTGCGGCGCTGGCTGGTGCCGCAGCGCCGCCTGCGGCGGGCGCAGCGGGCAGTGCGGATTCAGTCTCGGCGGTGCCGGCCGCAACCGGGGATACCGCCCACGAGCGTATCAGTCCATTCAGCTTGTCAAACAAGGCTTCCGGGTTTGTCGCAAACCGCTTCAATACGGTTTCCATGCCCGCCTTCTTGCTGGTGATGGTCAAGCCCTTATGGGGAGTCTCCAACTGGCGCAGCAAATCGCGTATCAGGTCGGACCATGACTGGGTGGTTTCTCCGCTCTGTCCGGGCAGGAGCTTTTCGATTTCCTTGAGGCATTGATCCCAGTCCTCCACGCCGATCACTTTCTTCAACGCGATGCCGACCGGCGCGGATTTCGGCGTTTTTGCAAGGTGGTCGGCGATGCCGCGCAGGACTTTTTCCGCGCCGCGCTCTCCATCGGCGGGAGTGCCGCTGATTTCGGCGTAAATCCTGGTGTAGTTGTCCGGCGTTGGCGGCATCTTGCGCGCCGCCAGTGTTTTCAGCGTTTCGCGGGCAAGCTCGGAGGGGTTGGATTTATTCATGATTTGTCTCGCTAATTATTTCTTGGCTTCCACCAGATTATGCGCAATGGCGTAGTGGACCGCCTCGGCATTGTTTTTGAAACCCATTTTCTCCAGCATGCGGGCGCGGTAGACGCTCACCGTCTTGGGGCTGAGCGCCATGATTTCGGAAATTTCGGTAAGAGATTTGCCGGAGGCCATCAGACAGAGCGTCTGGTATTCGCGGTTGGACAGGTTCTGGTGCATCAGCTCCTGCGATTCGCCGATCAGGTTGCTCAGCAACTGTTCGGCCAGCGGCGCGCTGATATATTTTTTGCCGCCGATGACCTGCTGGATCGCGCCGACCAGCTTTTCCGGCGCGCTCTGCTTGTTGATGTAACCCATTGCGCCCGCTTTCAGCGCGCGCACGCCGTACTGCTCCTCGGGATACATGCTCAGCACGATAATCTTGACATCGGGCTGTTCCGACTTGAGCTGCTTGAGCACGTCGATGCCGTGCTTGTCCGACAGGGAAATATCCAGCAGGATCAGGTCGAAATGCTGTTGGCGCGCCATGTTGATGGCTTGCAGGCCGGTTTCAGCCTCGCCGGCGATGTGGAAATCGGGCCCCTCTTCGAGCAGCATCTTCAAGCCCTTGCGGATCAGCGCATGATCGTCCACGACGAGGATGTTGATCATATGGACGTGTTGCCGAAAAGCGCCTGTTGCGGGGTTTCTTCCATCAGCGGGACGAAAATGGCGATTTGCGTCCCCCTGCCCAATGTGCTGGCGATCTTGACCGTGCCGCCGAGGTGCGCGACGCGCTCCTGGACGCCGCGCAGGCCGAATGAACGCGGCTTGTTGCGCGCCGCCTCGCTGAACCCTGCGCCGTCATCGGAAATGATCAGTTCGAGATGGTCGGTTCCCTTGACGATCTCGATCTGCACATGCTTGGCGTGGGCGTGTTTCAGGATGTTGTTCAGCGCCTCCTGGCAGATCCGGAACAGGGTGATCGAATACGCCTCGGGCAGTTCGATGCTCTCCTGCGACTTGATGATGGTGCAGGAAATCCCGCTGCGCTTGCTGAATTCCTGCGCCTCGATCTCGATCGCGGCGATGATGCCGAAGCAATCGAGAAAGCCGGGGCGCAGCCGGTGGGCCAGATGGCTGGCCGAGGTGATCGCCCGGTCGACCAGATCCTCTATGGTTTTGGCCTTCTCGGTAAGTTTGGTGTTGTCCTTGGGGAGGCGCTGTATCAGCCACGACAGGTCCATTCTCATCGCGGTGAGCAGGCTGCCGATTTCGTCGTGCACCTCGCGCGCGATGCGCAGGCGTTCCTGTTCCTTGGCGTCCTGGATATGCGAGGAGAGTTCCAATAATTGTTGCTGCACCCGCCTGACTTCGAGTTCGCCCAGCTTGCTCTGCGTGGTGTTGAGCACGATGCCTTCCCAGCGCGGCAGGCCGCTTGGCGTGCTCTGCGGAGTGGCGCCCAGGCTGATCCACTTGGTTTCGCCGTCCGGCAACGTGATGCGTCCTTCCCAGTTCCAGAAACACAGGGTTTGCGCCGATTTTTTCAGGGTATCCAGCAGCGAAGGAATGTCTTCCGGATGGATGAGATTCAGAAAGCAGGAGGCATCGTTTTGCAGATCATGCGGCGGAATGCCGAACAGCGTCAGGCAACCTTCACTGACATATGGGAAGGTGAAGGTGCCGTCTTTTTGCAATTCAATCTGGCAGGCCATCCCCGGCAAATTGGCGATGAATCCCTGCAGTTTGTCAGGGGATGGGCTGGCCGGCGGATTGGGAAGGCTTTTAGGCATCTGTTTCGTTTGGATAGGCAGGTTCTATATGCGGGTAGCGGCAGCTTACTATATCAGGATTGGCGGCGGCAATATTTTGGAAAACCCGGAGTGAATTTCCGTGCAGTGGCGGCCGCCTGGAATTAATGGCAGAGCCAAAGCCGCGCCGGAATTGCTGCCCCGCCCTATATTTTTGGCCTTCATTTCCCTCACCCCAACCCTGATGGAACAACTAGCCATTCGACTAAGCCCGCAAGCGGGCAAGTCGCTGGTTACCCCAGAGGGGGAGGGGGCAAACGAATCGCTGCGCGAGTTTCACGTTAGGTTTGTGATAAGCTGCGCGCCATCGTGATCCCACTCGTATATTGAGCGATTCATTTCATGCCTTCCGCTTCTTCCCTCGCAAGCACATTGCTGCGCCGCGAAATTCTCGATTTGCATGCTTACCATGTGCCGGATAGCGCGGGCTATATCAAGCTGGACGCGATGGAGAACCCGTATTCCGTGCCGCCCGCGCTGCGCGGCGAAATCGCCGAGGCGGTCGCGGCCGCTGCCATCAACCGTTATCCCGATCCCGCCGCCGCATCGCTCAAGGAAAAAATCCGTGGCCTGCTCTGCCTGCCGGACGGGATGGAGGTGCTGCTCGGCAATGGCTCGGATGAGCTGATCCAGTTGCTGGCGATGGCGCTGAACAAGCCCGGCGCAGCCTTGCTGGCCGTGGAGCCGTCGTTCGTGATGTACCGGATGATCGCGACTTTCACCGGGATGCGTTATGTGGGCGTGCCGCTCGCGGAGGATTTTTCGCTGGATCTGCCGGCGACCCTCGCCGCGATCCGGCGCGAACAGCCCGCGCTGATATTTCTGGCCTATCCGAACAATCCTACCGGCAACCTGTTTTCGGCGGATGCCGTGATACAGATCATCGAGGCGGCACAGGGCCTGGTGGTGGTGGATGAGGCCTATTATGCCTTTGCCGCCGACAGCTTCATCCCGCATTTGGCACGCTACCCGAATCTGCTGGTGATGCGCACTTTTTCCAAACTCGGCATGGCGGGGCTGCGTCTGGGTTTTCTGGCGGGTAGCGCGGTGTGGCTGGAGCAGTTGGAAAAACTGCGCTTGCCGTATAATGTCGGCGTTTTGCCGCAACTGGTTGCCGGGAAGTTGCTTGAACATCACGAGGCACTGTTGCAGCAGGCGGAACAGATCAAACGGGATCGCGCCACGCTGTATCGGCAATTGGGCGAAATCGCCGCTGTGCGGGTTTACCCCAGCGAGGCGAACTTCCTGCTGTTCCGCGTGGCGAACGCTACGGAAGTGTTCGACGGCCTGAAGCGGCGCGGTGTGCTGATCAAGAACCTGCACGGCGGGCATCCGATGCTGAGCGATTGCCTGCGCGTGACGGTCGGTACCGGCGAAGAAAACGAGCGATTCATGGTGGCATTGCAGGATACTCTTAATCAACTCGCATAAGGCGAATCATGCGTAGCGCGAAAGTTTCACGCAACACACTGGAAACCCAAATTACCGTTGAACTGAACTTGGACGGCAGCGGCCAGGCCAAATTCGATACTGGCCTGCCGTTCCTCGACCACATGCTCGATCAGGTCGCGCGGCATGGCTTGCTGGACATCGAGATTCTCGCCAAGGGAGATCTGCACATCGATGCGCATCACACCGTGGAAGATATCGGCATCACGTTCGGCCAGGCGTTCAACCAGGCGGTCGGCGACAAGAAAGGCCTGCGCCGCTACGGCCACGCCTACGTGCCGCTGGATGAATCCCTGTCGCGCGCGGTGCTGGATATCTCCGGACGCCCCGGCCTGGTGTTCAATTGCGAATTCGTGCGCGACAGCATCGGCGAGTTTGAGGTGGACCTGATCAACGAATTCTTCCAGGGTTTCGTCAATTATGCGCTGGTCACGCTGCATATCGACAATCTGGCGGGCAACAACGCCCACCATCAAGCCGAGACTATTTTCAAGGCTTTCGGCCGCGCGCTGCGCATGGCGCTGGAGCTGGATCCGCGCATGGCCGGCGTGATGCCTTCCACCAAGGGTACGCTATAAGTTGAAATGATTGATGTCGCCGTTGTAGATTACGGGATGGGCAACTTGCGCTCGGTCGAACAGGCTTTGCGCAAGGTGGCTCCCGATGACGAAATTATCGTAAGCAGCGATGCCGGGGTGATCGCAGATGCGCGGCGCGTGGTATTCCCCGGTCAAGGCGCGATGCCGGACTGCATGCGGGAACTGGAGACGCGCGGCTTGCGCGATGCCGTGCTGAAGGCCGCGCGCGACAAGCCTTTCCTCGGTATTTGCATCGGCCTGCAAATGCTGTTCGAACACAGTTCCGAGGGTAATGTGCCAGGGCTGGGCGTGTTGCCCGGCGAAGTGGTGCGCTTCGCCTCCGGCCTGAAAGATGCGCAGGGCAATAAACTCAAGGTGCCGCACATGGGCTGGAACCGGGTGCATCATGGTAACCATATTTTATGGAACGGCATCGACCAGGATGCGCGTTTTTATTTCGTACACAGCTATCATGTATGCCCGCAGGATGCGGCGCTGGTGCAGGGAACCAGCGACTATCCGCAGCCTTTTGTCTGCGCGGTGGCGCGGGACAATTTGTTCGGGGTGCAATTTCACCCGGAAAAAAGCCAAACAGCGGGGCTGAAGCTGCTGCAAAACTTTGTGCAATGGAACCCTTAAACGTACTGCCATGCTAATTATTCCCGCGATTGATTTGAAAGATGGTCATTGTGTGCGCCTCAAACAGGGCGTGATGGAAGATGCCACGGTGTTTTCCGAAGATCCCGCTGCGATGGCGCAGCATTGGCTGGAGCAAGGCGCGCGCCGCCTGCACCTGGTGGACTTGAACGGCGCGTTTGCCGGCAAGCCGAAGAACGAGGCTGCGGTGCGCAGCATCATCGCGGCGATGGGCGATAGCGATGTGCCGGTGCAACTGGGCGGCGGCATCCGCGACCTGGAAACCATCGAACGCTATCTCGATATCGGCGTGACTTACATCATCATCGGCACGGCGGCGGTAAAGGTGCCGGGGTTCCTGCATGAGGCTTGCGACGCTTTTCCCGGGCACATCATGGTCGGGCTGGACGCCAAGGGCGGCAAGGTTGCGGTGGACGGATGGTCGAAACTGACCGGGCATGACGTGGCTGACCTGGCGCAGCGCTTCGAAGGCTATGGCGTGGAAGCCGTCATTTACACCGACATCGGCCGTGACGGCATGTTGTCCGGCGTGAACATTCCGGCCACCGTCGAACTGGCCAGACCGCTGCATGTGCCGGTGATCGCCAGCGGCGGCATCACCAATCTGGACGATGTGCGCGCGCTATGCGCGGTGTATCAGGAAGGTATCACCGGTGCGATAACCGGTCGTGCGATCTATGAAGGCTCGCTGGATCTGCGCGCGGCGCAAGCGTTGGCCGACGAGTTGACCCCAATCAAACTATCCTTTAACAGTTAAGCCTGGATGCTCGCCAAAAGAATTATTCCCTGTCTCGATGTCACGGCGGGGCGCGTGGTCAAAGGCATCAGTTTTGTCGAACTGCGCGATGCCGGCGACCCGGTGGAAATTGCGCACCGCTATGATGAGCAGGGCGCTGACGAACTGACTTTTCTCGACATCACCGCCAGCTCGGACGACAGGGGGATCATTTTCCGCATCATCGAGCAGGTCGCGTCGCAGGTGTTCATTCCGCTGACCGTCGGCGGCGGGGTGCGCGAGGTCGGCGACGTGCGCAATTTGCTGAATGCCGGGGCAGACAAGGTCAGCATCAACACCTCCGCCGTGCTGAATCCGCAACTGGTTGCGGATGCCGCCGGGCGTTACGGCTCGCAATGCATCGTGGTGGCCATCGACGCGAAGCAAGTTGCGCCGAACCGCTGGGAAGTGTTCACTCACGGCGGACGCAACGCGACGGGACTGGATGTAGTGGAGTGGGCAAAAAAAATGCAGGGCTTGGGCGCGGGCGAAATCCTGCTGACCAGCATGGACCGGGACGGGCAGAAAAACGGCTTCGACCTGGCGCTGACGCGCGCGGTGACGGATGCGCTGGAAATCCCGGTGATCGCCAGCGGCGGCGCGGGCAATTTGCAACATCTGGCCGACGGCGTGAAGCTTGGCGGCGCGGATGCGGTGCTGGCCGCGAGCATTTTCCATTTCGGCGAATACACCGTGCAGCAGGCCAAGGAATTCATGGCGCAGCAGGGAATCGAGGTGAGATTATGACTGAAGCATGGCTGAACAAGGTGAACTGGTCCGAAGACGGGCTGGTGACGGCTATCGCGCAGGATGCCGCCAGCGGGCGGGTGCTGATGGTGGCGTGGATGGATCGCGACGCATTGAGGCTGACCTGGCAGAAGGGCGAGGCGGTGTATTGGTCGCGTTCGCGCAAGAAGCTATGGCACAAGGGCGAAGAATCCGGGCATATCCAGAGAGTCAAGGAAATCCGGCTGGATTGCGATGGCGATGCGATCCTGCTGCGAATTGAACAACAGGGCGGCATTGCCTGTCATACCGGGCGCGAGAGCTGCTTCTATAGCCATCTGGAAAAAGGGGAGTGGGTGGAAACGGATGCGGTGCTGAAATCACCCGATGAGATATACAAAAAACAAACCTGAATCCATATAATTTTGACGCAGCACTTTGTAGGGCCGGATTTATCCGGCCATGTGCGGATGAATCCGCACCTACGCGAAACCAACCGGCTAACGATACATCACACAAATTTATGATGAATCCAGAAAAATGAATAAAGATATTTTGCAACGGTTGACCGAAACGCTGGAGGCGCGCAAGCAGGCATCGCCGGAAAGCTCTTATGTCGCGAGACTGTTCGGCAAGGGCGAAGACGCCATCCTGAAAAAGATCGGCGAGGAGGCGACCGAGCTGATTCTGGCCAGCAAAGGGGGCGACAAAACCCATCTGGTATATGAAACCGCCGATTTGTGGTTTCATTGCATGGTGCTGCTGGCAAGGCACGGCCTGAGCGCGGATGATGTGCTGAACGAACTGGCGCGCCGCGAGGGACTGTCGGGCATTGCCGAAAAGGAAAGCCGCAAGAAGGATTGAGCATGGACAACTGCATCTTTTGCAAAATTGCGCGCGGCGAGATACCTTGCCGCAAGGTGTATGAAGACGACGAGGTGCTGGCGTTCCACGACATCAATCCGGCTGCGCCGGTGCATTTCATGTTGATCCCGAAGCTGCATCTGGCTTCGCTGGCGGAGGCCGAAGATGTCCACGCCGCCTTGCTTGGCAGGATGCTGTTATTGGCTCCCAGGCTGGCGCGCGAGCAGGGTCTGGAAAACGGTTTCCGCACCGTGATCAACACCGGCAAGGGCGGCGGGCAGGAAGTGCTTCATTTTCATATTCACGTCATCGGCGGCGGCAGCATTCCGCCCATGGTGCGGCGCGGTTAACGGTCAATTATCTGAGGGAGAACGTGATGGGCGGATTAAGTATTTGGCATTGGCTGATTGTATTGCTGGTCGTCGTGTTGATATTCGGCACCAAGAAGCTGCGCAACATCGGCAGCGACTTGGGCGGCGCGGTGAAAAATTTCAAGGAGGGTGTGCGCGACGACGAGCCCAAGCAGGCGCAGCAGGACGAGAAAGTCATCGAAGGCGAAGTGACGTCGAAAACACAGGCGAAAGACAAGTCAAACACGCATGTTTGAAATCGCATTCTCCGAGTTGATGGTCATTATGGTGGTGGCGCTCATGGTCATCGGCCCGGAGCGGTTGCCCAAAGTGGCGCGCACGATGGGAAATTTGTGGGGACGGATGCAGCGCTATGTGCATAGCGTCAAGAACGACATCGCAAACGACATGGCAATCGAAGAAGCAAAACAATTGCGCGGCGCCATCGGCAAGGAAATCACCGCCATCGAGCAAGCTACGCAGCAGGCCAGGTTGGAGTTGGAGCAGAAAATACTGGATGCGCAGATGGGCAGATCGTCCGATGCCCCCGATGAACCAAGCCCAGCCGCAACACAATCTTCCGCCATACCAAACAAGCCAGTTTGATGGGTATCAGTGAAAACTTTATCGCGCACCTGATCGAATTACGCACGCGTTTGCTGCACGCAAGCGTGGTCTTGCTGCTGGTGTTTATCTGCCTGTTCCCGTGGGCATCCGACCTGTATGCCCTGCTTGCGCAGCCGCTGCTGGCGAAACTGCCCAAAGGCGGGCAGATGATCGCCACCGATGTCACCACGCCGTTCTTCGTGCCGCTCAAGGTCGCGATGATGGCCGCCTTGCTGATTGCGCTGCCTTACATCCTTTACCAGGTATGGCGGTTTGTCGCGCCCGGCTTGTATGCGCACGAGAGGCGCCTGGTCGTGCCGCTCATCGTCGCCAGCACGCTGCTGTTTTTTTGCGGCATGGCGTTCGCCTACTTCGCGGTATTCCCGGTGGTATTCGGTTTCATCACCGCCTCCGCGCCGCAGGGGGTGGCGGTGATGACCGATATCGACAAATATCTCAGCTTCGTGCTCGGCATGTTCATGGCGTTCGGGGTCACTTTTCAGGTGCCGGTCGCGGTGGTGCTGCTGGTGCGCATGGGCGTCGTCGGCGTCGAGAAGCTGAGGGAAATCCGCTCCTACGTGATCGTCGGCGCATTTGTCGTCGGCGCGATTTTTACCCCGCCGGATGTGGTGTCGCAGTTCATGCTGGCGATCCCGCTGTGGCTGCTCTACGAAGCGGGCATCGTGGTTGCCGCGTGGATGGACAAGGGCAAGGAGGCGTAAAAACCCAACCGCGCAAAGAATAAAGAGCCGCATATAGCGGCTCTTTCATTTGGCGCCTCTTTTTGTTCGCCTCAGTTCGCCACGCGGCTACTGCTCCCTTGGTTTTGGCCGTTTGCCGATTTTCACCGGCAGACTTGTCGCCGTCCCGTTGCGCATCAGCCTGGCCGTGACAATCTTGCCGGGCGGCAGGTTGGCCACGGTTTCCAGCATGGTGTTCCAGTCGTCGATGGCTTGACCGTCTATCGCAATCAGGATATCGCCGGTCTTGATGCCGGCCTGTTCCGCCGGGCTGTTGCGTATGACTTCGGTGATCAGCACACCCTTCGCGCTGCCCAGCTTGAAGGATTCGGCCAGTTCGGGAGTCAGTTCCTGCACCCCCGCGCCGATCCAGCCGCGCGTCACGGAACCGCTCTGGATGATTTGCTCCATGGTTTTTTTGGCGATGCTGACGGGAATGGCAAAACCGATGCCGAGCGAGCCGCCATTCGGCGAATAGATCGCGCTGTTGATGCCGATCAGGTTGCCGTTCACATCCACCAGCGCGCCGCCGG
>CAYGIF010000064.1:0-11933 GCA_964349865.1 uncultured Gallionella sp. | reverse complement strand
CATTCAGCATCAACATGTTACTGACCGTCTTGGCAAAATTGCCGGACACTTCTGACATTAAATATAAGTGCCACATGAGTGAAAAAACCATCGTGATATTCCGGCAAGGCTGACGACGCCTGCAAACGCCCTCGGTCAGCATACCACCGGCGCGACGATAATTATAAAAACGGAACCTGTCAAACCGAAGCCCAGCCCGCTGCGCCTAAGGCATAAACACGGCTTCTTCGAGCACGGCCTTGTACTTGTAGCCGGAGCCAAGGTCTACGTTAGTCTTGATGACCCCCGTCACGGAGAGCGTCGAGCCGATCTTGACCTGCTGGTTGGTGGTAGCGAGCAACTTGTTATCGGGGGCATTGCCGGTGCCGTCCGACAGGGTGATCCAGTTCTTGCCCATGATGCCGCTGCCGACCTTGATGACCTTGGCCTTGAGGCCGATAGTTTTCCCGTTCAGCGCGTCCAAGCCCGCAAAGATCTCCGCGATAGACTTCTCGGTCGCGGACCGCTTGATCTTGTCGGCGGTGGGCAAGACGACCGCGGTCTGGTCGGAGGTGAGTCCGCGATGGAAATCGTCATTCGGGACGTTCGCCGTGTCCTTATTGGTTTGCTCCGCTTTGTCGTCCACCTTGCGGATAGCACTCACGAAGAGGATTTTGTCGAAGGTCCGGTTCAGTGTTTCGGAGTGAAATTTCTGCATCAGCACTCCTCCCTGGTACTCAATGCGATCCCCCACAGCCACATTGATTCCGGCCGCAAGCCAGACTTCATGCTGACCGGGATCCTGCGCGAGCTGGATATAGGTGTACCGTCCGGCGGTGTGCGTGGCGATCACCGTTCCCGAGATCACCCCGCTCGCTGCGGCCTCCGGTTTTAAATTTTCTTTTATATCCTTTGCGGTCGCAGGGATTGCGAAAACAACAAAAAGAAGAAGGGAAAGCAGGGTTCTGAGATATCTTTGGTTGATCATCGTAAAGTACCTGGTTGAATTGTGGGCCGGATGCTGAAATTGGGACTGGAAGCAGGTGAAAGGTTGTAAAGTGTACCCCGATGAGGTGGCGATTGTCTATGTTTAAAAGAGCAAAAAATCACGGTAAATTGCCCCATTTCCCTAGTGTGCCCCATTTTCATATAAATTAGGCTGTCGGGCTACGAATAGGTTCCGGGAAGGTTGTTCGCTCTCGACAGACTCAGAGCGAATGAGATATTCAAGCATTTTCTTAACACGCTTGGTGCGCATTCTCAGCCACAATCGTATATAATCCCGCGCAGTCCAATTTCAGGTTTCTTCTTCATGCTGGAAGTCAGCAATCTTGCGTGCAGCCGCGGCGATCATCGCTTGTTTTCAGGATTGGGCTTTTCGCTGCATCCCGGGCAAATCATGCAGGTACAGGGCGCGAACGGCAGCGGCAAAACCAGCCTGCTGCGCACGTTGTGCGGCTTCATGATGCCGGATGAAGGGGCAATCACCTGGTGCGGCGGGAACACCCGCGATCTGGACGAGGATTATTATGCCGAGGTGCTGTATCTCGGGCATTTGAATGCGATCAAGGACGAGTTGAGCGCGCTGGAGAATTTGCGTATTTCCGCCGGCCTTTCGGGGGTTGAGCTGGATGAAAAAGAGGCGCTGGCGGCGTTGCGCCGCATGGGTTTGCGCGGTCGCGAGAGGCTGCCAACCAAGGTGCTCTCGCAAGGCCAGCGGCGGCGCGTGGCGCTGGCGCGCTTGCCGGTCAGCGATGCCAGGCTGTGGATACTGGATGAACCATTGACCGCGCTGGATGTTGGAGCCGTGGCGTTGATTCAGGAGCTGATTGCGGAACATCTGGCGCGGCAGGGGATAGTGATTTTTACCACGCATCAACCGCTGCAAGTGGCAGGAGTGGAAATGCGCAGTTTGTCCCTGTCATGATGGTCAAACGGGTATGACGGTCAGATGAGCATAAAGAAATCCACCTTGCCTGGCTTGCTGGCGCTAGTGATACGGCGCGATTTGCTGCTGGCGATGCGCCGCCGCGCCGATGTGCTCACCACGCTGATTTTTTTCGTGATGGTGGTCAGCCTGTTCCCGTTGGGCGTCGGGCCGGAAATGGACATGCTGCGCAAGATGGCTGCGGGCGTGTTGTGGGTAGCGGCGCTGCTGTCCTCGATGTTGTCGCTGGGACGCCTGTTTTCGGCCGACTATCTGGATGGCACGCTGGAGCAGATGATGCTGGCCCCGCAATCGTTGTCCATGCTGGTGCTGGGCAAAATCGCCGCGCACTGGATGGTATCCGGCTTGCCGCTGGTGCTGATGGCTCCGGTGCTGGGTTTACAGTTTGATATGCCGGCGCAGGCGCTGGGCGTGCTGATCATCGGGTTGCTGTTGGGGACACCGGTATTGAGCATGGTTGGCGCGATCGGTGCGGCGCTGACATTGGGCTTGCGCGGCGGCGGAGTGCTGTTGTCGCTGCTGGTGTTACCATTATGCATCCCGGTGCTGATTTTTGGCACCGGGGCGGTCGAAGCAGTAGCAACCGGGTTAAGCGCAGCGTCGCACCTGTCCCTGTTGGGCGCGTTGCTGGTGTTGGCGCTGGTGTCCACACCGTGGGTGACGGCGCAAGCTTTACGTATTTCGATGGAGTAATCAATTGACAATAAACTGGTTCAAATATTCCGCACCCACTACTTTTTACGGCCTGGCCGGAAAAATGATCCCATGGTTTGCGGTTTCCGCCGCGCTCTTGTGCGCAATCGGGTTGTATATCGGTTTCGCGGTCGCGCCGGCCGATTACCAGCAAGGCGAGTTTTACCGCATCATTTATATTCATGTGCCGGCCTCCATCCTGTCCATGTTTCTTTACCTGATCATGGCGGGTTATGCCGCGCTGGGGTTGATTTTCAACACCCGCCTGTCGGCGATGATGGCCAGCGCGATCGCGCCCACCGGCGCCTTGTTTGCCGTCATCTCGCTGTGGACCGGCGCATTGTGGGGCAAGCCGATGTGGGGCGCATGGTGGGTCTGGGATGCGCGCCTGACTTCCGAGCTGATCCTGCTGTTCCTGTATCTGGGTTTCATCGCGCTGCACGCCTCGATTGACGACCCGCGCCGCGCCGACCGCGCCAGCGCATTGCTGGCGATCGTGGGCTCGGTGAACGTGCCGATCATTTATTTTTCGGTACAATGGTGGAACACGCTGCATCAGGGTTCGACCATCAAGTTCAGCGGCACCTCCATGCATGTCGCGATGCAGCAGGCCATGTTCATCACGCTGGCGGCCTGCTGGCTGTATGCGATTGCGGTGGTGCTGGCGCGCGTGCGCAGCATCATCCTGGAGCGTGAGCTGAACACCACATGGATCAATGAATTGCCGGAGGTGCAACAATGAGCGGCCTGGATATCTGGATGCGGGAAAACCCGCTCGCCTATGTTTGGCTGGGTTCGTATGCCGTCGCCTTTCTCATTTTTGCGATCGAGATCGCGATGGTGATACACAAAAGAAAAATTACCTTGCAGCAGGTGCGCCTGATGCGCGAGGCGGAAGACGAAGCAGAAGACGGAGAAGAAAACTGACATGAAGCCGCGCCAGAAAAGATTTGTGTTTATCGCCGTTGCCGTTGCCGCATTGGCTTTGGTCGTCGGCTTGGTGCTGAACGCGCTGGAAAACAATGTCAGCCTGTATTTCACCCCGACCCAGGTGTTTAACAACGAGGCGCCGCAAGGCCGCAGCTTCCGCATCGGCGGCCTGGTGCAGGAAGGCAGCGTGAAGCGCGAAACGGACGGGTTGACGGTGAAATTCGTGATTACCGACAAGCACAAAAGCATACCGGTCGTTTTCAAGGGCATCCTGCCGGATTTGTTCACGGAAGGCAAAGGCGTAGTCGCGCAAGGCAAGGTGGAGGCCGATGGCGTGATGCGCGCCGACGAGGTGCTCGCCAAGCATGACGAGAACTACATGGCGCCCGAGGCCGCCGATGCGCTGAAAAAAGCCGAGGCGGCCAAGGCTGCCGAAGCGGCCGCGTCTTCTCCCACCAAATAACTTTTGAAAGTTTCAGTATGATTCCAGAGATTGGTCATTTCGCATTAATCATCGCGCTGTTCCTGGCGCTTTGCCTCGGTGTGCTGCCGATTATCGGCGCGGCGCGCGACAACGCAGTATTGTCGGGCGCCGCCCGCCCGCTGGCGTATGGCCAGTTTGTGCTGCTTGCCATTGCGTTCCTGTGCCTGACCTACGCCTTTGTGGTTGACGATTTTTCCGTGCTGTATGTGGCGCATCATTCCAATTCCCAGCTTCCCGTTATCTATAAAGTGTCAGCCGTGTGGGGCGGGCACGAGGGGTCGTTGCTGTTGTGGGCTTTTTTGCTGGGGGCATGGATACTGGCTGTTGCCGTGTACAGCAAACACCTGCCGGGAGAAATGGTAGCGCGCGTGCTGGGTGTGATGGGGTTGATATCGGTAGGCTTCCTGCTGTTCATGCTGTTCACGTCGAATCCGTTCGACCGCCTGCTGCCGGCCGCCGCCGACGGGCGCGACCTGAACCCGTTGCTGCAAGATATAGGATTGGTGATCCACCCGCCGATGCTGTACATGGGCTATGTGGGGTTTTCGGTGGCCTTTGCCTTCGCCATTGCCGCGCTGCTGGGCGGAAGAATGGATGCCACCTGGGCGCGCTGGTCGCGGCCGTGGACGACCGTGGCGTGGATATTCATGACTGCCGGCATCTCGATCGGCAGCTGGTGGGCCTACTATGAGCTGGGCTGGGGTGGCTGGTGGTTCTGGGATCCGGTGGAAAACGCCTCGTTCATGCCGTGGCTGATCGGCACCGCGCTGATCCATTCGCTGGCGGTCACGGAAAAACGCGGCGCATTCAAGAGCTGGACATTATTGCTGGCGATCGCCGCATTTTCGCTGAGCCTGCTGGGCACGTTCCTGGTGCGTTCCGGCGTGCTGACTTCGGTGCATTCGTTCGCGGCCGATCCCAAGCGCGGCGTTTTCATCCTGTCCTTTCTGGTGGTCGTGATCGGCGCGTCGCTGCTGCTGTTTGCGTGGCGCGCACCTAAAATCGGCCTGGGCGGCAAGTTCGATCTGCTGTCGCGCGAATCGCTGCTGCTGTCGAACAACGTGCTGCTGTCGGTCGCCGCCGCCTCGGTGTTCATCGGCACGCTCTATCCGTTGTTCATGGATGCGCTCGGCTTCGGCAAACTGTCGGTCGGCCCCCCTTATTTCGAGGCGGTGTTCGTGCCATTGATGGTGCCCATGGTGCTGCTGATGGGACTGGGGCCGCTGGCGCGCTGGAAAAAATTTACCGTGCCGGAATTGGCCAGGCGCGTGCGCTGGGCATTTGCCAGCGCGTTGCTGATCGCGCTGCTGCTGCCGCTGACCATGGGCAAATGGACCGCCATGATCGCGCTGGGTTTGCTGCTCGCGTTCTGGATTGTCGCGTCGGTGCTGCTGAGCCTGCGCGAGCGTCTGTCCGGCAGCGGTAAATTCATGCAGCGCATGCGCGGCCAATCGTTGAGCTATTACGGCATGCAGTTTGCGCATCTCGGCGTGGCGATATTCATCATCGGTGTAACGCTGGTGAATGGTTATGAAACCGAGCGCGATGTGCGCATGGATGTAGGCGATACCTTGCAGGCGGGCGGCTACGAATTCCGCTTCAACGGCGCCACGGAAATACAAGGTCCCAATTATACGGCGGCCAAAGGGCGTGTGTCGGTCAGCAAAAATGGCAAGCTGGTCACCGAAATGTTCCCGGAAAAACGCCAATACCATACCTCCGGCATGCCGATGACCGAAGCGGCGATCGACACTGGTTTTCTGGGCGATTTGTATGTGTCGCTGGGCGAACCGATACCAGACAGCAACGGGGCGTGGGCGGTGCGCGTCTACATCAAGCCGTTCGTGGACTGGATCTGGGCGGGGACTTTATTGATGGGGCTGGGTGGCGTGCTGGCGGTCAGCGACCGGCGTTATCGCATGCGCCGCAGGATAAAATCGGGCATATTGGCGGCAGAGGGCAAATAATCATGGCGCGCTTCATACTTCCGTTTGTAGTTTTCATGATCATGGCGGCTTTCATGTATGTCGGGCTGGGGTTGAATCCGCGCGAGGTGCCGTCACCGCTGATCGGCAAGGCGGCTCCCGCGTTTACGCTGCCGCAATTGCATGATCCGGATAAACAATTCTCACTGCAGGACATGAAGGGCAGAGTGTGGCTGCTCAACGTGTGGGCATCGTGGTGCACGTCTTGCGAGCAAGAGCACCCGCTGTTCATGGAACTGTCGCGCCGCAACATCGTGCCGATTTTAGGAATGGACTACAAGGACAGACGGGAGGACGGCATGGCGTGGCTGCGCCGGCATGGCGATCCCTACACTCTGATCGTGTCCGACGCGGAGGGTCGCGTGGGCATCGATTACGGCGTATACGGCGTGCCGGAGACTTACCTGATCGATAAACAGGGCGTCATCCAGTACAAACATATCGGCGTGGTGAGGGAAGAGGATCTGAATGAGAAGATTCTTCCCCTGGTAAAGGAGTTGCGGGCGAAATGAGATATTTACTGATACCGCTGTTGTGCCTGCTGCCGGTTTTTGCTCATGCCGGCGAGGCAACCGACATGGCTGCCGACCCGGTGCTGGAAAAACGCATGATCGGACTGGCTGAAAATCTGCGCTGTCTGGTTTGCCAGAACGAATCGCTGGCCAGTTCAACTTCCGGCCTTGCCGATGACCTGCGCCGCGAAGTGCGCGAACAAATGCAGAAGGGCCTGAGCGATCAGGAAATCATCGATTATCTGGTTTCCCGCTATGGCGATTTCGTGCTGTATGACCCGCCAGTGAAAAAAACCACGCTGGTGCTCTGGTATGGACCCTTCGCCCTGCTGCTGACGGGTATCGGCGTGCTGGTCTATCAGTTGCGCAAGCGCAAGAGCCGGGTTCCGGAAGCGGAATTGTCCGCTGAAGAAGCGCGGCGCGCCGCTGCCTTGTTGAACGAAACGGCAGAATCGCCCAATCAACCAAAGGATTCGCAAGCATGACTTTATTCTGGATAGTTTGCGCTGTGCTGCTGCTGGTGGCGCTGCCGTTCGTGGTGTTACCCCTGTGGCGCGGCGCCGGCAAGGGCAATGCCGATAGCAACAACGAAGTTCTGCGCGATGCGGCGAACCTGGAAATTCTGCGCGACCAGTCGGCGGAACTTGAAGCGGACCTGCGCAACGGCCTGTTGACCCAGGATGCCTACGAACAAGGCAAGCGCGAACTGCAGGCGCGCCTGCTGGAAGAAGTAAAAAATACCGAGCCGTCCGCAAAAAAACCGCGCAATCCCGCCAAGGCGCTGGCCGTCGCGCTGGCCGTAATGCTGCCATTGTTCAGCGTATCGCTCTACCTTGTGCTGGGCAATACCAAAGGGCTATTGCCGCAGGAAAGCGTCGGGATGGCCGAGGGCTCCGGCGCCATCAATTCTGCAGCCAAACTGCAGGAACTGGAAGGCAAACTGAAACAACAGCCGGAAAACCCGGATGGCTGGCTGCTGCTGGCGCGCTCTTACAGCAATATGCAGCGCTTCCCCGATGCGATGCGCGCGTATGAACAACTGCTCAAACTCGTGCCCGGTGAAGCGCAACTCTGGGCAAGTTATGCCGATGTTTATGCGATGAATAACAGATCATTACTGGGCGAGCCGGCCAAGTTTATTGACAAGGCGCTGGAACTGGACAGCAACAACTTCCTGGCGCTGGCCTTGTCCGGTTCGGCGGCGATGGAGCGCGGCGACTATACTGCGGCGATTGCGCACTGGACAAAACTGGTCGACTTGTTACCGACAGATCATCCGGAATTGCAAATGATACGGGATAGTATCAAGCAGGCGCGCCAGACCCTCGCGATGCAAGCGAACGGCAAGGAAAGCCCGGGGCAATTGCCGGCCGGCCATCCCCCGCAAAAACCGGCCGCCGATGCGGCAGGAGCGATTGCCGGTGCGGTTTCATTGAGCCCCGAGCTGGCTGGCAAAGTTACGCCAACCGACACGGTATTCATCTTTGCGCGCGGCGCGCGTGACGCACAGGGCAAAGCAATGCTGCTTGTCGCGCTGCGCAAACAGGTGAAGGACTTGCCGCTGCAGTTTGCGTTTGACGACAGCATGTTGATGCAGCCACAGATGAAACTGTCCGGCTTTAAGCAGATCGAGGTAATGGCGCGCGTATCCAAGACCGGCAACCCGATCGCTCAACCCGGCGACCTGCAGGGAACGGCCGGAGCCGTTAAACCGGGCGCCAAGGGTTTGAGGATTGTGATTGGTTCGGTCGTGAAATAAATCCAGATGATTTATTAGCCGTGTATTGTGCCGTGGCAGAGTATTCTCCACTTGAAAAAAGTGGGCTTAGATATCGCACGGGGATAAAATCTCCCCCAATCATTTTTTTTGCAACGGGAGGGGAAACTAAACATGACGGCAAAATTGAAATGTCAATCTCGCGGGCCGTTCGTGGTGAGCCATTCGACTTTGCTGGCAAAAAAAACGCCAGCCAAGCCGCCGGTTATCATGGCGAACGGTTATTTATGCGGCAGCATTTATGTCGCTATGTTTAGTTGAATTTTCCAATAGATTATTTGGGATAGGGTAATCGTTTTATCAGGAGATGCGAGACCCATGAGCAAAATCGGCCGTAACGAACCCTGCCCCTGTGGCAGTGGCAAGAAATACAAGAAGTGCTGTCTGCCATTGCAGCAGAAAGCCGGGGTGAGTGTTGCCCAGCCCGCTACACTGACCCAGTCGGTCTCGGCACTGCAAGCCGCCGCCGCCGTCCGCGAGGAGACCTTCAGGAACCTGGGTGTGTTTGTCCTGTTCAGTACCGCGCAGGGTGACGCTTGGCTGCTGGAGGCGACGGAGATGGATGCCGTGCAGGTGGCATCCAGTGGCAAAGCCATCACGGTGGAGATCGAAGAAAGCCCCGGGATCCTTGCGGTCAACTGGACCCATCGCTTTGCTGTACAGTACGATGGCCTGCTACTGACCGCTTATGCGGACCAGGGCGAAAGCCGGCTGCAGGACTGCCCGCTGCAACAGATCAAGGCGGCCATTGAGGTGATCCAGTCCCATATCTCACCGGCACTATTGCAGTCCATCCATCTGGACGACCAAAAGAAGCCGCCACAACTGACGCCTTCCCACTAAGCGGATCGCCATGCCGGCTCCGGAAACCATCATCCGCGCCGCGTTTCTCCTGGCTGTCGCGCTGCTTGCGCTTGGTGTGGTGTTGTCGCTCGCCGGCAGGCGACGTGCGACGGGCATTTCGCTAGTCCTCTTCCTGCTCGCCAGCACGGTCTTCTTCCTGAACCGTGCGTGGATGAAGAATTTTTTTCCCTTCACCGACAAGGTCGAATCGTTCATGACGCTCGCGGTACTGATCGTGCTCTGCGCGCTCTACTATCGCAGCCGGATTGCCAATCGCGAGTTCACCACCCTGTTGTTGCTCGCCCTGGCTGCGGCCGCTACCATCTTTGCCTTCGAAGACCGTATCCGCTACCCCACGGCATACCTGCTGACCCTCTGGTACCCGCTGCATGTGCCGCTCTCTTTCGCCGCCTACGCCTTCTGGCTGGTCGCCGGTGTCAACGCCCTGTTCAGCCTGCGTGCCTGGCGCGCACGCGATCCGTCGCTGCAGGAGCGCCCGCTGATGACCGATCTCAACCGCAACGGTTTCCTGTGTTTTACGGTGGCGATGCTGTTCGGCGGGATCTGGGGCTATCTGGCGTGGGGCGCCTATTTCATGTGGGATCCCAAGCTGGTGTGGTCGGCCATGCTGTGGCTCTACTACGGCAACCTGCTACATCTTGACGGCCTGCCGGCGCTGCGCCGCTGGAATATCCCGCTCTATATCCTCGGTGTGGTGATGATCCTCATCACATTTATCGGCACCGGTTTCTTTACCCGCTCAATCCACAAATTCTGAGAAATGTTCAGGCTGATCTGCATCTTGGGGAATCGCTACGCGGGCTTTGTACTCGGGATGGCGGCGATCCTGAACCTGGCGGTCGGCAGTCTGGTGATGGATCATTTTCCCAAAACTTATCCGCCTTTCTTCCCCAACGACTTGGGTTTTTTCTTCGATCCGGTGCAGGCAAAACACGCTTGGCTCTATACCCTGCTGGTCGCTTTTTTCCTGTTCACCGTGAACTTGATCGCCTGCATCATCGAGACCGTGGTGCGCATGGTGCAGACCCGCAACGCCCGCCTGAAACCGCTGGCCGCGCTGCTGTTTCACCTTGCACTGGCGCTGATCCTGGTCGCGCATCTGCATGACGGCGTCTACGGCAATGAGTATCAAGTGGCGCTCGACGACCAGCCACAGGAGATTCACGGCATCGGAATAGTTAGGGTCGAGTCTTTGCAAAACCACTATCACCCCGACGGCACGCTGAAGGACACCGATGTGGCGTTGTGGATCCGCCTCGCCGATGGGCAGGAACTGCGCAAACGGATCGCCTACAACGAACCCGCCCTATTCAACGGCGGCATGCGCGAGATACTCATCCAGCAGGGCGAGCACCGGCCAAGCGGTCTGATCATCACCCGCGTTTCGGACGGTGCGCCACTCAGACTGATGCCGCATGAGCCGTACCGGATCGAGGGCGGACACCTGGTTCTGCGCGGGGCTTCAATGAGCAAAATGGGGATGCCCATCGCCGACCTGCTGTGGCTGCGCAAGGACGGCACGCGCCAGCAACTGTTCATGGTCCTCAACGAGCGCGCCTCCCGGCACACCGAAATCGAAATCGCGGGTGAACGCTACCGCTACCAGGCAGCGATCACAACCCCGGTTGCGTTCGTGATGGTGCGCTATAACCCCGCCATTCCGCTGGTCCTCGCCGGCCTGCTACTGGCCTGTCTCGGCACGATCCTGCTGATCGGCTGGCAGCGGAGGCGTGCATGAAAATCAGCTTGCTTTTACAGGTTGGAGAAACGCTACATTTCGCCGTACCACAATATTCATCCATATTCTGAACAGTGATTTGGCGTCACTTAATCCGAGGTAGGAGCCTCGTGCGGTAATTCCGCTTGCAGATATCTGTGCGGTGGGGATAGGGGCAATCTCTGCCCCTATCGCGACCAAACTATCTGAAATATTTCCACATCAGTTCGAATCACACCCAGTAGCGACAACCCGCGACAAAAGTAGGGTGGCTGTGGAATAATGGCGCCACTATTGAATTTACCCTTTGCCATGCCTTCGACCACCTTGGCCACCCTGCACCCCGGCGAGTTCGCCACGATCGTCGCGATCCACGCCGAAGAAGCCTTGTATCAGCGCCTGCTCGCGCTGGGCTTCCGCAGCGGCAAGCAGATCGAGCTGATCCGCAAGGCCAGTTTTTCCGGCCCATTGCAGGTGCGCATCGGCACCACCGACATTCTGCTGCGGCGCAGTGAGGCCGCCAAAATCACGGTGTGCAAAGCATGAAACGCATCGCACTATTGGGGATGCCCAACACCGGCAAATCCACGCTGTTCAACCGCATGACCGGCGGCGCGGCGCGCGTCGGCAACTGGCCGGGCATCACCGTCGAATTGCTCAGCGGCAAAATCCTGCTGGGCGGCGACATGGTGGAAATCATTGACCTGCCCGGCATCTACGACCTGCACGGCTTCTCGGACGACGAGCAAGTGGTGCGCCACTTCCTGCACGACAATGTGCCGGATCTCGCGCTGGTCATCATCAACGCCACGCAGATCGAGCGCCAGATGAGCCTGTTGCTGCAACTCAAGCAGCTCAACATGAATCTGGTGGTGCTGCTCAACATGGCGGACGAAGCCAAAAAATACGGCATCACCATCGACGACGTGAAAATGTCCGAATTGCTGGACATGCCGATTTTCCTGCTTAGCGGCAAATATGGCACCGGCTATCCGGAAGCCCTGCAAGCCATCACCAAAGCACTGCGCTATCCCACGCCCGGCA
>CAYGIF010000063.1:0-12009 GCA_964349865.1 uncultured Gallionella sp. | reverse complement strand
AAATTCAGCGGCAGCACCACGCCGAACATGCGCGACAGGCCGATGGCCATGTCCGAATAGCCGGAGAAATCGAAATACAGTTGCAGCGTGTAGCACAGCGCCCCGCCCCAGGCGTCGATGAAGCTCAGTTGCACCCCGGCGGCGGGCGCGGCGAACACCGGGCCGACATAGACCGCAAGGCCGTCGGCCAATATCACCTTCTTGAACAGGCCGATGAAGAAGATGGTTAAGCCTACCGACAGGTTCTCGTAATTGAAGCGGTAAATCGAGGCTAGCGCGAACTGCGGCATCATTTCCCTGTGGTGGAGCACCGGGCCGGCGATCAGGTGCGGGAAATAGGTGACGAACAGCAGGTAGTGGATGAAGTTGTATTCCTTCACCTTGCCCTGATAAGTGTCCGCCAGGAAGGCGATCTGGGTGAAGGTAAAGAATGAAATGCCCAGCGGCAGGATGATCTCGCCGAGGCTCCAGTCCGTGCCCGCGATGCTGTTGGCGCTGCCGGCGAAGAAGTTGGCATATTTGTAGTAGCCCAGCAGCAGCAGATTGGCGCCGATGGCGATAATCAGCAACTGCTTCTTGCGCCTTGCATCCTGCCGCACCCCGGCCTTCGCGATCCACAGCCCGAACGCATAGTTGCAGACGATGGAGCCAAGCAGCAGCCCGATATAGGCCGGGTTCCAGTAACCGTAGAAGAACAGCGAGGCCAGCGCCAGCCAGCCGGCGGCAAAGGCATGGCTGACCCGCGCCAGCCAGAAGAATCCCAGCAGCACGGCGGGCAGATACAGAAAAATAAAGCCGTAGGAATTGAACAGCATCAGGCGGCGCGGCCTTTCAGCACAGGATTGACAGCAGGCAAGAGGCGGATGGATTTCATCAGGGCGACGCAAAAATCTGTTACGCTATTTTACAGACAAACACGGCGGGAAAACGCGATGGCGATTTATGCGGTGGGCGATGTGCAGGGCTGTTATGCCGAACTTCAGCAGTTGCTGGAGGACTTCCGCTTCGATCCGGCGCAGGATAAGTTGTGGCTGGTCGGCGACCTGGTGAACCGCGGGCCGGGTTCATTGGAGGTGTTGCGGCTGGTTCGGTCTTTAGGAAATAGCGCGATCACCGTGCTCGGCAACCACGACCTGCACCTGCTCGCCGTCGCGGAAGGCGTCGCGGAACTACACCGCAGCGACACACTGGATGAGATACTCGCCGCGCCGGATCGCGACGAACTGCTGCACTGGTTGCGCAACCAGCGCCTGCTGCATGCGCAAGACGGCTACGTGCTGGTCCACGCCGGGCTGCTGCCGCAATGGAGTGTCGCGCAGGCCGAAAGCCTGGCGCGCGAAGTCGAAGCCGCGCTGCGCGGCGACGGCTGCGCCACCTTCCTCGCGCGCATGTATGGCAACGCCCCGCATAACTGGGACGACGGCCTGGCTGGCTACAAGCGCCTGCGCGTCATCGTCAACGCCTTCACGCGGATGCGCATCTGCACGCTAGCGGGCGAGATGGAATTCAAGTTCAAGGGAGAGGTGCAGGACATCCCGCAAGGCTACCTGCCGTGGTTCGACATCCCCAATCGCGCCAGCGCCGGTTCAACCGTGATCTTCGGACACTGGTCGGCGCTCGGCCTGCTGCTCAGAAAAGATGTCATCGCCCTCGACACCGGCTGCCTGTGGGGCGGCCCGATGAGCGCCGTCCGGCTGGATGACCGCCAGCTGTTCCAGGCGGCCTGCAACAACCCGGTGGCGAAGCATTGGTGATGTGTCCGATTGACCGAACAGCCCGCGTAGGATGGGTTGAGCGCAGCGATACCCATCAATCAACTTATTCACGCTCGCCGCAATCCAATTCTTCCACTTCATTGCCTGCCCAATCCATCGGCAAAATTTCTGCCCGCACATGGCGGTGAAATGACGAATGGGGCCATTCAACCACTTGTTTTACCCATCCGTGCTTGACCGGGTTGATGTGGATATAATCGGCATGCCGCGCAAAATCTTCTTCGTCTCGGATCAGGTGCTCCCAATATCGCCGTTGCCATATGCCGCGCTCGCCTTTGCCTTTGCGGCTTGCGGAGCGGTGTTCGCCGTGCGGCAAGCTACGTGAAAATACGGTTTTTATCAGCCTCCAGCGCAGTGCAAAATCGCTGTCGCCGGCGGGCAGCGTCCAAATGGCATGCAGATGGTCCGGCAATATCACGATGGCATCAATCGTAAAGGGGTGGCGGCTCCGCGTATATTCAAAGGCATTTCGCAGCAACGCGATATGTTCGGTTAGCAGCCGGGATGAGCGGTCGGCGAGATTGACCGTGAAAAAATAGCTTGCTCCGGCGATGTTGCTGCGATGGTAGTTTGTCATCGGGTTGGCTCTGATGGATATCTTTGATGGGTATCGCTACGCTCAACCCATCCTACATGCTGCCAGCAACTTCTGCATCATCCCCTCCGCCTGCCTCGCATATCCACCGCCGAACAGGTTGGCGTGGTTGAGGATGTGGTACAGGTTGTAGAGATCGCGGCGCGCGGCATAGCCCGCATCCAGCGGATAGTTCGCGCGATAGGCGGCATAGAAATCTGCGGGATAGCCGCCGAACAGTTCCGTCATCGCGAGGTCGCATTCGCGGTCGCCGTAATAGGGCGCGGTGTCGAAGATGACCGGCGTGCCGTCCGCGAGGAAAGCGTGGTTGCCGCTCCACAGGTCGCCATGCAGCAGCGCGGGTTGCGGCGAGTAGTCCTCAAAGAAGGCGGGCAGCGCGTCCAGCAGTTTTTCGCCGAGCATCTGCAACTGGCCGCCGTGGCCGTTCTGCGCCGCGAGGCGCAACTGGAAACCGAGGCGCTGTTCGCGCCAGAACGCCACCCAATCATCCGCCCATTTATTCGGCTGCGGCGTCGGGCCGATGAAGTTGTCTTGCGCGAAACCGAATCGTGATGATGTGCAACGATGCAGCGCGGCGAGCCGTTCGCCGAGCAGGGTGGCGTTGCCGCGATTACTCAACTCCAGATATTCCAGCACGAGAAAGCTGTAAGCATTTGCGGTGCCGTGCGTGACAGGTTGCGGCACGCGGAGGGTGATCGTCGCGGCGATCGCATTGAGCCCCGCGGCCTCTGCGATAAACATCGGCAGATGTCGGGCATCGTTGAGCTTGAGGAAATAGCGCGCACCGTCTGTTCCCTCCAGACGATAAACCTCGTTGATGCTGCCGCCGCCGACGGGCGTTGTGGCGCGCACCTCGAACGGGCGATGCGTCGCATCGTGGATGACAGCGGAAAGGCGGGAGAGGAGTCCGGGGTTCACGCCTTGAATCGCAGATCGCCATGTTCGGTGAATTCGAACATCGGCCCCCAGGCTATTTCCCAGTAGTGCCCGTCAGGGTCGGTGAAGTAACCGCTGTAGCCGCCCCAGAAGGTGTCCTGCGGCGCTTTGGCGATATGCGCGCCCGCTTCGGCGGCGCGGGCGAAGATGCTGACGATCTCTTCCTTGCTGCGTGCGTTGTAGGCGAGGGTGACGCCGCGAAAGGTATTCGGGGCGGGCAGCCTGACATCCTCCGCGATGTCCTCGGCGAGTTTTTCCAGCGGATAGAGCGAGAGCCACACGCCGGGCAGCGGGATGAAGGTGACGCCCTCGTATCGGGTGATGAGCGGGGTGGAGAATATCTCGCGGTAGAAGGTGGTGGCGCGCGCCAGGTCGGCCACGCCCAAGGTGATGACGGTCATGCGCGGGATGGTCATGTTCATCAGCGGGTTATTTTGCCGTGCCGCCGGTATCCGGTTCGACGCGCGTTTCGCCGTTTTTGCGCACCACGCGCACGCGGTCGCCGACCTTGAACGCATCCGGCTTGCCGGGCTGCATCACGTAGGTGCTCTTGCCTTCCTCGCCATCCAGCTTGACCCAGATTTCCAAGCCGGGCTTTGTGGCGATGCCGGATTGATGGCCGAGCGTGCCGCCGAGCACGCCGCCGAGTATCGTGCCGACCGTTGCGCCGCGTCCGCCTCCGGTATTGGCGCCGCCGACCTGGCCGAAGATGCCGCCGACGGAAGAACCGCCGCCGGAACTCGCGTCCATTTCGATCGGCGTGGCGCTTTCGATCACGCCCAGCTTGACGACCTCCTTGGGCGCTTCGGCAGCCGGCTTGCCGCCGAGGCCATACTGGTCGCCGGCGCATCCGGCCAGCAGCAGGGTTATGCCAAACAGCATATAAAGCCGTTGGCGAGTTGGTAGATGCGAATTTATTCGCACAGAACGCGTTGATCGTGCGAATAAATTCGCATCTACAAGGGCAGTGTGGATGCTATGAAACATTCGTGTCATAGCGGCACGGCAAAACCGAAGTGCTGCCGGAACTGCGCCTTCATCTCGTTGCGGGTCGGCGCGTGGTTCTGCCCGCCACGGCTGGCGATCTTGAGCGTGCCGAGCAGCGAGGCCAGCCGTCCGGTGGTCTCCCAGTCCCAGCCCTGCTGGATGCCGTGCAGCAGGCCGGCGCGATAGGCGTCGCCGCAGCCGGTCGGGTCGAGCAGCGCGGTCGGTTTGGCGCAGGGGATCGCGATTTCCTTGCCGCCGGCGTAAATGAGCGAGCCTTGCGCGCCGAGGGTCACGATGAAGGCGCGTGTCAATTTGGCGAGTTCCTCGATCTTTTTGCCGGTCTTGTCCTGCAACAGTTGCGCCTCGTAGTCGTTCACCGTCACATAGTCGGCTTGCTCGACGAAACGCAGCAACTCTTCTCCGCCGAACATCGGCATTCCCTGTCCCGGATCGAATACCCAGGGGATGCCCGCCTCGCGGAATTCGCGCGCGTGCTGCAGCATTCCTGCGCGCCCGTCCGGCGAGACGATGCCGAGGCTGATATTTTTTGCATCGCCGACATGGTTCTGCTCGGAAAAGCTCATCGCACCGGGATGGAAAGCGGTGATCTGGTTGTCGTCCAGGTCGGTAGTGATGAACGCCTGCCCGGTGAAACTATCCGGCACATGGCGGATATGCTGCTGCGGCAGGCCGAGTTTTTTCAGACGCGCCGCATAGGGATCGAAATCTTCGCCGACCGTCGCCATGATCAGCGGATTGCCGCCGAGCAGTTGCAGGTTGTACGCGATGTTGCCCGCGCAGCCGCCGAACTCGCGGCGCATCTCCGGCACCAGGAACGCCACGTTCAGGATGTGGATTTTTTCGGGCAGGATGTGCTTCTTGAATTGATCCTGGAACACCATGATGGTGTCGTAAGCCATCGAACCGCAAATCAGTGTGTGCATCGCAAAACCTTGACCGTATTGAGAGGCGCGAATTGTATCATTTGGATGGCAGTTGTTTGCTGCGGTGAACGGTATCCGCAGGCGGCGCGATGGTGCATAATCCCGCCACAAAAATACAGGGAGAATCTCATGCCGTTGCCGATATTCCGCACCAAGCCGATCAATGCCGACGACACCGTTTGTGACACCGGCCTGAAGAAATGTCTGACGGCGTTCGATCTCACGCTGCTCGGCGTCGGCGCGATCATCGGCACCGGCATCTTCGTGCTGACCGGCATCGCCGCCGCCAACCAGGCCGGCCCGGCGGTGGTGCTGTCGTTCGTGATCTCCGGTTTTGCCTGCGCGTTCGCCGCGCTGGCTTATGCGGAACTGGCCGCCGCCGTGGGCGGCTGCGGCAGCGCTTACGGTTACAGCTATGCCGCGTTCGGCGAGATCGTCGCGTGGATGATCGGCTGGATCCTGCTGCTGGAATACGGCGTATCGGTGGCGGCGGTCGCCAACGGCTGGTCGGGTTATTTCAACAACGCGCTTTCCGCGATGGGCATGGGCTTGCCGGACATGCTCACCAAGTCCCCGGAACTCGGCGGCATCATCAACCTTCCCGCCGCTTCCATCATCCTGATCCTGATGGGGCTGCTGATCGTCGGCATCAAGCAAAGCGCGCAGCTCAATACCGCGATGGTCTTCGTCAAGGTGCTGGCCATCGCCATCTTCGTCGGCATCGCCTCGTTCAACGTCGACCCGGCCAACTGGCAGCCGTTCATGCCCTACGGCTGGTTCAACACCCTGCCTGACGGCAGCACCACCGGCGTACTGGCGGGGGCCTCGCTGGTGTTCTTCGCCTATGTCGGTTTCGATGCGGTCTCGACGGCGGTGGAAGAAGCCAAAAACCCGCAGCGCGATGTGCCGATCGGCATCATCGCCTCGCTCGCGTTCTGCACCATCATCTACATCATCGTGTCCGGCCTGCTGACCGGCATCGTGCCCTACACCGAACTCGGCGTTTCCTCGCCGGTTTCCCATGCGCTGCAACTGCTCGGCTACAAATGGGCTTCGGCGCTGGTCGCGACCGGCGTCATCGCGGGGCTGACCACCGTGATGCTGGTGCTCTACTACGGGCTCACCCGCATCATCCTGGCGATGTCGCGCGACGGCCTGGTTTCGCCGTTCCTGTCCAAGGTCAACCAGGAAACGCAAACCCCGGTGCGCGTCATCGTCATCACCGGCATCATCATGTCATTGGCCGCCGGATTGTTCCCGCTCGGCGCGCTGGCTGAGTTGGTCAACATCGGCACGCTGGCGGCCTTCGTGCTGGTCTGCCTGAGTGTGATCGTCTTGCGCGTGCGCCAGCCGCTTCTGCAACGCCCGTTCAAAAACCCGTTCGGCCATCTGTTCCCGGTGCTCGGCATGATTTCCTGCGCCGGTTTGATGGCCTTCCTGCCCGCCCAGACCTGGCTGCGTTTCATCGTCTGGCTGAGCATCGGCCTGATCGTCTATTTCACCTATTCGATACGCCACAGCAAGCTGGCGGTGCATAATTAAAAAATTATGGACACCTCTAGAAATTTGTTTTGCGGGATGAAGCGCAAGGAGCCGCACAGCGAACGACGAGGCATATCGGACAGATAGACGAGGAGTGAGCGAGCACGCGACACCGCGATTCGCCCGGAAAATGAATTTCTAGAGGTGTCCTTATTCCCTGCGCCTGAGCCACGCCTTCTCGATTTCCACCGCGACAAACAGCGCCGCGCCAAACAGGAAAATGCGCCACCACGCCACGGCATCGATGGCGGCGGTGCCGAACAGTTGCTGGAACAGCGGGGCGTAGGTGAACAGCGCCTGCAATGCTACGACCGCCGCTATCGAGATCAGCACCGGGCGCGATTCGGTGAAGCCGCGCAGGCTGTGGGACGGCGCGCGCAGGAAGCGGCAGTTGAACAGGTAGAAGATCTCGCCCATCACGATCGCGTTCACCGCCACCGTGCGCGCCGCCTCGATGCTCTCGCCGCGTGCCTGTTCCCACAAGAAGAATCCCAGCGCGCCGGCCACCATCAGACAGGACACGAAAAACACGCGCCATAACAGGAAGGCGTTCAGCAACGGTTCCGCCGGGCCGCGCGGCGGGCGGCGCATCACGCCCGCCTCGGAGGGCTCGAAGGCCAGCGCCAGCGACAGCGTGACGGCGGTGACCATGTTCACCCACAGGATCTGCACCGGCGTGATCGGCAGGGTCAGGCCGAGGAAAATCGCCGCGACGATCACCATCGCTTCGCCGCCGTTGGTCGGCAGAACAAACGCGAGGGATTTTCTCAGGTTGTCGTAGACGGTGCGCCCCTCTTCCACCGCGGCGGCGATCGAGGCGAAGTTGTCGTCGGCCAGCACCATCCCGGCGGCCTCCTTGGCCGCCTCAGTGCCTTTCTTGCCCATCGCCACGCCGACATCGGCGCGCTTCAGCGCGGGCGCATCGTTGACGCCGTCGCCGGTCATCGCCACCACTTCGCCGTTGGCCTGCAACGCCTGCACCAGGCTGAGTTTATGTTCCGGGCTGGCGCGGGCAAAGATGTCGGCCCTGGTTACCGCAACGCGCAGCGCAGCCATGTCCATTTGCTCGATTTCCGCGCCGGTCAGCGCGCCGTCCGATGACAGGCCGAAGCGCGCGCCGATCGCGCACGCGGTATCGAGATGGTCGCCGGTAATCATCTTCACCCGGATGCCGGCTTCGCGGCAGCGCGCCACGGAGCGGATCGCCTCCTCGCGCGGCGGGTCGGCGATCGCGAAAATGCCGAGCAGCGCGAAGCCATGCTGCACGTCGGAAAAATCGAGGCTGAGCTGTGCGTTTGCCGTGGGGCGCATCGCCACCGCGAGCAGCCGGAAACCCTGCTGCGCCGCATCCAGCATCGCCTGCTGCCACCAGGCGTGGCGCAGCGGACGATCTTCGCCGTCGGCGCGCTCGGCGTCGCATACTTCCATGACCCGCTCCGGCGCGCCCTTGAGGAAGATGAAGCCGTGCCCTTCCAGGTCATGGTGCAAGGTGGCCATGAAACGGTGCTGCGATTCGAACGGGATCAGGTCGGTGCGGCGCAGCGCCTCGCGCTCGAACGCGAGGTCGAGGCCGCTCTTGGCCGCCAGCGCGAGCAGCGCGCCTTCGGTGGGGTCGCCCCCCAGCGCCCATTCGTTGCCGCTGCGATGCAGTTCCGCATCGTTGCATAGCAACGCGGCGCGTCCCAGTTCGATCAGTTCGGGATGATCCTCGACGAATACTTCGCGCCCGGCGATGGAAAATCCGCCGTGCGGCGCATAACCGCTGCCGCTGACTTCGAATATCCGCCCGGCAGCGATCAGGCGCTGCACGGTCATTTCGTTGCGGGTCAGCGTGCCGGTCTTGTCCGAGCAGATCACCGTCACCGAGCCGAGCGTCTCCACCGCCGGAAGCTGCCGGATGATCGCGTTGCGTTTTGCCATGCGCTGCACGCCGATCGCCAGCGTGATGGTCATGATCGCCGGCAGCCCTTCCGGGATTGCGGCGACCGCCAGGCCGACCGCGGCAAAGAACATTTCCGGCCAGTTGTAGCCGCGCACCCATACGCCGAAAGAAAAAGTCAGCGCGGCCAGCAGCAGGATGGCGGCGGTCAGTTGCCGGCCGAAGCGCGCCATCTGGCGCAGCAGCGGCGTTTCCAGCCGGGTCACCGCGGCGATCAGGCCGCTGATGCAGCCGATTTCGGTCGCCGCGCCGGTGGCGGTCACCACGCCGCGCGCCTGCCCGTAGACCACCAGCGTGCCGGAATAAGCCATGCAACTGCGGTCGCCGGTTACGGCATGCGCAGCCACTGGCGCAATGTTTTTTTCCACCGGCGCGGATTCGCCGGTCAGCGCTGCCTCCTCGACGCGCAACTGGCGCGTTTCGATCAGGCGCAGGTCGGCCGGCACCTTGTCGCCGGATGCCAGCAGCACGATGTCGCCGATCACCACCTGCTCCGCCGGAATCTCGCGCCGCCGCCCGTCGCGCAGCACCGTCGCATTCGGCGACAGCATGTTGCGGATCGCATCCAGCGCGCGTTCCGCCTTGCCTTCCTGAATCACCCCGATGATGGCGTTGATCAGCACCACGCCGACGATCACGCCGCAGTCCACCCAGTGGGCGAGCAGCGCGGTGATCAGCGCGGAGGCCAGCAACACATAGATCAGCACGTTGTGGAACTGGCGCGCAAAGCGCATCAGTAAACTGTCGCGCCTGGCGGCAGGCAGGCGGTTCGGGCCGTATTGCTCGATGCGCCGTCGCGCTTCGGTGGAGTCGAGTCCGGCTGTTATCGAGGCAAGCGCGGTCAACACCTCCTGCACCGGCATGTTGTGCCAGCAGGATATGCCTTCCGCAGGTGATGTTTGAAGTCGCTCAGTCATTTCCGAGTTCCATTGTCGGCGGAATGGTACAACGAATAGGCGCGCCGGTTATTGAACGAACCGACAATATTCAGAAGAACAGCACCAAGCCCCACACTACTATGGCATTCGCGATGCTCAACAGCACCGCCGCGCTGGCAATATCCTTGGCGCGTTTGGCGAGCGGGTGCTGCTCCAGCGAGGTGTGATCCACCGCCGCTTCGAGCGCGGAGTTGAGCAGTTCGACGATCAGCACCAGCAGGATGCCGGCGATCATCAGCGCCTTGCCGGGAGGGCTGACAGGCAACAGCAGCGCGACGGGTATCGCAATCAAAGCGACCAGCGCTTCCTGGCGAAATGCGTCTTCGTGTTGCCACGCGGCGCGCAGCCCTGCCAGTGCGGTCAGGGTCGCGTGCCAGACATGCTTCAGGCCGCGCGGGTGCTTGCGGTCGGTTTCCATGTCAGGTCGAGCTCGCGCGCGGCCTTCACGTCGTCGAGGCGGCGCACCGGCATCGTGTGCGGAGCGCCCTTCACCAGCTCCGGCGTGGCGTATGCCTCGTCGCGGATTTCCTTCAGCGCGGCGACGAAGCCATCCAGCGTCTCCTTCGATTCCGTTTCGGTCGGCTCGATCAGCAGGCACTCCGGCACCAGCATCGGGAAGTAGGTGGTGGGCGGATGATAGCCCTTGTCCAGCAGGCGCTTCGCGACGTCCATCGCGGAGATGCCGGTGGCGTCCTTGAGCGATTTCACCGAGATGATGAACTCGTGGCTGGCGCGGCGCTGTGGGAACGCGGCGGCGAAGCCGGCTTTTTGCAGTTCTGCCATCAGGTAGTTGGCATTCAGCGTGGCGAATTCGGCGACGCGGTGCATGCCCTCCGCGCCCAGCATGCGCGCGTACACATAGGCGCGCAGCAGGATGCCGATGTTGCCGGTGAAGGCGGACATATGGCCGATGGATTGCGGCAGGTCCTGCTCGGTTAGATAGCGATAGGCTTCGTCTTGTTTTGCGACCACCGGCAATGGCAGGAACGGCAGCAGACGCTCTGCCACGCCGACCGCGCCCGCGCCCGGCCCGCCGCCGCCGTGCGGCGTGGAGAAGGTCTTGTGCAGGTTCATGTGGATCACGTCGAAGCCCATGTCGCCGGGCTTGACCTTGCCGAGGATCGCGTTCAGGTTCGCGCCGTCGTAATACAGCAGGCCGCCTGCATCGTGGATGATCTTCTGGATTGCCTGTATCTGTTTTTCGAACACGCCCAGCGTGGACGGATTGGTCAGCATCAGTCCGGCGGTCTGCGGGCCTGTGGCGGCGCGCAACGCGTCGAGATCGACGTCGCCGTTCGCGTCGGTCGGAATCTCCTTCACGGTGTAGCCGCACATCACGGCCGTCGCCGGGTTGGTGCCGTGCGCCGCATCCGGCACGATGATCTCGGTGCGCGCCGTGTCGCAGCGCGCGTCGTGGTAGGCGCGGATCATCGCGATGCCGGCGAATTCGCCCTGCGCGCCGGCCATCGGCATCAGGGAAACGCCGGCCATGCCGGTCACGTCTTTCAGGATTTCCTGCAAATCGTACAGACAGGCCAGCACGCCCTGCCCGGTGGATTCCGGCGCGAGCGGATGGCGCGCGAGGAAGTTCGGCAGCATCGCCAGCGTGTTGCAGGCGCGCGGGTTGTATTTCATCGTGCAGGAGCCGAGCGGATAGAAATGCGTGTCGATCGAAAAATTCTTTTGCGACAGCCGGGTGTAGTGGCGCACCACATCCATTTCCGAGGCTTCCGGCAGCAGCGGTTGATCCTGGCGCAGCAATGCGGATGAGATGCCGCTGATTGCGGCAGAATGATGAGGGGCTTGTGCCGCGTTGCGGCGGCCGGGATGGGAGCGTTCAAAAATCAGCATGGTGGCCTCGCTTAACCGAGTGCGTGGCGCAGTGCCGCCACGTAGCGTTGCAAATCTTCCGGCGTCTTGGTTTCGGTGGCGCACACCAGGATCGCGTTGCCCAGTTGCGGATAGTGCGGTTGCAGATCGAAGCCGCCCGATATGCCTTGTTCTGCCATGACGGCCAATACCTTGGCGGAGGATTTGGGCAGGTGCAGCACGACCTCGTGAAAATGCGGCGCGCTGAACAAGCGCTTCACGCCCTGCACGCCGCAGGCCTGCACCGCGAGGGCTTGCGTGTTGGCATGCGACGCGGCAGCGACGCGGCGCAGCCCGTCCGCGCCGAGCAGCGCCATGTGGATGGTCGCCGCCGTCACCATCAGTCCCTGATTGCTGCAAATATTGGAGGTCGCCTTGGCGCGGCGGATGTGCTGCTCGCGCGCCTGAAGCGTCAGCGCGAAGCCCGGCTTGCCGTCCAGATCGACGGTGCGGCCGATGATGCGCCCCGGCATCTGGCGCACCA
>CAYGIF010000062.1:0-12376 GCA_964349865.1 uncultured Gallionella sp. | reverse complement strand
TGTATTCCAGGCAGATGTCCTTGTTGCCCTTGATGCCGATCACCTTGAGCACGTTCAGGATCACGTCCTTGGCCAGCACGCCCGGATGCAGCGCACCGGTGAGGTTCACCTGCACCACTTTCGGCATCTCGATCTTGTAGGAGGTGCCCGCCATCGCGAAGCTCACGTCCGTGCCGCCCGCGCCCAGCGCCAGCATGCCCATACCCCCGGCGTTGGTAGTGTGCGAGTCGGAACCGATCACCGATTTGCCGGGAACCGCAAAGTCCTCGAGAAACACGCTGTGGCAGATGCCGAGGCCGCCGCGCGAGAACCAGCAGCCGTATTTCTTGCTGAAGGTTTCGAGATAGCGATGGTCGTCGCCGTCGATATAGCCGACTTGCAGAGTCTTGTGATCCACGACGATAACCGAAGTGGTTTTCACGCGATCCACGCCCATCTTCTCGAAAGCCAGCGCGGCAGCGGTGCCGGTGGCGTCCTGATAAAGCGTGTGGGTGAACTGGATTTCCAGCGGTTGACCCTGCGCCGGAAGCTGGGTCAAACCCCCTGCCGCGTTGGCCAGGAGGATTTTCTGTGCGACGTTAAATGCAGCCATGGTTTCTCCGTATATTGCGTTAATAAAAAATCGGTAGCCCTCGCAGGGCATATGGTAAAGCAGCGCAACCCATCGGAGATTGATGAACTGTCTGACGGGTTGCGCGCTGTGCTCCGCCCGTTCTGCGTTCCTCTCCAAATAGCCGCATAAACAAAAATAAGATTATCGCGTAAAAGTTGGGGGTTTTCCAATAGTTTGTAAACAATCTCGCAAGCTCCAATATATTTCCCTGTTTCGGATTCTGAATAACATCAGATCAGCCAAGAAAAATCGCCGAGAGAGCTTTGGGCCGGTCAAATTTCTCCTGGTCATGTATGTTTGCGCGTGGCGATCAGGCTGGCGATCACGCTGGCGCCGATCAGCACCGCGACGATGGCCAGCGAGGCCGCCACCGGCACGTGGTACCACGGCGCGATCAGCATCTTGGCGCCGATGAAGGTGAGCACCATGGCCAGGCCGTATTTCAGCAAGTGGAACCGGTCTGCCACGTCGGCCATCAGGAAATACAGCGCGCGCAGCCCCATGATGGCGAAGATGTTGGAGGTGAACACGATGAACGGGTCGGTGGTGATCGCGAAGATGGCCGGGATCGAATCCACCGCGAACACCAGGTCGGAGGCCTCGATCAGGATCAGCACCAGGAACAGCGGCGTGAAATAGCGCACGCCGTCCTTCATGACGGTGAATTTCTCGCCGTGATGCCCGTCGGAGATGCGCAGATGGCGGCGCGCGAATTTCAGCACCAGGTTTTTTTCCAGGTCGGGTTTCTTCTCCGCCATCACCAGCATGCGCAGCCCGGTGATGACCAGGAAGACGCCGAAGAGGTAGAGCACCCAGTTGAATTCCCGCACCAGCCACGCACCGGCCAGGATCATGATGGCGCGCAGCACGATCGCGCCGAGCACGCCGTAGATCAGCACGCGGCGCTGGTATTCGGCGGCGACATGGAAGGACGAGAAGATCAGCAGAAACACGAACACGTTGTCCACCGACAGCGACTTCTCGATCAGATAACCGGTGAGAAATTCCAGCGCCTTGCGGTCGGCGACCTCCGGCCCGGCCGTGCCGCTCAAATACCACCACAGCCCGGCGTTGAACAGCAGCGCGAGGCTGACCCAGACCAGCGACCAGGTGGCCGCCTCCTTGACGCTCACCTTGTGCGCCTTGTTGCCGCCGAACACGAACAGGTCAAACGCGAGCATGACCAGCACGAAGGCGATGAAGGCGGCCCACATCCAAGGTTCGCCGATGGAGATAGTGTTATTCATATTGATATGTCCCGTGTTTTTTCAGCATGGGGATTGCGCGCATGGCGCACGTCGGTGACGACAGTGGAACCGGATGTAACCACGCCGCCAGTTGCCCGGCAAAGGTGCCGTCCACGTCGAAAATTACCGCCTCCAGATTCGGCGCGGACATCATTGCGTTCCCTCAGGCAGCGGCACCAACGGCTCGAATGCTGTGCCAAGCGGAGAATAGCCGAGCAGTTCGCCTTGCCCGATATCGAAATACCAGCCATGCAAATGCAGCGACCCGGCTTCCACGCGCCGGGCGATCCACGGATAAGTCATCAGGTTTTCCAGCGAGACCAGGATGGCCGCCTGTTCGCAAGCCCGTTCCTGCAAGGCGGGCGGCTTGTCCGGCAGTTCGGCAAGCACGCGCTCGCGGGCGCGTTGCGCGATGCTGACCCACTTGCCGATAAATTCGCCGCCCGGCCCCGCATTGCTCATCAAGGCGCGGATTCCGCCGCACTGCGCGTGGCCGAGCACGATGACGTGCTCGACCTCGAGCGACTGTACGGCGAATTCCAGCGCCGCCGGCACGCTGGCGAAGTTGCCGCCCTGATCATACGGCGGCACCAGGTTGGCCACATTGCGCACCACAAACATCTCGCCGGGAACCGCGCCGGTGAGGATCGCCGGATCCACCCGCGAATCGCAGCAGGCGATCACCATCGCCCGCGGACGCTGGGCATGCCTGAGCTGATCGAACAATTCCCGGTCATGCCCGAAATATTTGTCATGAAATCGCTCGAAACCGGCGATGAACTTTGCGATGTCTTTCATGGTTGCCTGCCGATCAGTGCCATATTATTTCGCGGAAAGCCCCGCCAGCGCCTCGTCGGCAGTCTGGTCGTAGCGAGCGCGCTCTTTTTTGGCGGCTTTTTCCAGCGCCTTGTCGATTTCCGGATACTTCAGCGCCAGGATGCGCGCCGCCAACATGGCGGCGTTTTTCGTGCCATCCACCGCCACGGTGGCGACCGGCACGCCGGGCGGCATCTGCACCGTGGCGAGCAGTGCGTCCAGGCCGGACAGGATGCCGCCGGAGAGCGGCAGGCCGATTACCGGCAGGCGGGTATGACCGGCGATCACTCCGGCCAGATGCGCCGCCATGCCGGCGCAGCCGATCAGCACTTGCACGCCTTCCCGGTGGGCGCGTTCAATATAGGCGATGACCTTGTCCGGGGTGCGGTGCGCCGAAGCGACCACGATCTCGCTGGGGATACCCAGCTCGGTCAACGTGGCGCGCACCTTGACCACGGTCGGCAGATCGTTGGGGCTGCCGGTGAGGATGCCGACCAGCGGCTTTCCTCCTGCACCCTTGGCAGTTTTTTTGGTATCAGGCGATTTCGTCATGGGTATTCTTCAGGGGTTGAGCTTCGGTTGAACAATATAGCGTGGCGGCGCGGCGCAGGCGGTCATGCACCGCCTGCCAATTCGCCGTTTGCGGCGGCGCTTCGATCAGGAGGCGATCAAAACGCGCATCGTCGATCTTGCGCAGGGTGGCATAAAGCGCTTGGGCATACGCCGCAGCCCCTTTCGGCATGGGGAAATTGAACAGGCGCGGGTTGCCCGGAAAGCTCGGCAACCCGGCAGACAGCACCATCACCGCGACATGCTGCCCCTGTGAAGCGAGTTCCCATGCGCGCCGCTCCAACGCTCCGGTTGCCCTGACTTCCAGCGGGGTAGCCGGGGCGTAGTGCGAGTGCAGGCTACCCGGTACACGCACGGATGGCTTGGTGACATCCGGCTGCGAAATATTTTGCCCGAGTGTTTCTTCCAGCATCGGCACGGCTATCCCGCCAGGGCGCAGCAATACCGCCGATTTGCCATCGAAGCCGACGATGGTGGACTCCATCCCGACCCGGCAGGGGCCGCCATCCAGAACATCCACTTGTTCGTCGAACTCCGCCCGCACATGCTCCGCAGTCGTCGGGCTGACGCGCCCGAAACGGTTGGCGGAAGGCGCCGCAATCCCTTGTCGACACCCAGGTTATGCAGCAGCGCCATCGCTACCGGGTGATCCGGTACGCGCAGCCCTACCGTGTCCTGGCCGCCGGTGACGAGCCGCGACACATGGGCGCGGCGCGGCAGAACCAGGGTGAGCGGCCCCGGCCAGAAACGCGAGGCCAGCCGCCATGCGGCCTCCGGTATCCCGCCCGCCCAGTAATCCAGCAGGGAAACATGGCCGATGTGGACGATCAGCGGGTGATCGGACGGTCGCCCCTTGATCTCGAACACCCGGCGCAACGCCTGCGGATTGGAGGCGTCCGCGCCCAACCCGTACACCGTTTCGGTGGGAAAGGCGACCACGCCGCCTTGCAGCAGGGCATCCGCCGCCGCGCGGATATCTGTTTTAAGTTTTTCGTCGAACATAGACGGCATTTCCATTCCCTCCAATTGCGCGAGCACTCATTGCCCCGCCTTGAGCGCCGCGATGCGCGCTTCCAGCGGCGGGTGGGTCATGAACAGGCGCTTGAAACCGCTCGCGCCGCCGCCGGCGATGCCGAAGGCTGCCATCTTTTCCGGCAGCGGCGCGGGGTGCAGCGAATCGAGGCGCTCCAGCGCGGCGATCATGTTGTGCCGCCCGGCCAAATTGGCGCCGCCGCGGTCGGCGCGGAATTCGCGGCGGCGCGAAAACCACATGACGATGATGGAGGCCAGCACACCCAGCACCAGTTCCGCCACAATCATGGTGACGAAGAACGCCGGGCCGGTGCCCCGTTGGGTTTTGAACACCAGCTTGTCAACCATGTAACCGATGACGCGCGACAGGAATATGACAAAGGTGTTGACCACGCCCTGGATCAGCGCCAGCGTCACCATGTCGCCGTTGGCGGCATGGGCGACTTCGTGCCCCAGCACCGCTTCGGCTTCCTCGCGCGTCATCTGTTGCAGCAGGCCGCTGGAGACCGCGATCAGCGAGCTGTTCTTGGTCATGCCGGTGGCGAAGGCATTGACGTCGGGCGAGTCGAAAATCCCAACTTCGGGCATGTCGATGCCCGCCTGCGATGAATATTTGCGGATAGTTTCCATCAGCCATAGTTCGGTCGAATTTGCGGGTGTTTCGATCACCAGCACACCCATCGATTTTTTTGCCATCCATTTGGAAATGGCCAGCGAGATGAATGATCCGCCGAAGCCCATCACCGCCGCAAAGACCAACAGTGCTTGCAGGTTCAGCCCCTGCTCGTTGAGATAAGGCTCCACGCCCAGCAGGCGCATGGTGACGGACAACACCAGCACAATGGCTAGGTTGGTACCGAGGAAGAGCAGGATGCGTTTCATGATAACCTCCTTAGTGGCCGTTGGGTTTTCCCGAAGTGAGTCTGTCCATCAGCGCGAACAGAACACCCGAGACGACAAAGGCCATGTGCAGGCCGACCTTCCAACCCAGTTGCTGGTTGGTGTAGGCCTCGACATTGACGAAGGCCTTCAGCAGTTCGATGCCGGAGATGGCGACGATGGAGCCGATGACCTTGATCTTTAGGTCGGTGAAGCTCACATGCCCCATCCAGTCCGGCCGATCCTCGTGGTCGCCGGTATTGATCTTGGAGACGAAGTTCTCGTAGCCCGCGAAGATGATGATGAGCAGCAGGTTGGCAACCAGCGCCACATCCACCAGGGTGAGCACGCCCACCATGACCTGGCTGCCTTCGCCCGTCACGACTACAGGCAACAGGTGAATAAATTCCTTGATGAACTTGAACAGCAACAGCACGATGGCGCCCACCAGCCCTATATAGAACGGCGCCAGCAGCCAGCGACTGGCAAATATGAAGCGTTCGATGAAATGTTCAATCTTTTGCATGTTTGGCAACTCCAAAATAATAATCGATCACGGTGCCGGAAAAATCTGACACGGCCGTTGTGCGTGCGCATGTCGCATCCCGGTCAACGAACCGATCATGGGTGCGGAGTGTCTGGTTGCGCGTCGCTTTGAGCAGCCCGATCCGCGCTTTCAGCCTTGCCGGGCGCAAAATCCCGCTGGCGCGCCATGCGGCGCGTCAATGTGCGACCGGCGCGCTCGGCGGCGCGGTCGATGGCGACATAAAGATCCGCCTCGATGTCCTCGATCACCACCGCAGGCTTCTGTTTGAGCCGCACCTCGATGAAGCAGCGCTTGTCGGCACCACCACGCGGGCCGTTGATGTCGGACAGCCGCACGGTGACCCGGCTAATGTATTCGTCGCCATGGTTCAGGGCGTAAGCCAGACGTTTCCTGAGGTAGTCGCGCAGGCTTTCAGTGAGCGCGAATCCCTGACTTTGAATATCCATCTGCATGCTCGCCTCCCGATTGACAGGAATTCATGCTAGCGCCATTTTTGAATAAGAAAAAGTCGATTTATAGTGATACTATGTTCGTAATTTTCGATTCGAGAATAGGCTCGCCATGCTCAACTTCAAGCATCTCTCTTACTTCCACGCCGTCGCCAAGGCAGGCGCAATCAACCGCGCGGCGGAAAAGCTTCATCTCACGCCACAGACCCTGTCTGGCCAGTTGTCGTTATTCGAGCAAAGGCTTGGCGCCACACTGTTCCGGCGTACCGGGCGGCGGCTGGAGCTAACCGATGCCGGGCGCTTGGCCTTGTCCTATGCGGACGAGATATTTCAAGTGGGCAGCGAACTCGAAGAGATGCTGCGCAATCGCGGCGGAGAGCGCCCGTTCCTGTTCCGGGTTGGCATCGCCGATGTGGTGCCCAAGTCCATCGCCTACCGGCTGCTGGCTCCGGCGCTGGCTGTACCCGAACCGGTGCGCATGGTGTGCCGCGAGGACAGTTTCGAGCGGTTGCTGGCGGAACTGGCCATCCACCAGTTGGACATGGTGCTGGCCGACAGGCCCTTGCCGCCGGGCTTGGACGTGAAAGGCTACAGCCACCGGCTGGGGGAATGCGGGCTCGCATTCTTCGCCACGCCCGGCATTGCCGCCGGGCTCATTGGCGAATTTCCGCGCCTGCTCGACGGCGCGCCGCTGCTGATCCCCGGCGAGGACAGCGCCATACGCGCCCCGCTGCTGCGCTGGCTGGGCGGGCAGGACATCTACCCGCGTATCGTCGGCGAGTTCGACGATGGTGCGTTGATGAAGTCCTTTGGTCAGGGTGGCGCGGGCATCTTTCCCGCACCCTCGGCCATCGCCGCCGAGGTGGCGGCACAGTATGGCGTGGTGTCACTGGGCCGCACCGAAGCCATCAAGGAGCGGTTCTTCCTCATCACGGTGGAGCGCAAGATTAGCCACCCTGCGGCGCTGGCGGTGAGCGAAGCCGCCCACCAAGGGCTGTTCACCAAGCCGGATAGAGCCTGAGATTAGCTCATGCAAGCACATGCGCCAACCAAACGCACAGCAGCACAGGCAACTCAACGCCCGCGTGCGGCAATGACAGCGCGTGTCAGATTATCCGGCCGCAGAAATTTTTTCGATCTTTAACGAAGCAGGGGGAGCAGACTCCGCCCCATTGAAAGGGGGGGAGTCTGTTATTGAGATACTAGGAAACGTGGGTGCACTGCGAAGCCGGGGTGCGGGTGTCCATGTTGCGGCCGCGGTTGATGTGGTCGTCGATCTCGCCCGCGCATCCCGCCATGCGGCCGAACAGGAACGCGGTGAACGCCGCCATTTCCATCGAGCTTTCGCTGAATTCGCCCTTGCGGTAGCGCGACCACAGGAGTTTCAGCAGCATCGCGGCGATGATCGCGTCGATGTTCACGCAGAATACGTTTGCCGTCACGCCGTTGTCGTACAAGGCCTGCACCAGCGTCCGGTAGTAGTCGTGGAATATATTCTTCTCGCCGCGCTCGGCGAACAGATCCGCGATGTAGACTTCGCGCGGATCGTGGTTGACCGGATGCCCCTTGAACACCGGGTGGTTGACGCCGGGGATGCTGCGCACCGGTATACCGAGCGCCTTGCTGGATTTCTTTTCCTTGTTGAACGCCAGCGCGAATTCTGTCGCCATCGCCTTGAGGTCGAGACCGTGGTTGGCGGCGCTGGCATCGGCCAGCGGAGTGCTCTTGAAGCTCTCGATCAGGAACTGGATGCCTTCGTAGCCGTTGCCGCCGTGGGCGAAACCGGTGTGTGTCAGGAATCCGATCATGCCCTTGTTGATCTGCACGCGTTCCGGCGATTCCGGGCCGTCGGCGGATACCGCGCCCTTGCAGCCCTGCGCCGAGATGGTGCCGACGCCATTGGAGATGATCAGTCCGAGCAGAACCTGGAACGGGAACAGGCTCGCCTCTGTCGGGCGCTCGCCGAGCAGGGAAAGATAGGCCAACTGGGTAGTGGTCCAGGACTCCAGCATTTCTTCGTTGCCGATGCCGCAGAACTTGCCGGGCTGGTGGTGCTTGCCCTCGGCTGCGGCGCCGATGATGACCGAGAACAGGTGCGCATACCAGGGCAGGTTGCGCACGGTCAGCTTGGAGATGCGCTTGCGGATCAGCGGCTCCCACGCGATGGTTGTGGTGAGCGCGGCGGCTACCGCATCCGCTGTCAGGTGGCCTTTCAGGCTGCGCAGATAGCGCACGAAGGCCGACTTGGCTCCGCGCTTGTCGAAAGCCTTGAGCATCGCTTCGGCTTGCGCATCCGGCGCTTTGCCCAGCAGCGTTGCAAGTTGTTCCGGAGTGGCTGCGGCGGGCGTGATAGCGGCCTGTTCGTTGTCGCCGGTTTGCAATCCGGAATGGGCGAACAGTTCGACCAGCGTGTCGGCGGCATTGCGTGCGCCGTCGACGCGCTTCGGACCGAGCAGCGCGATTGCCGCGCTGATCGCCGTGTTGGGGGAGTTGCCGGCCTCGCGCGCCGCGTCGGCGGCGGCCTGCATGGCTTCGCCGTGCAGGTTGACGCGCGCCGCGACCGCGATGTTGAACAGCGCGTTGTCGTTGGCGTCGTTGAGTTCGCGTACCAGCGCCAGGCACAGGTTGGATTCCAGCGGCTGCTTGGAACAGTCGAGGATGGAGATGTTGTTGACCTTGGTGACTTGGGTCTTCGGATCCATCACCGAGCTTCCCGAGCAGTCTTTCATACTTTGGCGCGGGAAGATGGCGCCGACATGCTTGAGCAGTTCGGTGATCTGCACATCGTAGGGCGGCATCGCCTTGACCACGGGAATATTCAACGCGGGCGGCAGTTTCAGGCCCTGGTCGTCGCCGAACCACGGCTTCAACTCCAGATTGCCTTCCGGCGGAAAGTCTTTTTCGACGCCATTCAATTTCATCACTGCGGTCAGCGCCAGCGGGATATGCGAGATGTTGGTGACCACCGCGCCCAGCTTGGAGCACACCGGATTTTCAGGGGTGAACAGGTCTTTCACGCCGAACTTGTCCATGAACCATTTTTCCTTGGCGCGCGCATCGTCGCCCGATCCGGCGATGGCGCCAGCATGGCCGACTGCCCGCGTCAGGTTCGCCTTCCAGCGGCCGACCACGCAGGCTACCACCGGCTTTTCAAAAACGACATTTTGCTCGTAGTAACCGCCCGGTTCGGAATACAACACCGCCGCCTTGGTGCGCGAGTCGTTGGCCATCGCGAACGCGAACTCGGGGGCTGCGTAATTGATGTAGATGTCCTTGCCGCTTGAAATCAGCGTCGTCGTTCCCCAGCCGCCGATCGACAAATAGTTGGCGATCGTGGTGGTGAAGTTGCCGGAATTGGAAAAGATCGCGACCGAGCCTTTGCGCAAAGTCTCCGCGGGGTTGTCGCCGCCCAGCGCGCCGCCGATCCGGATATGGTTCCACGAATCCGCTACGCCGAGACAATTGCCGCCAAAAATATCCACTCCGCGCTGCTGGCCGAGCGCGCGTATCTCGCGGGAATCATGCACCGATATCTTCTCGGTGAGGATGATGACTTTTTCGACATCGGGGTTGATCCGGATCAGTTCGGCGACGCCGTCGCGCACGGCGGAGGGCGGCAGGTAGACGACGCCGACATTGAATTTGTGCCCGGCCTCCATGCCTTCGCGCACATTGTTGTAGACCGGGATATTGCCTGCTGGAGTCTCCAGCACCTGCCCACGGCGACCGGGGGAAGTACCGAACACGATATTGCCTCCCGAATAGGTGTGGCTGACCGGCGTCACTGAACGCGATTCGTTTCCGAGGATGTTCAGCACGCAGATGCGATCCTCTTTGGTCGCAATATCGGCCAGAGAGCGGATGCCGACAAAATATTTGAAACTCTCGATACCAGGCTTTCTCATTGCTTGTCACCTTTGCTTAATTTTATTCATGTAGGTTGGGTTAGGCGCAGTTTTTTGCGCCGTAACCCAACAATACTCAATCATTTTTCTAAACGACGGTATTGAAGTTTGGGTTTGTTGGGTTACGCGATAAAGCCGCTAACCCAACCTACACATCAGGCGTCCGCTGGCAATCCCAGCACTTTCGCGACTTCGGCGCGACCGCCGCTCTTCATCCAGCGATCCGCCTCCTGCGCATAATTCACCACATCGGTCATCGCGGAGTCGAAGCCGAAGATTTTATAGGGTATCCGCAACGCGTCGAGCACATCCTTGAACGCGCCCATGCCGCGGATCAGGTTGGGGCCGCCGCGGCCGATCACCACATACAGCGGCGTCGGGCCATGTTCGCTGAAGTAGTCGCGCAACGCATCGGCCATCGCGCGGAACGTGACGAAGATGTCCGTGTTGTTGGCCTTGCCGCCGATGATGAACAGCACGTTCGTCTGCTTGAGATAGTACTTGAGGCAGATGCGCATGACTTGGTTCATCTTCTCGTAGGGCGGATTGCCGCCAAAATCGGAAGAAATGATGGCATCGTTGCCGAGCACCTCTGTGACGAGGGAGTTTGCGCCGCCGCCGAAGGTCGGCGCCAGGATGGTGCCCTTCTCGTTGATCACGTAAACGTCGCTCTGCCCCTGGTAGGTGCGCAGCTCGTTGATCTCCTGCTCGAAATCGTTGGCTTCGGTGACGAAGAGGTCGTCGGGCAGGCTCAGGCGGTTCATGCGCGGATCGTCGCGGTCGAAGCCGCATTTGAAGTCGCATGCCACCGGGACCAGCGAACCGGTTTTGCCCTCCATCATGCGGATCGGATTGAGTTCCAGCGTGGACATGCCGTAATGATGGTACAGGTCCCACAGCTTCGGCAGGTGCTGCACCAGCGGCGACACGATTTCCCTGGGCGCCCCCAGGTCGGACAGCGCATTGGATACGATGAAGGACTTGAGGCCGGTCAGCGGATCGAACGGGACTTCGATGATCTGTGTCTTGTCCAGTTCCTCGATGTCCATGCCGCCGTGATGGGTGAGCGTCATGGCCGGCGCGCGGTAGCGGGTCGAATCGGTGATGGAGAAGTAAATCTCGTGCTTGGCCGGAACCGCACCCTCGAAGGTGACCCCGCGCGACTTGTACATGACATCGCCGACTTTGTATTCGGCAAAGTACAGGCGCTCTTTCTCAGCCAGTGCCGACTTCAGATTGTCGGCACGCCCGATCAGCCCGGATTTACCCTTCTTGCCGATGCCACCCCTGAAAATAGGTTTGATAAAAACCGAACCGCAGCGTTCGATCATGCTGTGGATATCGTGTTCGCTGGCTTCCGGTCCGAGCACTTCGGAGGCAGGAAAATCGACAATCTTGAGCAGTCCTGCTCCATGGAGCATTCCACTGATATTCATAACTTCATTACCTCTTAATTATCAAATTCTGTTTGGCCGGTCGTTTAATATTCCGCAGGCAGATTTTTCAGCACCGCCCACGAATACACCGGCCCCTTGACGCACACGTAGTCCTTGCCAACATTGCAGCGACCGCATTTCCCGATGCCGCATTTCATCTTGTTCTCGATGGTCGTGTATATCTGCTCATCCTTGAATCCGAGCTTGTTCAGGTTCTGGATCACGAACTTGATCATGATCGGCGGCCCGCAGGTAATTGCGATGGCGTTGTCGGGTACGGGGTCCTTGTCCATCACGGCTGCCGGGACGAAGCCGCAGTAGCCGTTCCACCCCTCCTCGGCCTTGTCGATGGACAGATGCACATCGACAGACTCGCGCAGCTTCTCGAGTTCCGCCCGGTACATGATGTCGCGCGAAGTGCGACCGCCGTAGAACACGGTGATGTTCTTGAAGTTGGCGCGTTGCGCCACCGCGGTGGTGATCACCGGCCAGATCGGCGCGAGGCCGCAACCGCCACCGATGAAGTACAAGTTTTTCCCGCGCCAGTCGTCGACCGGAAAGCTGTTGCCGTAGGGGCCGCGGATGCCGATGACGTCGCCGACCTCCAGTTCATGGAAGGCGGAGCTTACCCGTCCCACCCGCATGATGCTGAATTGCTTGTATTCCCTGATCAGCGGCGAGGAGGCAATCGAGATCATCGATTCGCCGCGGCCGAAAATGGAAAGCATCGCGCATTGGCCGCACTCGTGATCGAACAGCTTGCCGTCCACAGGCTCGACGCGAAAAGTTTTAATGGAGCGTTCGCCTGCCACCTCTTCTTTGATGTGGGCGACCCTGGCCAGTTGCGGAAGATAGATGTTATCCGGCATGTTCGGTTACCTT
>CAYGIF010000061.1:0-12435 GCA_964349865.1 uncultured Gallionella sp. | reverse complement strand
CTCGGCGCGGCCGCGATGCTGGTTCTCCAGATAGGCGCGCGACAGCAGGCGGCACAGCAGCAGATAGCCCTCGCGCGACTGGCACAGCAGCAACAGGCGGTGCGGCCGGTCGCGGTCGGCATCGTTGCTGATGAATACATCGCAACCGACGATGGGCTTGATACCTTTGCCGCGCGCGCTTTGATAAAACTTCACCAGCCCAAAGAAATTATTGAGATCAGTCAAGGCCAGCGCCGGCATTCCATCGCCTTGCGCGGCGGCAACCGCTTCATCCACGCGCACCATGCCGTCCGAAATGGAATATTCGCTGTGCAGCCGGAGATGGACGAAGGATGGTTGTGGCATGATGTAATGGTGAAAACTTGAGGGGCGATTTTAGCACCGTCGGCAGCACTAAAATTTCTTACCGGCGATTCAAAACGTTAGAATCCTGCTTCCAACTTCGCCGCCCCGATTTCACGTGCATCCGCCCCTCACCCCGCAACGCGAAAAATACCTGCTGCTCACCCTCGCGGGCATGCAGTTCAGCCATGTGCTGGACTTCATGATCATGATGCCGCTCGGCCCGATCCTGATCGCCGAGTTCGGCATCACCACGCACGAGTTCGGCCTGCTGGTCGCGTCCTACAGCTTTGCCGCCGCCGCATCCGGCCTGCTCGCCGCGACGTTCGTCGACCGCTTCGAGCGCAAGCGCCTGTTGCTGGCCGTATTCGCGCTGTTCGGCCTGGCGACGCTGGCGTGCGGACTGGCGCCGGGCTACGCCACGCTGCTGTTCGCGCGCGGCCTGGCCGGCGCGTTCGGCGGCGTGATGGGCGCGTTGGTGCAGACCATGGTCGGCGATGTGATCCCGTTCGAGCGTCGTGCCCGCGCCAGCGGCGTGGTGTCGGCGGCGTTTTCGCTGTCCACGGTGGCAGGTGTGCCGCTGTCGCTGTGGCTGGCCAATTATTTCCAGTGGCGCGCGCCGTTCGTGTTCATCGCCGTGCTGGTTTTGCTGTTCATCATGGTCGGCCTGCGCGTGCTGCCGGAACTGCGCCAGCACATCAGCGCGGAGAAACAGGCACACCCGTTCGCCGCGATGTTCACCGTGCTGCGCGATCCCAATCACCTGCGCGCGCTGCTGTTCTCCGCGCTGGTCATCTTTTCCGGCTTCACGGTGATCCCATACATCACCCTCTATGCGGTGGGCAACGTCGGCATCGCACAGCAGGATATTCCGTACATCTATCTGTTCGGCGGCATGGCGACGCTGCTCACCGCGAGGCGCATCGGGCGCTGGGCCGACCTGCGCGGCAAGGTCAGAATCTACCGCCTGGTCGCCACCGCCGCATTGCTGCCGCTGCTGGTGGTGACGCATATCGGTGCCGCGCCGCTATGGCTGTGGCTGATCTGTACCACGGTATTTTTCGTGCTGGTGTCGGGGCGCATGATCCCGGCGATGGCGATCATCACCTCGGCGGCACAACCCAGACTGCGCGGCACCTTCATGTCGCTCAACGCCACCACGCAGTCCCTTGCGATGGGTCTGGCGACCACGCTGTCAGGCTTCATCATCACCCAGGATGCAGGCGGCCAAATCGTCGATTACGCAACGGCGGGCTATGTGGCGATGGCGGCAAACGCGCTGGCGATCTGGTTCGTCGCGCGCGTCGCGATGCACGACCCGCACGCGGTGTTGCCGGATGTCGCGCCGAAGTGACTCACCTTCATATTTCACTAAGCTGCATTTCCCTGCCCGCTGGCTATAGAATGGCACCCGTGAACCACGGGAAACCGCCATGATCTGGAAACTCCTCATCAGCCGCCTGTTCAAAGCGCGCGCGCGTTTCGCCGAGCGGCTCGCGCGGTGGTGGAAATACAGCTTCTATCTCTACCTCGCCGGGCTGTTCACAGTGTTCGCGGTGCTCGACGCGACGCTGCTGCACTACACCTCCGAGATGCGCCAGGCGTCGTTCGACGCGATGGTGCGCTATCGCCTCATCGTGCCGAAGCCCGACCCCGACATCGTCATCGTGGACATCAACGAGGCCAGCCTCGCGGCGATGGCGCAGGACTACGGGCGCTGGCCGTGGCCGCGCCAGGTGATGGGCGAGTTCGTCGAACAATTGGAGAAGCAACAACCCAAGGCGGTGGTGTTCGACATCCTGTTCAGCGATGCGGACGTGTACAACCCGGACAGCGACGCCTATTTCAACGACGCCATCGCGGCGACCGGCAACACCTTTTTCCCGGTGCTGCGGCTCGATCCCTCCAGCGACAGCCTGAGCCAGGTCAAGCCCGCGATGATCCCCGGCGTGACGCCGCTGCCCGGCGCGCAGCCGGACGCGACCGTGGCGGTGGTGCTGCCGCACTTCCAGGCCGCGCTCGACGGCGGGCGCCTCGGCCTGCACAACATCTATCCCGATCCCGACAATGTGGCGCGGCGCTACAGCGTCTACCGCGACGACTACGGCTGGAAGCTGCCCTCGCTGCCGGCGCGCATCGCGCAGGAGCTGGGCTGGGGCGAGCCGCCCGCGCAGGAGGTGCTGCTGAACTGGCGCGGCAAGCCGTTCACCTACCGCTATGTCAGCTTCAGCGACGTTTACGCCGACATGGGCAGCAAGGAGAAGAAACGCCCGCAGGACGAGTTCAAGGGCAAGATTGTCATTATCGGCTCGACTGCGCCCAGCCTGTTCGACATCAAGGCGACGCCGATGGACAAGATGCACCCCGGCGTGGAGATCCTCGCCACCGCGATCGACAACTTCAAGCATGGCGACGCGCTGCGCTTCCCGGAGTGGCGCTTCCTGTATCTGCTGCTCACGCTGGCGATCGTGTGGGCCACGGCGTGGAGCTTCTACCGCGACGCTGGGCGCGACAAGATCGACCGGGCGTTCGGCCTGTCGCAGTTCGTCCTGGTCGGCATCAGCTACGCCAGCATCAACCTCACCACCACCTACATCAACCTCACCGGGCCGGTGACGGTGGGCGTGGCGTTCTTCACGCTGGCGCGCCTGTATGCGACGACGACCCGGCGGGCGCTGGAACGAAGCATGGTACGCACGGCGGCGGCGCGCAGCGGCGAATTGCAGGCCACGCTGCTGCTGATCCGCCTGGATACCGAGCGCAACGTGATCCGCCCCGTGGTGCTCACAAGGATCTGCCAGGCACTGCTGAAGACCGGACAGGCCGGCAAGAGCGTTGAGGCGCTGCTCGGCGAACAAAAAGGCCTGTGGAACCTGTTCGAGAACACCCTCGCGGTTTCATGGGTCGCCGGGGCGCAGGACGCCGAAGCGCAGGCGGCGATCCGGCGCGACATCAACGCGCTGCTGGCCGCGTTGCCGGCAGTATTGCGCAGCCATCTCGCCCAGCCGGAGAATGCGGCCAGCCATTTCGTCTATCACGGTCAGATCGCCGGTGGCGATGCGGCGCGCGCCGGCTGGCGTATGATGTTCGCCGAGGCTGTGCTGGAATGGGACAAAGAGGAGAGGAAATCGACATGAACCTGGGAAAAACAACAGTTGGCGGTTTTGTAGGTGCGAATTTATTCGCACATAGCTCGTTGTTAGTGCGAATAAATTCGCACCTACGGATACAACTCAATGGTATTAAGCTGTGGAGAATCTTCCGCCAACGGCCGTTTCCAGGGATGATGGCCATGAACCTCAGCTTTATGTTTTGTGCGCTGCTGCTGAGCGGCGCGCTGCATGCCGCCGAGAGCGGCACGGCCATCAAGGGCGACGATCTCAAGGCCGAGCCGTTCCGCGACGCGAAGACGGTGGCGGCGCTGACAACGGGCGACAAGGTGGACATCCTCAAGAAGGACGGCGGCTGGTACCAGGTGAAGAGCGCCAAGGGCAATGGCTGGGTGCGCATGCTCAGCATCCGCAAGGGCGATGCGCGCAAGGGCGGCGGCGATGCGTCCGGCGTGCTCGCCCTGGCCTCGGGTCGCGCCGGCACCGGCAAGGTGGTCGCGACCACCGGCATCCGCGGGCTGAACGAGGAAGAGCTGAAGGCGGCCAAGTTCGACGAGGCCGAACTGAAACGCGCCGAATCCTATGCCAGCAGCAAATCCGAGGCGTCGAAATTCGCCGCATCGGGCAAGCTCGCCGCGCGCCCGTTCGACTACCTGCCCGCGCCGAAATAAGGGGGTTGCCATGAACAACAAGACATTATGGATACTCGCGCTGGCGCTGTGCTCCATGACCGCCTGGGGCGCGAACCCCTTCGAGCAGCAACTGCTGAACACGCTGAAACAGGGTGTGCAGGAAAAAGTGACCGGCAAGCCCGCCACCTCGGCCGAAGATGAGGTCGCGATCGGACGGCAGATCGCCGGCAACCTGCTCGGCGCGGCACCCTTGGTCAAGGACGCTAAGCTGCAAAAATACGTCAACAACATCGGCCGCTGGGTCGCGAACCAGAGCGAGCGCCCCGATCTGGAATGGCACTTCGGCGTGATCGACTCGAACGACGTGAACGCGTTCGCCGCGCCCGGCGGTTACATCTTCGTCACGCGCGGTCTGTACCGCCTGTTGCAGAGCGAGGCCGAACTGGCGGGAGTTTTAGCCCATGAGGTCGGCCACGTGATCCGCCAGCACCACCTGAAGATCCTGCAGCAGAGCAAGCTGATCGACCTCGGCAGCCAACTGGTCGCGAAGAACGTCGGCGGCAGCGACAAGGTGCAGGGGCTGATCGGCAGCGGCGCGGAGATCGTGTCGCGCTCGCTGGACAAGGACGCCGAATTCGAGGCCGACCGCATCGCCGTGGTGCTCGCCACGCGCGCGGGCTACGACGCATTCGGCCTGCCCGCGGTGCTGCAGCAGATCGGCCATTTCGCGAAAGACGACGGCGACGTCGCGCTGCTGTTCAAGACCCACCCGCATCCCGACGGCCGCCTGGGCAAACTGGGTGCTGCGATGAACGATCGCTTCGATGGTGTGAAGGGCAAGACGCTGGAGAAGCGGCTGTATCGAATCAAGCAATAGCAGTGATCCCTACCGCAGTGCTGACTTAACGATGCTGTAGAAACCCCCATTCTGAAAGCCTGCTTCAGCTTTGGGTGGATTTTTTTCAAACCAGACCGCCGTTTTCATTTTCGGCTTCCTGTTTTTACAAAACATTTCCATTGCGAACACGGCTGATCAGGCAAGTCTGTTTTACGCGATACAGGGGCGAGAAAGCCTTTTCCAGCCCCTTCATCACGCTTGCGATATCCGTTGTCGGGCACATAGGCGTTGACCTGTTGCGCGGCCAAGGCTTTGAGGTTGCCCGATTTCGCTTTGCTGGCATTGGCGGGGAGTTTGACGCCATCGATGGCAAACATCTCGCGTCCGATCAAGCCCTGGCGGTCGCATATGAACAGGACTTGCGCAAACAGCTTGGCGGCCAGATCGCCCATGCCCGAGACAAAGGCGGCGAGTGTGGTGAAGTGCGGCTGGCTGTCGCCTGAGACCGCGACAAACAGCACATTCTCGCGGCAGGCCGCTTCTATTTTGCGGCTGTGGATGATGCTGCGACTGTAGGCCAGCAGGATGATTTTGATGAGCACTGCCGGGTCGAAGGCTGATGTGCCTTCGACGTCATTCTTGTAGCGTGCATGGAAGGGGGAAAGATCAAGCCCGCTATCGACAAGGTGGCATACCCCATCATCACCTTGAAGAGTAAGAATGTATCCCTTTATCTCATATCGCCCTGTGCTTGTGCTACCTACTTGCCCGCAAGTGGATTTTAGAAGTTTCCCCGTTTTAAAGAGGGCAGCCGAGCCCACACTGCCGTATTATGGCTTGATCTGCTTCAGCTTCAATGGCACCCCGGGCTTCTTATTTTCCTGCGGCGCAGATGCTGCCGCTTCAGCTTCTGCTGCCGCCCGCTCCAAATCCTCTATCGCAACAGCTCGCACTTCCATTCCGACTTGGCCTTTTTGCGTTGTTTTTTCCTTGGCGGGTTTTGGCGTCGCCGCTACCTTGGTTTCTGTGGCAGCCTTGGCCTCGGCGGCAACCCTGGCCTCCGCTTCTGCCTGCGCCTTCTCCTCGGCCTTGATGCGCGCCGCTTCGGCCTTGGCTTCCTGTTGGGCTTTCAATTTGGTCGCTTTGGCTTCGGCGGCGGCGCGCGCTTTCTCCCGTGCCCGCTCCCTGGCTCGGGCTTCCTGCGCAGCCTTGAGCCGGGCAGCTATGGCTTCCTGCCCGGCTTTCAGCTTGGCCGCCTTGGCCTCGGCGGCAGCTTGCGCTTGCGCTTTCTTCTCGGCCTTGATCCGGGCGGCTTCAGCCTTGGCGTCCTGTTTCGCCTTCGCTCGCGCCTCTTCCGCCTGTGCGGCTTGCTCTGCCTTCAACCGTTCCGCCTTGTCTTTGGCTTCCAGCTGTGCCTTGGCCATTTGCCGGGCTTCCATTTGCTTTGCTGCCAGGTTGGATTGTTCGACCGGATCGATTCTCGCGATGTTGCCCGCCTTAATCCCGAGTTTCGCCGCATCTTCCGGCAATTCGCCTATAGAGAACTGCGGCTGAATTTGGCTCAGGGTAACCGTGCCCGCCGCGCGGCCCAAGGCGCCAAGCGCCGAGCCATTTAATCCGACAATCTGTACGTCCGATTCCCTGACATAAACGACGAGTTGATCGCCGGGTTTCAACAGCGAGTCGCTCCCCGCATCGATAACAACCTTCTTTGCTTCAGCCCGGATGACGTGCGCGGAAAACGGCACGTTTTCCAATGCCTCCCGGATGTCTTTGACGGCAAGATCGATCAGCCTGTTTAACGCTTTTCCCAGTTCCGTCTCAAGGAAAATGCTGCTGCCAAAGGGTTTGTCGTTGCCCACCATCACATCACCCTGTGCTTGTTCGCTCAGGCGGCGCTGCAACAGGCGGATGCCCGTGAGCCCATCGTAAACGGCTAACTCGACCTCAATATGTCTTTTCTTGTATTTGCCAAGGGGCGTTCCGAGGAATCCTTTTTCCTGCGTTATTCCCGCATTTACCACTATGCCGGAGATCAGGAATTGCGCGCCGGTCTCTTCGGCAATTTGAATAATTGCCTCACGTTGCGGCGCAGCCACCTCTGCCGGGATCGAACGGCCGGTATAAACGGGCAAAAACTCCCCGCTTGCCTCCAGCCGACCGGAAAGCACTCGGGGAAGGCCGTCATAAATATTGCTGATATCGTTGACGTGAATCGTATTGGTGACATCGAACTGTGCAATCGCAATTTTCTTTTTCGGAGAATGGGTACGGGCTGCGTTACTCACCTCCGCGCCAATTGCTTCAACTCTTTTCTCTTGCACACTTTCAGCTTGGGCAGCTTCCGGCTCGGCAACCGCAATTTGCGCCGCGCAAAGAGAAACGATGACGCAAAACGCCGCTACAATACAGCCGCTACTTTTGCGAGCGGATGCCGCAAGCGAATTGGCGATGCAAAAACTTGGCATAGGGTTCCTTACCCTGTTATAAGCTGTCTTAAAGCAACACCCGCCAGCCGACCAGCACGTAGCGTTCCAGCACGAACAGCACGGCGAAGAGCAACAGCAGCAACGCGGCGAAGCGCAGTATCTGCCAGGCGAATTTCAGGTAGCGGCGATCGCGCGTAAAGACATACATTCCGCCGCTCAACACCAGCAGCAGCGTGACCCCTATCAGGAACAGGCGCAGGATCAGCATAAGCCCGCCATTCTGGAATAGCGGTCAGGCGGCCTGCAATTGCAGCCGCAGGAACGCCGGCGCATCTGCCACGCTGTCGAACGTGACGAACTCCCAAGCTTGCTCGTCGGCGAGCAGTGCGCGCAGCAGGGCGTTGTTCAGCGCATGGCCGGATTTGTAGCCGGAGAACGCGCCGATCAGCGGATGCCCCAGCAGGAAGAGATCGCCGATTGCGTCGAGCACCTTGTGTTTGACGAATTCGTCCTCGAAGCGCAGGCCGTCGGCATTCAGCACGCGGTACTCGTCCATCACGATGGCGTTATCCAGGCTGCCGCCCAGCGCCAGGCCCTGCGCGCGCATATTCTCGACATCCTGCATGAAACCGAAAGTGCGCGCGCGGCTGATGTCGCGCACGTAGGATTCCTCGCCGAGGTCGACCACCACATGCTGTCTCGCATTGGCAAACACCGGGTGGGCGAAGTTGATGGTGAAGGTCAGGCGGTAACCGTGGTACGGCTCGAAGCGCACCCATTTGTCGCCCTGCTTTACTTCGATGGTTTTTTTCACGCGGATAAATTTCTTGGCTGCGGCCTGTTCGGCGATGCCCGCCGATTGCAGCAGGAAGATGAAGGTGCCCGCGCTGCCGTCCATGATCGGCACTTCCGCGCTGTCCAGATCGACAAAGGCATTGTCGATGCCGAGCCCGGCAAACGCCGACATCAGGTGCTCGATGGTCGCGACGCGCACGCCGTTCTGCTCCATGCAGGTGGACAGTCGCGTGTCATGCACCAGCTCGGCGCGCGCGCGAATCTCCTCGACCGGCTTCACATCCACGCGGCGGAACACGATACCGGTATTGGCCGGGGCGGGGCGCAGACCAAGCGTTGCTTTTTCGCCGCTGTGCAAGCCGACTCCCGTCACGCTGACGGAGCTTTTCAAAGTGCGTTGCTTAACCATTGGCGTCTTACGAACTGAAAACATGGCGAATTTTACCACAGCCTATAGTGGGTCCCAATTTTCGGACAGTAAATTGTCGCGAGCTTTTGTGGCAATGCGCCTGCTTATCCGCATTCCACACTCGGCATCTCATCCCAAGTCTTCCCGGCAAAAATTCGGCCATTGTTTCTCTTCGGTCGTTTTTTTCCATCCGCCCCCCACCCGCCCCACTGCTTGAAGAAAAACGCTACACCATCCTGTTCGCATTGATCTTTTATTGTCTCCACCCACTCAGTCTTCATCGGCCTTGCATTGGGGCCGGATTCGCCACCAACGATCACCCAGTGGATGCCACGCAAATCAATTTCGCCAACATCTTCCAGCAATGGTTCAACTGACAAGAATCGGATGCCCGCCTTTATTTCCCGCAGATCATCTATCCGCCGAATGCCATATTGCCTATTCTCCACGGAAACGCCCAGCCAGACATTGTCAGGCACTACACGCTCACGCGACAAAAAATACTTGCGCATCCTAGCGGACCGCTTGGTCAATATCTGATATGTGTGTTGCGGTGTGCGTCTGATCACGTCAAACACCTGATCGAGAAACCCGAAAGGGATGTCGTTGTGGAACAGGTCGCTCATTGAGTTTACAAAATACGTCGTGGGTTTGCGCCGCATCAACGGCTGCGTCAGCCGTTCGGGCAGGATGCTGAGACTGAATCCGTTTTCATAACCCCTCGCGCCCATGGCCTTTAGCCGTTTCGCCATGACTTCGGCGTAGCAGTGCTTGCAGCCGGGTGAAATCTTCGTGCAGCCGGTGGTCGGATTCCATGTTTGCTCTGTCCATTCGATGGTTGTTTTGCTCGTCATTGAGAGCCTCCTTAGTTGCTCGCCCCTATTTTAAAATCTGGCTCTTTAACACGCAGTGCCCATTTAAAACAATTTACCTTGGCCTTCTGGATTTGAGGCTGTCTGCCAGAATTTATGCGCCAACTCGTTGCGTGAGGCAAGTAGTAGCCAGTAGAGAGGCTGATTCTTCTCACCAGAGATGAGTCGTTGATCGATGGATGGCCATACACCGAGACTTTTCACTTGCTCCCGCCAATACTCTACTACGCGCCTTCTGTTTTCCTGCTGTGCGCCAGACGTTACTACTATTTCGCGCCAGCCAGGCGCGAAAGCATCAAATGCTGAATCCTCAGAGGTAAGGTTCACTGACATGTTGCGGTTCAAATCCATTGCGCTGAGGTGGATCAAAAGGTCAATTCTTTTGAGCTGTGCAAGCGCGCTGATCACTCGGAAATTCAATGCTTCAAGACTGTAAGGATCGACGAAGGCAAAATGTAACGCATAACCCGCTGACCATCGATATCATTTTCTCTACGGCATCAACCGCACTAGCGTGGATTGGATGTACAGGCGCTCCGAGCTTCCGTAGCCGCACGGTACATGCATTTAGCTTTATCTCGTCAATGTCGGAAATGTAGATGCCTGTAAACGGTGCGCCACCCTCAAGGCTGGTTTTCCATGCACCCACAACACCTCCATCAATCCACTCGTTAGTGCCTCTGACACGGGATCGACCAGCGCCGCAAAACAAATCGAAATAAACCGCGCCACCTTTTCCTTCGCCAATATATTTCTTACGCGTGCCGCGAGAAATGTCCAAATAGCGCCTGAGATAGGTGTGCTTCTCTTTTGCCCAAGCACCTACTTCATCAGCAGGCAGCCCATCATCGCCGTCAATTAGCCCCACAGCGATTCCTTTGCTTGTGTGATACTAAAAATTCGGGCGCAAATCGCCCTGCTTTGCAACCGCCTGCTCTGATTATCCGCCGTGTCAACTTCGCACATTGCGGCGTCACACCTTAGGAACAGATAACGTTAATCCCTATGAATCGCGCCCTTTGCTAATCCGCCTGCTTGCGCAGGAAGGACGGGATATCCAGCGTATCCATACCGGATTTTTCCATCGCGTCGATGGTTTCCCTGCGGCCGCGGCGCATCACGGCAGGCGTATCCAGTTCGGTGTAATTGACGCCGGCATTGGCAATCGGCTCGTCGTGCGTACCGGTGCGCTGGTAGGTTTCTTCGCCCCGGTAAACCACTTCCGGTTTTTGCTTGACGATGCGTGGCGCGCCCAACCCGGTTGCCACGACGGTCACGCGCAATTCTTCACCCATGTTTTCGTCGAACACCGAGCCGACGATCACGGTCGCTTCTTCCGCGGCGAACTGGACGCATTCCATCACCTCTTCCAGCTCCTTCAGTTTCAATTGGCTGGACGAGGTGATGTTCACCAGCACACCGCGCGCACCGGACATATCCACGTCTTCCAGCAACGGGCTGGCGATCGCGCGCTCGGCGGCAACCCGCGCGCGGTCAGGGCCGGAGGCGATCGCGGAACCCATCATCGCCATGCCGTTTTCCGACATCACGGTGCGCACGTCGGCAAAATCGACGTTGATCAGACCCGGGACGTTGATCACTTCGGCGATGCCCGCCACAGCGCCCTGCAACACGCCATTGGCGGCCTTGAAGGCTTCCGGCAGGGTGACATCATTGCCCAGCACCTCCATCAATTTGGAATTCGGCACGATGATCAACGAATCGACATGCTCGTGCAAAGCCTCGATGCCGGCCTTGGCGAAACGCATCCGGTTGCCTTCGTAAGCGAACGGCTTGGTGACCACCGCCACGGTCAGGATGTCCAGCTCGCGGGCGATTTGCGCGACGATCGGCGCGGCGCCGGTGCCGGTGCCGCCGCCCATGCCGGCGGTGATGAATATCATGTTTGCGCCGCTGACCATCTCCTTGATGCGCTCGCGATCTTCCTCTGCCGCAGCCTGCCCGATCGACGGCTTGGCGCCTGCGCCCAGCCCCTTGGTGATATTTGCGCCGATCTGCAACTGGGTGCGCGCCCTGCTGCGTTTGAGCGCCTGCGCATCGGTGTTGATGACAATGAACTCGACCCCCTGCACGCCCTGTTCGATCATATGATCCACGGCGTTGCCGCCGCAGCCGCCCACCCCGATCACCTTGATCACCGCATCCTGCGTTTGTGCTTCCATGATTTCAAACATCGTCGTCTCCTTAAAAATTTACTTCAAACTTGCCCCTGAGCCTGCCTGTACCACCAACCTGCAAAACTACTAAAAATTCCCCTGAAACCAGGACTTCATCTTCCCCAGCACATCGCCAAACGAACCGGACTGCTTGCGCGATTCCTCATCGCGCTGAAAATGTTCCATGCCATACAGCAACAGCCCCACGCCGGTCGCCATGCGCGGCGTTTTCACCACATCGGACAATCCGCCGACATATTTGGGAATGCCCAGGCGCACCGGCAGGTGGAAAATCTCTTCGCCCAGTTCGACCATGCCCTGCATCGCGCTGCTGCCGCCGGTAATCACGATGCCCGACGACAGCAAATCCTCGAAGCCGCTGCGGCGCAGTTCCTGCTGCACCAGCGAATACAATTCCTCGACACGCGGCTCGATCACCTCGGCCAGCGTTTGCCGCGACAGCATGCGCGGGCCGCGCTCGCCCACGCCCGGCACTTCGATCGCGCCGTTATCGGCCAGCTGGCGCAACGCGCAGCCGTGCTTGATCTTGATGTCCTCGGCGTCATGCGTCGGGGTGCGCAACGCCATCGCGATGTCGTTGGTGATCTGGTCGCCGGCAATCGGGATCACCGCGGTGTGGCGTATCGCGCCGCCGGTAAATATCGCGATGTCGGTGGTGCCGCCGCCGATATCGACAAGGCACACGCCCAGTTCCTTTTCGTCCTCCTCGAGCACCGCCTTGCTCGACGCCAGAGGCTGCAGGATCAATTCGTTGACCTCCAGCCCGCAACGGTGGATGCACTTCATGATGTTCTGCACCGCCGCCACCGC
>CAYGIF010000060.1:0-12579 GCA_964349865.1 uncultured Gallionella sp. | reverse complement strand
TCTTCCCCCTTCCCCGCCTCACATCCATTCGCTCGGACTGGTCGAATATCAGCCGACTTGGGACGCGATGCGCCGTTTCACCGCCGAGCGCATATCCGACACGCGCGACGAAATCTGGCTGGCGCAACACCCGCCTGTTTACACGCAAGGCCAGGCGGGCAAACCGGAACACCTGCTACGCGGCACGAATATCCCCGTTGTCAAAATTGACCGCGGCGGACAGATCACCTATCACGGCCCCGGACAGATCGTCGCCTACCTGCTGCTCGACCTGCGCCGCTGGAAGATCAACGTGCGCGAACTGGTGCGCCTGATGGAACAAGCCGTGATCGACCTGCTCGGCGAATTCGGCGTGGCCGCGCAGGGGCGCGAAGATGCGCCCGGCGTGTATGCCGGCGATGCGAAGATCGCTTCACTGGGACTGAAAATCAAGCAAGGCTGCTGCTACCACGGCCTCGCGCTCAACGTGGACATGGACCTGACGCCGTTCGCCAACATCAACCCGTGCGGCCACGCCGGGCTGCGCGTCACGCAATGCCGCGAAATCGGCATCACCGCCGGCATCGGCGAACTGCAAGCGCAACTGGCGCAGAACCTGATCCACGGCTTGCAGCAACACTTGGAAAGAAAGCAACATGAGCAGCACTGACCCCAAGCAGGCCGGCACAGCCCCAAGGCAAACCGGAAAAGAAAAGACCGCGCGCAATCCGATCGAGATCGTGCCGTTGCAGCAGCGGCTGCGCAAACCGGAATGGATACGCGTGAAATCCGGCAGCGGCGCGGAATACAACGAGGTGAAGCGCATCCTGCGCGAACACCAGTTGCATACGGTGTGCGAGGAGGCGTCCTGCCCGAACATCGGCGAATGTTTCGGCAAGGGCACGGCGACCTTCATGATCCTCGGCGACCTGTGCACGCGCCGCTGCCCGTTCTGCGACGTGGCGCACGGCAAGCCGCAGCCACCCGACGCGAACGAGCCGGAGAACCTGGCGCGCTCCATCGGTCTGCTCAAACTCAGATACGCGGTCATCACCAGCGTGGACCGGGACGATTTGCGCGACGGCGGCGCGGGGCATTTCGCCGATTGCCTGGCGGCGATTCGCGCCGGCGCGCCGGCGACGCGCCTGGAAATTCTGGTGCCGGATTTTCGCGGACGGCTGGAAACCGCGCTAGATGCGCTTTCCAACAGCCTGCTCGATGTGTTCAACCACAACCTGGAAACCGTGCCGCGCCTCTACAGCCTGGCAAGGCCGGGCGCGGATTACGCCCATTCGCTGCGCCTGCTCCGGGATTTCAAGGCGCGCTTCCCGCATGTCCCGACCAAGTCCGGCCTGATGCTGGGCCTGGGCGAAACCGATGAGGAGGTGCTGCAAGTGATGCGCGACCTGCGCGCGCATGGTGTGAACATGCTCACCATCGGCCAGTACCTGCAACCCTCGGACGGGCACTTGCCGGTGCTGCGCTACGCGCCTCCGGAAACCTTTGCGATGTTCGAGCGATCCGCAAAAGAGATGGGCTTCAGCCATGCCGCCTGCGGGCCGATGGTGCGCAGCAGTTATTTTGCCGATGAGCAGGCGCAGCGGGCGGGGGCAATTGTGAGCACTCATAAGTAAATGAGAAACTACACAAGATAATGAGAATTCCATAAGTGGCTTCTCGTTGAAAAATCGCGCTTTACCGCGCGGATACAGGCTTTTAGGCTGATTTAGCATGCCAATATGGGCGACCCATACCAAGCCAAAAGAAGATGAGTTACTGCCTTCTTGGCTAATCAGGATCGCACCTGAGTGTGGAATGATAGTTCCATCTGCTTCTGGCGTCGCCACCTTACCGCCAGCACCGTTCAACTTCCCGGCATCGGCTGCCTTGACCCAGTTACGCAGCGTCTGCTCGATCAGCCCCAAGCCCTTGGCTACCATTCCAACCGACTGGCCTCCCTTTACACGCTTGACCGCCAGATCCTTGAACTCGGTTGTATATTCCTGTTTCGGTATCTTCAGCATCTTCCTTTCCAATGGGATCGTTTATTTTACGTCACCCTTGGAAGGCGATTTTTCGGGGGAAGGTCAATTAAGAGGGCGACTCAATAAATGAACCGCCCCCGCAACTCCTCCAGGTTCAATTCGCGCAAAATCTGCTCAAGTCTTTGCCGCGCATTTTTTCTCGGCGCATCCGAACGGCGCGCGATGATGAGCTCATTCTTCATCGAGTGTTCCCACCCGACCAGTTCCGTCACCGTCACCTGATAGCCATGCGCCTCCAGCAGCAGGCAGCGCAGCACGTTGGTGAGGTGGCTGCCGAATTCGCGCGCGTGGATCGGATGGCGCCAGATTTCCGATAGCGGGGTTTTGCCGAACGACTGGTTCTTGTGCTTGTTCAGCATCGCCGCAACTTCTGCCTGGCAGCAGGGCGCCAGCACGATGAATTTAGCCTGCTTGTGCAGCGCGAATTTGATCGCATCGTCGGTGGCGGTGTTGCAGGCATGCAGCGCGGTGACGACATCGACTTGCCCGGGCAGTTGCGGCGAATGGATGGACTCTTCCACCGATAAATTCAGAAACGACATGCGCGCGAAGCCCAGCCTTGCGGCCAGTTCGCGGGATTTATCGACCAGCGCCTCGCGGGTTTCGATACCGTAAATATGGCCGACCTCGCGCGCTTTCAGGAACAGGTCGTAGAGGATGAAACCCAGATAGGATTTGCCCGCGCCGTGATCTACCAGCGTCAGGTCTTGCCTGGCGGCGAGCACTTCATCGAGCAACGGTTCGATGAAGTGATACAAATGATAAACCTGCTTCAGTTTGCGCCGGCTGTCCTGGTTGAGCTTGCCGTCGCGCGTCAGGATATGTAACTCCTTGAGCAATTCGACGGACTGGTCGGGTTTGATTTCGGGGATGGAATTCATGGTGTCATTGTGTCATTGCGTCATTTTGGCCTGGCCGAATTTCAGTGTTGTTTTGTCATGCAGCCATAGTTGCGGTATATTCGGCGGCAAATAATAGCGCGTTTCATGGGCAGTATGTTGCGCAGGCAGAGTGACGCAATTGGCCGCGTCAAGGTAGAATCCGGTCAGGCGCTTGAGGCGGATAGCGATATTTCGCTCAGGTTTCGGCTCGAACATTTTCAAGTAATCGCATCGAATAATTTATAAGGCGGAGGATGGCATGGCGAAGCGACTGGCAATGGCTATATTTTTTGGGCTTGTAGTGAGCAATATCGCATTTGCGGAGGACGAGCCGGATTGGAATGCGGAAACGCTGTCCGGCGATTGGGGCGGGGCGCGTTCCAGTTTGTACGACAAGGGCGTTACGGTGGAACTGACCCACAAGAGCGATATGCTGGCGGTCGTATCCGGCGGCATCAAGCACGGCTCGGCATGGATGGGGAACACCGAAGCCGGGATTCAAATGGATTTGGAAAAACTGCTGGGATGGGATGCCGCAACCGCTTACATTCACTACCACAGCCAGCTCGGCGGCAAATTCAACCGCGATCATGTCGGCAGCTTCATCGGTGTGGATAATATTGAGAACGGCGTCAATACCGGCCAATTCGATCATGCCTGGATACAAAAAAACTTTTCCGACGACAGCTTGTCGGTGCTGGCCGGGCTGTATGCGGTTGACTCCGAGTTTTATGTCACCGATACCTCGGGCTTGTTTATCCAGCCGCCTTATGGCCCGGGGAATGAACTGTCCCAGTCCGGACAATTCGGCCCGCCGATTTTCCCGCTCGGTGCGTTGGCAATCCGCGTGAAATACACCTCACCCGGCCAGAGTTTTTACCTGCAAGGCGCGTTGACGGATGGCGTGCCGAGCGACCCCAACAACCCGCGCGGCACGCATATCCAACTCAACAAGGGGGACGGATCCTTCTCCATCGTCGAATTCGGCTATACGCCGCAAGAAGGCAGTGAGCCGCCTTTTCCAACCGAGCATCCGGGCGAACTGGTACCGCCCGAAACCAAAGTACATGAAGAGAGCGAAACCTTCAACAAGACCGCCATCGGCTTCTGGCGCTACTCTGCGCGCATCGACGACCCCATTGATCTGGATGCGCTCGGCAACCCGATACGTCGCGTAAGTCAGGGAGTCTACTTTTTGGCGGAACGCGCCTTGATGGTCGAAAAGGATCACCCCTCGCAGGGGCTGTCCGGCTTTATCCGTTTCGGTACGGCGAGCCGGGACATCCACCAGGCGGATTGGACGGGAAGTCTCGGATTGCGCTACCACGGGCTATTTTCCGGGCGCGACGACGACATTGCAGGCGTTGCCATCACGGTCAACCATGCCGGCGACAAATACCGGCGTCTCAACAATGCCGACAGCAGCCAGACCAGCGTGGAAGCGACCTATCGCGCGCAACTCAACCCGTGGTTCGCGCTGTTGCCCACGCTGCATTATTTTCATAACCCCAATATGGATCCCGCGCTGAAAAACGCATGGATAATCGGCGCCCGCGCTGAAATTTCCTTCTGACGCTTCCACGCTTCATGACGCTGAAATCGGTCTGCTTGCAGCACTTCGTGAAAAGAAAATTTTTATTTACGTCAGAGCCTACAATCGGGTAAGCTTCTCCACCATGCGCACTTGCCTCTCTTTTCTTCTTGCCGTCATGCTCTCGCTGAACTCCGCTTATGCGGCGGTAATAGGCGTTTGCGATGCGCTGGAACACACGTCGAGCCAAGCTGCACATTTCGGGCATCACGAGCACAGCGACGACCATGCCGACGACCATGCCCACGACCATGCCCACGACCATGCCCACGATGACCCGCAAGTTAGCGCCGATGAGGCGGGCAAGGCGGATTCGGTCAGCGATCACCACCATGAACATGTGCATCCCAGTTTCTCCTCCATCCTGCCGGGCATCATTGGCGTAACGCCGCTAACCGGGCGCAGCCCGATGGTTGTAGCCCCAGCCGGCGCCTTCGTCTCGGCACTGCAAGCTCTCCCCGCACGCCCGCCCAGAGCAACTCTCGCCTGAGCCGGCGGGACGCCCTTATTTCCCTGTAGCACTTGCGCCTGACCCGATAGAAGGGTTTGGTCGCGTCCCGTCGAAATCCAACTTCTTCGTTGAGGATTTCGATGATCTTACATCTGCAAAAAATTTCGTTCGCAGCCGCCTTCGCTGCGGCATTAAGCGCATTGAGTCATCCAGCATTGGCGGGTCAACCCCTGACCGAAAGCGAGAGTCTGCGTATCGGGCTCGCCCGTCCGGAGTTGGGCGATCTCGCCCGCGGGCGCGTTGACGAGGCCAGTGCCGATGCGCTGGAAGCCGGTCTTTGGGCCAACCCGACGCTGGAATATTCACGTGACAAGTCACGCAACGGCACAGGCGTCCGGGAAGAAACCTGGCAGTTATCACAGCCATTTGATCTCTCCGGTCGTCGCGGCCTGAAGCGCGAAGCTGGCGAACAGCGCATGGTTGCCGCCGAAGCGGATGTCCGCCAGTTCCGCGCCGAACGGGCGGTTGAAATCCGCCGTGGTTTTTTTCAGTTGCTATTGCATGAGCGGCAACTGGCTGCGCTTGATGCCTGGGTGAACCGCTTCGTCGAGGCCGAACGGGTCGTCGGCAAGCTGCGCGCCGCCGGTGAAGCATCCGGTTACGACTTGCGCCGGTTGACTCGTGAACGGCAGGCGGCCATAGCGCTACGCGCGGAGAAACATGCCGAACTGGAGCGCATCCGCGAACAGTTCGCCGCCCTGCTGGGAACCGGAATCGCCGCTTATGAAGGTACTTTGGGACATCTGCTGCCAGAGGCGCAGACTAGCCTGGAGGCGTTGCTCGGCAAGCTTGATGCCCGTCCCGACCTGGCGGCGCTCGGCGCGCGTGCCGCAGCGGCTGACCTGGAAGGCCGTGCCGCCGCTCGTGGCTGGATGCCGGAGGTCACGTTGGGCGTTGGTGCGAAGCGCGGCGATTACGGATTCGGCCACGAATCGCTGACCTCGTTCTCTGCGGCAATCCCCTTGCCGGTTTTCGACCGCCAGCAACCCGGCCAGCAGCGTGCTGTGGCTCAGGCAACGGCTGCGCGTGCCGAATATCGCCTGGCCCGCAGCCGCGCCGAAGGCCGGTTGCGCGGGTTGCATCGGCAGATAACGCAACTGATTGCCGCCGCCGAAATCTATCGCCACGAAGCCGTCGCGCCATCGGCCGATCTCGTCCGGATTGCCGGAGCCTCCTACCGAGCCGGCGAATCCAACGTTCTCGAACTGCTAGATGCCTACAAGGGTGCGCTTGAGGCGGAAACCACCGCCCTCAACCTCGAATGGAAAGCGCGCGAGTCCAGCATCGAACTCGACCAATTGACAGGGAGTCACCCAGAATGAAACATTTGAAAATTTACACCTTGAGTGCCGCTGTACTGGCGGTTTTCCTGCTCTCCGCCTGCGGTGAGAAGAGCGCCGCAAAGGACGATCATGGCGCTAAAGCGGCAACCGAAAAAGATGCACATGGACATGCCGATAGCCATGCAGACAGTGGTGAAAAGATCACCCACTTCGGCGACCAAAGCGAGTTGTTCGTCGAATTTCCGGCGCTCGTTGCCGGCCAACCGTCTACTTTCGTTGCGCACTTCACCTGGCTCGCCGACTTCAAGCCCGTCACAAAGGGGCGGCTGACCGTGGCGCTGTCCGGCGGCGTTGCGCCGGAGGAACGCTTCGTCATCGACGCGCCGAGTGTGCCCGGCATCTACAAACCGTCTGCAATCCCCAAAGCCGCCGGCAAACGCGAGCTAACGTTCATTGTCGAATCCGAACAAGGCGTGTTGACGCATAAACTCGGCCCGGTCAATGTTTTCGCTGACATCAAGGCGGCTCAGGCAGCGCACGGCGAGGAAGATCACGGTGATGAAGGCATCGCTTTCACCAAAGAACAGCAATGGAAGATCGACTTCGCCACCGTCGAGGCCGTCAAAGGCATTGCGCGTGAATCTGTCGCCGCCACCGGCACGATCAAAGCCCAGCCGGACGGCGAGGCGTTGCTTGCCGCACCCGTGGCCGGATTGGTGCGGTCGGCAGGCAGCTTCCCGCGCATCGGGCAGGCGGTGCAGAAGGGGCAAGTGCTGGCGTATCTCGTGCCTCGCCTTGGCGGCGAGACCGATCATGCGACGCTGGAGGCCGCCGCCGCCAAGGCGCGCATTGCACTTGAGCAGGCCAGGCGCGAACGTGAGCGGATGGAAAGTTTATTCAAGGACGAAGCCGTTGCCGAAAAACGCCTGCTTGAGGCCCGCGCCAACGAAGGCATTGCAGCGGCGGAACATGATGCCGCCCGGCAACGCCTCGGGCAGTTTGGCGACGGCAGCGGTGGCATCGTCCTGCGCGCGCCCATCGGTGGTGTGATCGCCGCTGTGGCGGTCGTGCCGGGCGCTTTTGTGGCCGAAGGCGCGCCGCTGATCCACATTGCCAACACCGGCAAGCTCTGGTTGGAGGCGCGCGTGCCGGAAAGCGATATCGGCCGCCTCGGTGTACCCTCCGGCGCATGGTTTGCGGTGGACGGTTTTACCGGCAGCTTCACCATCGATGCCGGCAAGAACGGCAGGCTGGTGGCGATCGGCGGCGTGGTGGATGCGGCGACGCGCACGGTGCCGGTGATTTTCGAGTTCGCCAACCCCGGGCGCGCCTTGCCTCTCGGCGTGACGGCGAAAGTGCAACTCTTCGCCGGTGGCAGCCGCGAGGGGATATTGGTGCCCGCCGGTGCGGTGCAGGATGAGAGCGGCACCAATGTTGTCTATATGCAGACCGGCGGCGAATCTTTCGAACGCCGCCTCGTACAGGTCGGAACGCGGGATGGCGAGCGCGTCGAGATCAAGGCCGGGCTGGAAGCAGGGCAGCGGGTGGTGGCGAAGGGCGCCTACCTGATCCGCCTGTCAAGCTCTAAAAGCGGGCCATCCGGCCACGCACACTGAGGGCATCGATCATGATCGGACATATCATTCAATGGTCGTTGCGCAACCGCCTGTTCGTGGTGCTCGGCGCGCTCATGCTGCTCGTCTGGGGCGGCTATGAAATCACCCGCACACCGGTGGACGTCTTCCCCGACCTGACCGCGCCGACCGTGACGGTCGTCACCGAAGCCGAAGGCATGGCGCCGGTCGATATGGAAGCGCTGGTCACCTTCCCGATCGAAACCGCGCTCAACGGCGCGCCGGGGGTGCGCCGGGTGCGTTCTGCGACCAAGATCGGCTTGTCGGTGATTACGGTCGAATTCGCCTGGGGCACCGACGCCTATCTGGCGCGGCAGGTTGTCGCCGAGAAGCTGCAACTGGCGAAATCCTCTCTGCCAGCGGGCGTCAAAGCGCCGGTCATGGCACCGGCGGCATCGGTCATGGGCGAGATCATGTTCATCGCGCTTACATCCGAAAATGTGAATCAGCATTCGACGGTGGCGCTCAAGAATACCGCCGACTATGTGCTCAGGAAACGCCTGCTGGCGATTCCCGGCGTCGCCGAAGTGCTGCCCATCGGCGGCGACCTGCAGCAGTTTCAGGTGACGCTGAAGCCCGAGCGGCTGGCGGCTTACGGGCTGACCATCGGCGAAGTGGTGAAAGCGGTCGAAGGCTCGAACAGCAACGCTGCCGCCGGTTTCTACGCCGAAGCCGGGCAGGAATACCTGATCCAGGGCATCGGCCGCGTGCGGACAGTGGAGGATATCGCCGAGGCGGTGGTGGCGGTGAAGAACGGGCAGCCGGTGCTCATCCGCCATATCGCCGATGTGGCGCTCGGCGTCGCGGTCAAGCGTGGCATCGGCTCGACCAACGGCAAGCCTGCGGTGGTGCTGGGCATCCAGCGCCAGCCGACAGCCAACACGCTCGACCTGACGCGGGCGCTCGACGCGGCCATCGCCGACATCCAGAAGTCGCTGCCGGCAGGCATGAAGATCGAGAACCGCCTGTTCCGCCAGGCCGACTTCATCGAGATTTCCATCGCCAACCTGATGTCGGCGTTGCGCGACGGGGCGATTCTGGTCGTCGCCATCGTGTTCGCCTTCATGCTCTCGGTACGTTCGACGGCCATCACGCTGGTCGCCTTGCCCTTGTCGCTGGTGGCGGCGATCCTGTCGATGAAGGCATTCGGTGCGACGATCAACACCATGACGCTGGGCGGCATCGCCATCGCGCTCGGCGCGCTGGTGGACGACGCGATCATCGTCGTCGAAAACGTCGTGCGCCGCTTGCGCGAGAACCATGCCAAGCCGGAACAGCAGCGCGAATCCGGAATGCACGTCGTCTTTCTGGCGACCAGGGAAATTCAGGGCTCGATCGTTTTCGCCACGCTGATCATCATGCTGGTTTTCGTGCCGCTGTTCTTCCTGTCGGGTGTCGAGGGGCGGCTGATGGTGCCGCTCGGGCTGGCCTACGTGATTTCGCTGTTCGCCTCGCTGCTGGTGTCGATCACGGTGACGCCGGTGCTCGCCTCGCTGTTCCTCGTTGATGCCAGGGAGGTGCAACGCGAACATGAGCCGCGTTTCGTGCATTGGCTGAAGTCATCCTACCGCCGCGTGCTCGATGCCACGCTGATGCGCTGGCAAGCCGTCTCCGTCGTCAGCGGCGGCCTGCTGCTGGCCGCGCTGTTCGGGTTGGGCGTTGCCGGGCAAGCATTTCTGCCCGATTTCAACGAAGGCACGCTGACGGTCGGCGCCGAAACCATCCCCGGCACCGCGCTGGAAGAATCGGCCAAGCTCGGGCAAATGGTCGAGGAAGTCCTGCTCACCCACCCGGAAGTCGTCGCCACGGCACGCCGCACCGGGCGCTCGCCGCTCGACCCGCATGCGCTCGACGTGCAACAGTCGGAGATCGAGGTCAGCCTGAAGATGGACAAGCGCAGCAAGGAGGATTTTCTTGCCGCCTTGCGCGCCGATTTCGCACTATTGCCCGGCGTGCAGGTGGTGGTCGGGCAGCCGATCTCTCATCGCATCGACCACATGCTCTCCGGTACGCGGGCCAACATTGCGGTCAAGATTTTCGGCAGCGATTTGCAGGAATTGCGCAAGCTGGCGCAGCAGGTCAAGGGCGTGATGGAAAAGGTTGAGGGTGCGGTCGACGTGCAGCCCGAGCAACAGACGGACATTCCCTTCCTGGCCGTGAAGTACCGGCGCGATGCGCTGGCGCGGCACGGCCTGTCGGCGAAGGAGGTGTCGGAAAGCATCGAAGCGGCATTCAACGGGCTGGCGGTGGCGAAGGTGGTGCAGGGCCAGGCGAGCTTCGATCTGGTGGTGCGCTACGACCCGGCGGTGCGCGGCAACCTCGACGCCATCCGTTCGACACTGATCACGACGCCGACCGGCGCCAGGCTGCCGCTGTCGGCGCTCGCCGACATCCAGAACGACCGCGGGCCGTACTTCATCAACCGCGAAAACGTGCAGCGCAAGATCGTGGTCATGGCCAACGTGGCGGGGCGCGATTTGAAGAGCGTGGTCGGCGAAATGCGGGAAAAAGTGGCGCAGGAAGTGAAGTTGCCGGCCGGTTATCACATCGAGTTCGGCGGCCAGTTCGAGAGCGCCGAGGAGGCGTCGCGCATTTTGCTCCTGCTCGGATCGGCGGTGGTCGTCGGCATATTCCTGCTGCTGTTCGTCGCCTTTAACTCGGCGCGCGACGCTTTCCTGGTCATGCTCAATCTGCCGCTGGCTATCATCGGCGGCGTGGTGGGCGTCTATGCCGCAGGCGGCGTCGTCACCATCGCCTCGATCATCGGCTTCATCACCCTGTTCGGCATCGCCACCCGTAACGGCGTGATGATGATCTCGCATATCCATCATCTGGTCGAGCGCGATGAGGTGAAGGATATGCACGAGGCGGTGAAACGCGGCGCCGAGGAGCGGTTGATCCCGATCCTGATGACGGCGCTCGCTGCCGGCCTCGCGCTGGTGCCATTGGCGCTGTCTGGCGGTCAGCCTGGATCGGAAATTCAGGCGCCGATGGCGGTGGTCATTCTCTGCGGGCTGATTTCTTCGACCGTGCTCAACATGGTCGTCGTGCCTTCTCTTTATTTGCGGTTCGGCGCCGTCCGGCGCGCGCTCGACACCGCTCAAACCTCGCGCCGCCGCACTACAGATTTTGAATGAAAGGAAATGCGATGAAAACATTTTATTTGAGCATACTGGCTATTTTGCTGTTAACCGGCTGCGCCGGCCCTGTTCATCAGATGGTCAGGGAAGATGGCGTACCGTTTATTGGTGGGGAGTTGGTTCATGACCGGGGAGAGAGCAATCGCCTCGTGTTGCAGACGCCAAACCGCCGTTACGAGGCTCATGGATTTGCTGTTGAGCGCCAGACCGATTTGGCGACCCTGCGCAAACGTTATTATGGCGTCAATCCGAAGCACTGGGAGCGGATTTTTGCCGGGCTCGACACCGATCATGCGACGTTTGCGGTGGAGGCGGTTGCGCGGGCCAATGACGGCTTTGAGGTATCCTGTCGTTTGATGTGGTCATCCGGCGCGAAGCCGGCGGGTGTTTGCACGGATCAGGCCGGTGCAGAGTTTCCGGTGCGTTTTGAGTAGTATTCAAGGATAGATGATGGCAGACTGTTGTAACGACAAAGCCTGTGAGATTGAAGCGCTTCGTACCCGCCAAAGCGCGACGCTAAAAATAGTGCTGGGTATCAATGCCGTCATGTTTCTGGTGGAAATTACGGCAGGGCTGATATCAGGTTCCGTTTCGTTAGTGGCCGATTCTCTGGATATGCTTGGCGATGCCCTGGTTTACGGTTTCAGCATTTACGTTGTTGCGCGTGGCGAGAGAATGAAAGCCAAGGCGGCCCTGCTCAAGGGCGGCATCATGGCGGCCTTTGGGCTTTTCGTTCTCGGGCAGGCGATTTACAGGATTGTCTTTCCGCAGGTTCCAATATTCGAAGCCATCGGTGCAATTGGTTTGCTCGCGCTTGCTGCGAACAGCCTATGTTTTTTTCTGCTTTGGCGGCATCGGGTTGATGACATAAATATGAGTTCGGTTTGGTTGTGTTCTCGCAACGACATTATTGCGAATGTCTCGGTGTTGTTTGCCGCCGTGGGAGTATGGTTTACCCATTCAGGTTGGCCCGACATTCTGGTGGGTTTGGCACTTGCCGTTCTCTTCCTACGGTCAGCGCTATTCGTATTGCGCGGCGCTATTACGGCACTTCGATCACAACGAGCGTGAAAATATTTGTGAATGCCGTTTATGCTGAATTTGCGTTCCATTATTGATCCGCCATCGAAAAGATGAGCTGGAGTGAAAACTTTCGCCAACCGGGTGTGCCGGCAGCACTGGGGGCTGCTTTGTTGTTCGGCGCAGGAATCGCCATCAGCACCGGCACGAACCGCTGACACATGTTCATCCACACTTCCCGGATGTTCACCACCGGCACCATCATTGAAGACGATAGTTATCTGGTTGGCTTTGGCCGCGTTGTGTATCGTGGGAGTCTATGAAGCGTTCGGATAGCACAACCCGCGCTGGCTTCAGCATGCATCGCGGACTCGCTGCCATGTTGCGCTACCCAAAACACATAGTGTTTGACGAGACCGGAATGCTTTGCTATAGTTCGTCTCTTCGCTGACGCGGGGTGGAGCAGCTCGGTAGCTCGTCGGGCTCATAACCCGA
>CAYGIF010000059.1:11348-12627 GCA_964349865.1 uncultured Gallionella sp. | reverse complement strand
GCAGCAGATTGTGGTCTCGTCGCTTTCATTTTCGGCTACTTGTTCAGACCTTCCTCAAGCATGTCTCCCTTGTTTCCCAATGAAGACTGCCACAGATAGAGCAACTCTTTCATGCAGTAAGGAGACTCAAGATACTTCGCGCTGAAGATCACCACCACCTTATTGGCCTGCCCAATTTCTGTCATGAATCGCGATATCCAATCACCTGTACGCATGGAAGACTTGTCTCGCCTTACGCAATATCCTCTAGCGCTCAGCTTGCGTTCCAGCGTGTCTGCAACATCTTCGCTTTCTCCGCACCAAGCGTAGGAAATGTGAACAACCCTTCCATTGCCGGGCAATGGATTCGGGTTTTCAGATTCCGATGCAACCGGCCTATCATCACGAAAAATTTCCGAGCCGTTGTCGCCAACCCTCGCAGCTTGCGTCCTAAGTTGCTCTTCCTCTGCCAATTCGCTTGCGAGCCGGGATAGAAATCCCCGCTCATCGGGTCGCAATTCGGACATCCCTTCTTCGATGCACTCCCTCGCCTCTTTGAAACGCCCTGCCCGTATCAATATCCGCGTCCTAGTTCGATAAAACACATCCAACTGTCGCAGACCGCTAGCAACTGCATTGCGCCCCTTATCGAGAATAGCCAACGCCTCGTCATATCGTTCCAGCTCGGCAAGCAGTTCCGCTGCCGCCTTGAACACAGAAAGTGAGTTGCGCGTCCCTGGGGTTTCTCGAATGCACTCAAGAAGCAAGTCAATCGCGGCTTGTTTTCTGCCGTGACGATTCAAGAATTCCGCCCCGCGTTGATACAGATGAAAGACCAAGCCACCGGAGCGTGTCGCAGATTGAATTCCTGCCTTGAGATAGTCTGCCGCAGCCTCGATGTCGCTGGCTTTTACCAAGAGATCGGCAAGACTCTGGTAGAGCAAAAAGGGGTTCTTATCAATAGGAGTGATCTTGATGCCTTCCTTCAGCAAGGCCACGGCGTCGTCTGTCTTTCCCACCTGTCCCAGCAACTCCGCCGCAGACTGGTAGAGCAAAAATAAGTTCTTGTCAGCGGGAATGATCTTGATACCTTCCTTCAGCAAGGCCACGGCGTCGTCTGTTTTTCCCGCCTGTCTCAGCAACTCCGCCGCAGACTGGTAGAGCGAAGAGAGGCCCTTATCAGCAGGAATGATCTTGATGCCTTCCTTGAGCAAGGCCACTGCGTCGTCTATTTTCCCCGCCTGCCCCAACAGCTCCGCCGCAGACTGGTAGAGCAAAAATAAGTTCTTGTCAGCGGGAA
>CAYGIF010000059.1:0-11248 GCA_964349865.1 uncultured Gallionella sp. | reverse complement strand
TGACCTTGATGCCTTCCTTGAGCAAGGCCACGGCGTCGTCTGTTTTTCCCGCCTGTCCCAGCAGCTCCGCCGCTGACTTGTAGAGCACAAAGAGGTTCTTGTCAGCGGGAATGACCTTGATGCCTTCCTTGAGCAAGGCCACGGCGTCGTCTGTTTTTCCCGCCTGCCCGAGCAGCTCTGCCGCTGACTGGTAGAGCATGAAAAGGTTCTTCGACGGCGGAACCTTTCGAATTCCTTCTCTCATCAAGAGTAACGCATCGTCGATTTTCCCCTGCTCAGCCAATATCTGACCGCCCAGCCCATACAGCGTACCAATGGCATCACCGGGATCGACTACACGCACTGCGTCAAGCACTGCTTGTATTGCTGCATCACTTTCACCAATATCCCTGTGAAGACTTGCACGCAGAGCCGCGCGAGCGAAATTTCGCGCACTACCGGATGCATCGAGTGCCACTGGTTTCGCAATTGCACTAAGAATCGGCTCACTAACATGTGCCTTAAGTCGCGCCACTCCTTGCGAGCGCCCGATGTAAGCGCTTCAAAGGCGGCTGCCTCAAAACTCTTTCTGTGTACCGCCAGCATCGTCAAGCGCTTGAGCTTCAAAGGTTCCAAATGCACAAGCGTGCGCTCCAGTAATCGCCTTTCCAGCATCGCCAGGAAGTCAGGGGAGAACTCACGGTCACTCACTTGCCATAGTCCTGGGTCGCTACCGACTATCTCATCCAGTGACTCGAAGGCCAAAGTTGTGGAAAGCGTTTCAATTGCCCTTGGATTAAATCCGAGAACGCGAACAAGATCACTCTTTCGAGCCTCGGGTACTTCATCTGCCTTTCCCTGTTCAGTCAGTCGGTCATTAAGCAAGGCAATTGCCTCGCCAGGTTCAAGGGCATGCAGTTCCTTTCTCGGGAATGTTTCCGACCAGCTCTCAGGCTCAATCGCAACGTCGCTGAGGAACAGCAGCCTACCGCTCAATGCAGGACGATTTCGCAAATGAGACAAGATTCCTGCTGCATCATGTGCAAGATGCCCGCCCTGATTGAAAAACCGCCCAAAGTTATCGATGACTACCAGTACGCCGTTCCGCAACCCTTTCTCAAGGGCAAACGCAGGATTGGGATTCGATTGAGACAGGGCAGCCTGCATCTCAGTGAGGCCAATGGCTGCAAGCTGGTCAGCCAAATCCAGCATCATGTCGCCGAATGATGGATTCGCTTGCTCTTGAACATCAATGTAGACCGTAGGCAAGCGCAGTTGTCGTTCCGCATGGTCTATAACTGCGGCTGCGACATCTGACTTCCCGACACCCGGAAAGCCAAAGACAAAACACGTCGTAGGGCCTTTAGGTAGCCAGTCGCGAATGAACCAATCAAGAAGCTCCTGTCTTTCCTTGCCAAAATATTTTTTATACATTAGGACTGTCTGTAGTATTGAGTTATTTCTTCCCTGAGCCATAAAGGCTCAGATTCGGTTTTGTTTTTCATTTTCGCAGACTCAAAAGCTATCGTGATGCCGCTCCCGTAAATTGGGTTTTGAATTAAACGGGCCAGGCTCGGATTAAGTTTACAAACCTAGCCTTGAATCATCTGAATAACCGCTGTTCGAGCCTGTTGCAACGCGGTTTTGTTGAGCGCGCCAACGGTATTGATTGGTAGTGATTCGTGGCAGGTAAATAATTTTCCGGGGCGCAGATAGCTTACGCGCTGTAATCCTCCCTCGACAAATTCGCTATCGGCCAGAGTGATTGCGCGAGAATCAGCGTAGGGGTTGCTGGTGATTTGGCAGGCTATCCAGTCGCCGCTCCCTGCATCTGCGAGCAATAAGGCGGGGCGGAGTTTTTTCCGGCTGAGGTCTGAGAACGGGAAGGGCAGTACGACTACTTGCCCGGCTGCAAGTGTGCCCATGCTGCATCCTCCTCGGGGTTGAGCCAGTCTTGCGCTAGTGCGGACTCAGCCATCAAGGCGGGTTCGTGTGTGGTGTCGGGTTCCAGCCAAGTCAGTAAAGCGCGCCCCGGCTTGATGGTTTGGCCGGATTCAACAGGGTGTAAATGCCCTGTTTTATCAATCTTCACTTCTATGGTTGTAAGCATGATGTGCTCTCCTGAGATTGCTGCTGCGCAGTCTAACAAACTTCGAGTGATATGGGGATTCCTCAAACCGCCAACAGTAGCAATAAAGGCTCAGGTTCGGTTTTGTTTTTCATTTTCACAGACCCCAAAGCTATCGCGATGCCGCCCTCGTAAATTGGTTTTTAACCGTCTTTCTTCGGCTTCTCATCACCGGTGATAAACCCGAAAGGACTGTACAAAATCTACATCCTTGCTGATGACGATGCGCCCTTCCTGCATGGCGCGTGCGATGAGTTCGCTATCCTGGGTGTGGTTTTTTTTGGGAAGGTCGAGGGTGTGCAGCGCATCGTGCCCCGCATCTTTCAGCCAGTTGGCGAAGCGCCGGGGAAGTTGCGCATCGACCAGAAATTTCATGCGGCCAGACGTTCGCGCCGTTTTATGTGCGTCATTCGCGCGGCATAGGAAAGCGCGGCCAATATGTCTTCACGCTCGAGGTCTTCGTAGTCTTGCAGAATTTCATCTGTGGTCATGCCGCTGGCCAGCCACTCCAGCACGTTCTCGACGGGATAACGCAGGCCGCGTATGCAGGGCTTGCCGTGGCATACGGCGGGCTCAATGGTGATGCGGCCGCTCATTTTGCCTCCTGATCGAAAATTCACGGAGGAATCTTACACCAGCTTGCGTTCCTTGTGGGTCGGTCGCTCCGCTCCTCATTCAGGGGTGATATGGGGTCTACCATCGCAATTGATTTCTCAAACCGCCAACTGCTCTGCTGCGATACCAAGTGCTTGCCCCTGTTGGTGCTTTGCAAGGCTAGATCATTCAGCGGCCAGGAGGGGGTTGAAGCAGGAGGTTCGCCATTTCTTCATTGGTGAGAAATGCGCAGCCCGGATCGGAATAGAGCGCTTCAATCTTGTCGCCATCTTTCTTGTAATTGATGACTTTATTTGTAACCTCGATGCATTCTTTCAGTGCTTTTTCCGCGCTTTCAAAATAGGTGCCGACGGTGAATGCGGTGATGTTCATCAGGACGAAGATTTTTTGATCTTCATCGGCGCAGATGTTTATGTAAAGCGGTGTTTTGGATTTCGTTGTAACTCTGATTAACTGGCTTTGCATTTTATCCCCTGATTGTTATTCAATTAACTCGCCGAACTATACTATGGAAAACGCTATAAGGCTTATCCGACTTTCTGAACCCAGAAGCGGTACATGCTGCTGAATGTGTCCGGGTTTTCGTTCTCGTGATAAAACGTGATAAAACGGGTCGGGTTCGGTTTGTGTCCCTCCGCGCCAAGGAGGTGTAAACTTCCCGTCGAATCGTTTCGGCTGGCAGTATTGTTGTTCCTTGCAAGGAGGCAATATGAAACAGGTTTACGATTATGCGATTGTGGGCGGGGGGCTGGCGGGCGCATCGGCTATACGGGGCATACGCGAGCTGGATACGGTGGGGAGGATACTGCTGGTCGGCGAGGAAAATCACCTGCCCTATGACCGCCCGCCGTTATCCAAGAAGCTGTGGTTCGGCAAACAGAAGGTGGAGGACATCTTCCTCCATGACCGCGCGTTCTACGACAAGCATGCCGTTACTTTGGCGCTGGGCGCAAAAGCGGTGCGGCTTGATCCCGCTGCAAAAACGCTGACCACTATCCAAGGCGAGACTTACGGCTACGGCAAGCTGCTGCTGGCGACGGGTTGCAAGCCGCGAACGCTGACCATCCCCGGCGGCGATCTCGACGGCATCTGTTATTTCCGCGGTCTGGACGATTATCTGCGCACCCGGGATGTGGCCGCAGAGGGCAAGTCCGCAGTGGTGGTCGGCGGAGGTTTCATCGGCTCGGAGCTGGCCGCTGCGCTGAACATCGCCGGGCTGCATGTCACCATGATCTTTCCCGGCGAGCTGTTGTGCGACCGCGTGCTTCCGGACTACCTGGGGAGGGCAGTGCAGCGACGCTATGCAGAGAAGGGCATCAGGATACTGGCGTCGGACAAGCCGGTTTCTTTCGGCAGGGATGGCGGTAAATTCATCACCCGCACCGGGAAGGGCGAGGCTGTCGAATCGGATATCGTGATCGTCGGCGTGGGCGTCATCCCTGAGATGGAGCTGGCCAGGAGCGGCGGCCTGGAGGTGGGCAACGGCATCGTGGTGAATGAATATCTCGAGACTTCCCGCCCGGATATTTACGCCGCCGGCGACAATGCCTTTTTCCCTTACCGGGCGCTGGGGCAGACTATGCGCATCGAGCACTGGGATCATGCCCTCAACCAGGGAAAGTGGGCGGGGCGCAACATGGCGGGCGCACATGAGCCCTTTACCTATCAGCCGTATTTTTTCTCGGACCTGTTCGAGTTTGGCTATGAGGCGACCGGCGAGGTCGATTCGCGGCTGGAGACCTTTGCCGATTGGCAGAAGGAAAACGACACTGGGGTCATCTACTATCTGCGCGAGGAAAAGGTCAGGGGCGTGATGATGTGCAACCTGTGGGACAAGGTCGAGATGGCGCGCGAACTGATCCGCAAAGGAGAGAAGGTGTCACCGGAGAAATTGCGCGGCCTGATCCGTTAGTTCGTGCTACATATAAACAGGAAAAATCTGGAAAGGACGTTATGGACCGCATCCGAATTTGTGATCTTCTTGTCCGCTGCATTTTGGGTATCAACGAGAATGAGCGCCGCGAAAAGCAGGACGTGGTGATCAACCTGGTCCTCTATACCGATCTGCGCAAGGCAGGCAAAAGCGACCGCATCGAGGATACCGTCGATTACCGCGCGCTTAAAAAACGCGTCATCTCGATGGTGGAAGGCTCCCAATATTTATTGCTGGAAGCGCTGGCGGAAGCCGTCGCGGAATTGTGCCTCGACCAGCATGGGGTGCGACAGGTCGATGTGTGCGTGGAGAAACCGCATGCGCTGCGCTTTGCCAGAAGCGTGGCGGTGGAAATTACCCGGAAGCGCTGAGAGGCTATGGCGCGCGCCTTCATCGGCATCGGCTCGAACATCGAACCGGAGAAGAATGTTAGAGCCGCAGTGCGCAGCCTTGCGCAGCAAATGCGCGTGGTCGGCATATCCACGGTCTATTGCACCGGTGCGCTCGGCCGCCCGGAGCAGCCGCATTATTTCAACTGTGTGGTGGAGGTCGAAACGGAAGCGCACCCCGCGGAAGTGAAGCACGGCATATTGCGCCCCATCGAGAGCAGCCTCGGACGCAAGCGGAGCGGGGACAAATATGCGCCGCGCACGATCGACCTCGACCTGATCCTATACGGCGACCTGGCGATGGATGCGGAAGATATCAGACTGCCTGACCCGGAAATTCTGGAGCGGCCGTTTCTTGCCATCCCGCTGTTCGAGCTGGCGCCTGACCTGGTGCTGGCAGGTTTGCGAATCGGCGAAATTGCGGCAAGGCTGTCGCAGGACGGGATGAGGCCGCTGGAGGATTACACCAGGCTGTTGAGGGAAGAAGCTGACCGCAAACAATCAAAGTGGCCGGGCTCAATCTATTTTTCCGGCTAAGAGCGGTTTCATGCCAAATAACCGTTTACCCAACATTTCTTACACCCTCAAATAATTGGAACCCTGCTCCCTTCAATCTTCCGATCCTATCGGACAAACACTGACAACAAAATTCCCCATTTCTTCCACCAAAATCAGACAAACACCGATAGCGCCATTTGCGTGCGAGGGACATTATTCGTTACATGTGCGAATGGCTATTGCGAGACCGGGATTATCAACAGAAATGCATTCCGGCAGCTACAGGAAGTCTTTCTGAGTTGATACGGCGATGTTACTTGTCTCGTGCCATTTTTTATCCCACCAGATTCAGTCCGGTGGCCTGTTGAATAACTTGACAAGGAGTACTGACATGACTGACCAAATCAAAATATCCGTCGACCGGGATGTCTACGACCGGCTGCAAATGCTTATGGTGCCTCCCATCAGCGATGCCAATGCGGTTATCAGGGAACTGCTGTTTCAAGAGGGGCATGCCAGCCCCGCCTCCGTTGCTGTGGGGGCATCTGAACAACACTTCACCATGGAACAAGAACTCGCACGCACCAGGCAGGGCGTCTACGATTGCGGAGGGGCTACCTGAGTCCGCGCGGTATTCGCCAGCAGCTAACTTAGGCTGGTATGAGAGAAGGGCGATTTATCCCCGCAGGTCGACTAACTATCGACCTGCTTCGCCCGTTTTAGCCGGGAATGTTACTTCTTTTCGTCGAGCCTCTGCGATTCGGCTTTGCTGGTGCAGCGCGGCAATCGCCTGTCTCCGCCGAAACTGATAGGCGGCAAGTCGGGAGGCTAATAAGCGGGGAGATTCATAAGAAGGTATATCAGTAAAACAATACTGAACGCCGCGATTATCCAATCGACAATAGTGAAGGGCGGGCGGCGGCTTGCATCGCTGCCGTTTGATGGTTTTTTCTTTGCGTTTTCTTCCATTGATACTGTTCCCGTAAATTTTCTGTGCCGCCTGACTGCGTTACGGCTTTTATTCCGCAACGATTCCCGTTGGCTTGCCATCGACGCTTGCCTGATTTTTCTCTTCCCAATATTGCTGTATGCCTTCGGGGCCTTTTTTCTCGGCCCATTGTTCCAGTTGGTCTCTTTCGGCCTTGAACTCGAACAACGGCACGCCAAAGCCGCAGGATGTCTGCACCAGGTCGACCGACATGTCGATGATCTGGCGGGCGCCGGGGATTGCCGGGAAGAGTGTGATGAGGCTGTCCCACTCCGCGTCGCGCGGGTGGAATATCCGGGCATGGCCATATAAGCGCAGAATCAGCGGGTCGCCTTCGAGCGCGCAGAACATCAGGGTAATGCGGCCGTTCTCGCGGAGATGGGCAGCCGTTTCGTTGCCGCTTCCGGTGAGATTGAGCCAGACGACGCGGCCTTCTGTGACGACGCGCAAGGTGTCCATCCCTTTCGGCGATACATTGACTCTGCCGCCATCCGTGGCAGTGCCGACAAAGAATATCTTCTGCCGCTGGATGAAGCCTGCCAGATCGTCCGTCAACTGCGTATGTAGTTTGCCCATTATTCTTTCAACCGGAAATTACTCAGTAGCCAATATACCGGACATCCAGGATGTTTTGCCAGATGGCGCATTATCCGGGCGGGCGTGGCACAATCGCGCCTTGCGCAATTTCCGATTCTCAAACCCATGCTGAGTTACCGCCACGCCTTTCATGCCGGCAATCACGCCGACGTGCTGAAGCACTTTGTCGAGGTGCAGTTGCTGCGCTACTTGGCGCAGAAGGACAAGCCGTTCTGGTACATCGACACCCATGCCGGAGCGGGGTGCTATGCGCTGGATAGCGGCTATGCCGCGCAGAACGCGGAATATGAAGGCGGCATCGCGCGGCTGTGGCTGCGCGACGATCTGCCCGCGCCGCTGGCGGAATATGTCGGGCTGGTGAAGCGCCTCAACCCGGACGGGCAGTTGAGGCTCTATCCCGGCTCGCCGCTGGTCGCGCTGGAACTGTTGCGCGAGCAGGATAAGCTGCGGCTGTTCGAGCTGCATCCCAGCGACAGCGAGATATTGCGGGAGAATTTTGCCGGCCACGGCGCGCAGGTGCTGATCCAGGCCGCCGACGGCTTCGGCGCGCTGAAAGCCTTGCTGCCGCCCCCGCCGCGCCGCGCGCTGGTGCTGATCGACCCGCCGTATGAGGACAAGCAGGATTACCGGCGCGTGACGGCGGCGTTGCGCGAGGGGCTACAACGCTTTGCCAATGGGGTGTATGCGGTGTGGTATCCGCAGTTGCAGCGTGCCGAGGCGCGCCAGTTGCCGGAGCAACTCAAGCAACTGCCGGTGAAAAGCTGGCTGCATGTCGCGCTCAGCGTGCAAACTCCCGGCGAGGATGGCTTCGGCATGCACGGCAGCGGCATGTTCATCGTCAACCCGCCGTGGATCTTGCACGGCATATTGCAGGAAGCGATGCCGTATCTGGCCAGGGTGTTGGGGCAGAATGGCGAAGGCGGATTTGTACTGGAGTTTGAAGAGAATGCTACCGCGTGAAACAATGGCGCATGCTTACATTTAATGAAAATTGCCGCCGCTGTTTACGCCTGGCCGGGTTCCTCGATCAGGTGCGCGACGAGCATCCTGACTACCATGCCTTGCCGGTCAGTTCGTTCGGCGAATCAGGCAACCGCTTCCTGATCGTCGGGCTGGCTCCCGGAATGCACGGCGCGAACCGCACCGGTCGGCCCTTCAGCGGCGATTTCGCGGGCAATCTGCTGTATGGCGCGTTGCACGAATACGGCTTCGCCAGCAGCGCCAAACCGCTGGATGCGGCGGGAAACGCCAACCCGGCCTTGAGTTTGCAGGGCTGCCGCATCACCAATGCGGTGCGCTGCCTGCCGCCGCAGAACAAACCGGAACCCGGCGAGATCCGCGCCTGCAACGGCTATGTCGCGGAGGAGCTGGCGATGCTGCCGCAAGGCTCGGCGATATTGGCGCTCGGCACGATCGCACACCAAGCGGTGTTGATGGCGCTGCAATTGCGCAAGAGCAGTTTTGCCTTCGGGCATGGCGCGCGGCATGAACTGCCGCGCGGTTTAACGCTCTATAACAGCTACCATTGCAGCCGCTACAACACCCAAACCAAACGCCTGACCCCGGCGATGTTCAAGGCGGTGATCGGAGATATCGCCAATTACCTTGAGCGCTGAAAAATTTGACCCAAAACCGATACTCGACAGCCTGCCGTTGCTGCCGGGCGTATATCGTTTTTTCGACGGCAAGGGAGAGGTGCTGTATGTCGGCAAGGCGAGGCAACTGAAAAAACGCGTCGCATCCTACTTCCAGAAAACCAATGTCTCGCCGCGCATCCGGTTGATGGTGTCGCATATCGCGCGTATCGAAACCACCGTGACGCGCTCGGAAGCCGAGGCGCTGCTGCTCGAAAATAACCTGATAAAATCATTAAAACCACGCTATAACATATTGTTTCGCGACGATAAATCATATCCATATATCGTGTTGACCGAGGATGAGTTCCCGCGCCTGACTTACTATCGCGGCACACCCAACCGCCAGCATCAATACTTCGGGCCATACCCGAATTCGTATGCGGCCAAGGAAAGCATCCAGCTTTTGCAGAAGATTTTTCGTATCCGTACTTGCGAGGACAGCGTGTTCAACAATCGCACGCGCCCCTGCCTGCTGCACCAGATCCATCGCTGCACCGCGCCATGCGTGAAACTGGTTTCGGCGGAAGATTATCAGGCCGATATCCGCAATGCGGTGCTGTTGCTGCAGGGCAAGCATCAGGAGGTCGAGCAAAGCTTGCGGGCGGCGATGGAGCGCGCGGCGGAGGCGCAACACTACGAGCAGGCCGCCGCGTTGCGCGACCAGTTGCGCGCACTGCATACCGTGCAGCAGAAGCAGTTCGTCGAATCGACCGGCGGGGCGACGGATGCCGACATCATCGCGCTGGCGCAGCAGGATGGCATGGCCTGCGTGAATCTGGCGATGGTGCGCGGCGGGCGGCATCTGGGCGACAAGAGTTTTTTTCCGGAACATGCCGAAGATTTGTCGGCGGATGAGATCGTGCAGGCGTTCATCGCACAGCATTACCTGAATCGCGGCGTGCCGCCGTTGCTGGTGCTGGATGCCGCATGCGATGACGCAACGCTGGCGCAATTGCTCAGCGAACAGGCCGGGCATGCGGTGAAGATCAGCCAGGCCGCAAGCGGCGAGCGCAGGCAGTGGCTGGAAATGGCGCAACGCAATGCGCTGCTGGCGTTGCAGCAGCGGAAAATGCAGCAGGGCGGGCAGAAACTGCGGCTGGACAAGCTGCGCGAATTGCTGGATATGCCGGACTTGCAGCGCATCGAGTGCTTCGACATCAGCCATACGATGGGCGAGGTGACGGTGGCTTCCTGCGTGGTATATGAAAATCTGGATATGCGCACCAGCCAATATCGCCGCTACAACATCACCGGCATTACACCGGGCGACGACTATGCGGCGATGCGCCAGGCGTTGACGCGCCGCTACCAGAAACTGTTAACAGGGGAGGGCGCGCGGCCTGATTTGATTCTGCTCGACGGCGGCCTGGGGCAGTTACATGTCGCGCTGGAAGCGATGCATGAATTGGGCTTGAACGATCTGGCCCTGGTCGGCGTCGCCAAGGGCGAGGAACGCAAGGCCGGGCTGGAGCAACTGGTTTTTTCCGATGGCACGGCAAAGCAGTTGCGCAGCGACGACCCGGCGCTGCACCTGATCCAGCAAATCCGCGACGAGGCGCACCGCTTCGCCATTACCGGGCACCGCGCCAGGCGCGGCAAGGCGCGCACCGCTTCCAGCCTGGAGGAAATCAGCGGGGTAGGGGACAAGCGGCGGCGCAGCCTGCTGACCCACTTCGGCGGGCTGCGCGCGGTGGCGCAGGCCAGTGTCGAACAACTCAGTCAGGTAGAAGGAATCAGCAAAGCGCTTGCTGAAGCGATATACCGGCAACTCCATTAAGAAATAATCAATATTTTGTTGCTGAAGCGATTTACCAGCAACTCTGTTTAAAAAAATCAATATTTTGTTGCTGAAAAGATTTACCAGCAGCTACACTAGGAATATGCCGCTCAACATCCCCAATCTGCTCACCTGGTTAAGAATCCTGCTGATTCCGGTATTCGTCTCGGTTTTTTATTTGTCTGACAACACGCTTAGTCCCCATCTTAAGAATCTATTTGCCACTGCCGTGTTTTTGCTGGGGGCGATTACCGACTGGCTGGATGGTTATCTGGCGCGCAAACTGAATCAGTTTTCCGCCTTCGGCGCGTTCCTCGATCCGGTCGCAGACAAGCTGATGGTCGCCGCCGCGTTGATTGTGCTGGTCAAGCTGGGGCGTGCCGACGCGATCATCGCCTTTATCATCATCGGCCGCGAAATCACCATTTCCGCGTTGCGCGAGTGGATGGCCAAGCTCGGCGAAAGCAGGAGTATCACGGTTTCTATGCTGGGCAAGATCAAGACCGCTTTTCAGATGATCGCGATATTGCTGCTGCTATACCACGAACGCCTGCTGGGCATCGATTGCCAAATGATCGGCTCGCTGCTGCTGTATCTCGCCGCGCTGCTTACGTTATGGTCGATGGGCTACTACCTGATGCTGGCCTCGCCCAGACTGAAAAAATACCAAAACTAAATTGATTTATAAGCCTGCGTCTGTATAATGC
>CAYGIF010000058.1:0-12737 GCA_964349865.1 uncultured Gallionella sp. | reverse complement strand
GGTCGAGTTCGAGTATCCATTCGGCGGCGTTGTCGAGGAAGTAGCGGTCGTGGGTGACGGCGACCACGGTGCCGGGGAAGCGCACCAGGAATTGTTCCAGCCAGTCCACCGATTCGGCGTCGAGGTGGTTGGTCGGCTCGTCGAGCAGCAGCATGTCGGGTTTTTCCAGCAGCAGCTTGCACAGCGCGACGCGGCGCTTTTCGCCACCGGACAGGTTCTTGACCACGGCATCCCAGTCCGGTAGGCGCAGCGCGTCGGCGGCGATCTCCATCTGGTGCGACGCGTCGCTGCCTCCTGCGGCGATGATGTTTTCGAGGCGCGCCTGCTCGGCGGCGAGTTTGTCGAAGTCGGCGTCCGGCTCGGCATACGCGGCATACACTTCGTCGAGCTTCTTCTGCGCCTGCATCACTTCGCCCAGTGCTGCTTCCACTTCCTGGCGCACCGTGCTGTCTGGATTCAGCTTCGGTTCCTGCTCCAGGTAGCCGATGCGGATGTTCGGCAGGTGCTGCACCTCGCCGTCGTATTCCTTGTCCACACCCGCCATGATGCGCAGCACGGTGGATTTACCGGAGCCGTTCAGGCCGAGCAGGCCGATCTTCGCGCCGGGGAAGAAGCTGAGGGAGATGTCCTTGATGATCTGACGCTTGGGGGGGACGATTTTGCTCACGCGGAGCATCGACATTACATATTGGGCCATGATTGTTTGCTTGATGAATTGAAAAACGGGTGTAAGCTTAACCCATCGCGCCGCACTTGGGGATACCGTAGAATCCATTTTCGGCATGGCGCGCTGGCCGGCTAATTGATAAGATGGAACCATCACTTTTACTAAACGGCAGGAGAAGCCAGATGAAGATCACCATGAAGAAGCTGTTGGCGGAACTCAACAAGGACTTGGAATGGGAATACTCGGCGGCCATTCAGTATGTGCAGCACGCCTCCACGATCAACGGCGCGGAATTCGATTCTATCCAGAAGGAGCTGCTGATCCACGCAACTGAGGAAATGCAGCATGCCGTCATGCTGTCCGAGCAAATCGACTTTCTCGGCGGCGTGCCCACGGTGGATGTGGAAAAACGCGCGATTTCCAAGGACAGCGTGGAAATGCTCAAGCAGGATCTGTTGGGCGAGGAGAACGCCATCAAACGCTACAAGGAGCGCATCGGCCAGGCCGAGGAGCTCAAGGAATACGGCCTGCGGCGCGTGCTGGAGGACATCCTGATCCAGGAAGAAGAGCACAAGCGCGATATCGCCAATGCGCTTTCCAAGTAGCAGCCAGGTAGATTGAGTTAGGCGCAGATTCTTGCGCCGTAACCCAACAGCTTCGATATTGCACCAAAATCTGCCGTTGAAGACTGTGTTTGTTGGGTTACGCGATAAACCCGCTAACCCAACCTACGCATTCGCCTGCGCACCACCGCCTTGCGCAATTCCTCCAGCAGCAGCATGCCGATCCCGAATGGGACGATGAACAGCCAGACTTCGACGTCCAGCGGCGCGGTGCCGAACAGCGCGTTGCCCCACGGCGTGTAGTCGATCATCAGCAACAGCAGCAGCTCGAAACCGATCCCATACCAGATCAGGGAATTGCGGCGGTGGCCGCGACCGAAGGCGGACATCGCCGTATGGCGACACAGGAACACGTTGACCACCTGCATCGCGATGATCGCCGACAGGCAGGCGGTGGTGGCCTGCAGGTAAAGGTTGTCATGAAAACCCAGCATGACCCCGTACTGCCAGTCGCCGCCGTGCAGCACGAAGAAGAATGCCGCCATGCCCGCGATCGCTTCCAGCGGGCCGAGGAACAGGTAGGCGCGCAACAGCGTGCCCCAGTTGAGCAGCCGTTCGCCGCGCGGGCGCGGCGGGCGGCGCATGATGCCGGGATCGGGTTTCTCCGCGCCGAGTGCTAACGCAGGCAGCATGTCGGTGCCGAGATCGACCGCGAGTATCTGGATGATGGTCAGCGGCAGCGGAATCCTGAACAGCACGAACGCGAGGTACGGCACCATCTCGGGGACGTTCGACGTCAGGATATAGGTGAGGAATTTGCGCAGGTTGGCATACACAGCGCGCCCTTCCTCGATCGCGGCGACGATGGTGGCGAAGTGGTCGTCGAGCAGCACGATGTCGGCCGATTCCTTCGCGACATCGGTGCCGGAGATGCCCATCGCGATGCCCACGTCGGCGCACTTCAGCGCCGGCGCGTCGTTCACCCCGTCGCCGGTCACCGCGACGATCTCGCCCTTGCGTTGCAGCGCCTGCACGATGCGCATCTTCTGGTCGGCGCCGGTGCGCGCAAACAGCAGTTCGGGCTCGTCGAGCAGCAGTTGCAGATCGGTATCCGACATATGGCGCAGCCGGTCGCCGGTCACGGCGAGCGGGTTCTGCGCCAGCCCGATTTCGCGCGCCAGCGCGCTGGCGGTTTCGGGATGATCGCCGGTGATCATGATCACGCGGATGCCGGCTGCATGGCAGGCGGCTATCGCCTCGGGGACGCCCTCGCGCGGCGGGTCGACCAGGCCGATCAGCCCGGCGAAGATCAGATCGGTCTCGGCCTGCGCGGCATGGGAAGGCAGGTCGCGATAGGCGAGCGCAATCACCCGCAGGCCCTGTTCGGCCATCTGCTCCTGCATCGCCAGCAGATTGGCGCGGCTGGCATCATCCAGCGGCTGAGGCTGGCCTTGCAGCAGTATTGCGCCGCACAGCGGCAACACGCTTTCGGGCGCGCCCTTGCAGTACAGCATATGCCCTTGCGGGGTGTCGCAGATCACCGACATGCGCCTGCGCTCGGTGTCGAACGGGATTTCGCCAACGCGCGGAAACATCATGCCGCCCGGCGGCACGCCTTGCAGCAGCGCCACTTCCATCGGGTCGCCCTGCCATACTTCATGTTTGTTCTGCTCGACGCGGCGCAGGTCATGGCAATGGCGCATGATCGCAAACAGCGGCTCGGCTGCGGTGAGTTCGCCGGGAGTCCGCAGCGCGCCGGAATAAAACACCTGCCGGATGCTCATGCGGTTCTGCGTCAGCGTGCCGGTCTTGTCGCTGCAAATCACGCTGGCCGCGCCCAGCGTTTCCACGGCGGGCAGGTGGCGCACCAGCGCGTTCTTCCTTGCCATGCGCTGCGTCGCCATCGCCAGCGACAGCGTGACGGTGGGCAGCAATCCCTCCGGCACGTTCGCGACGATGATGCCGATCGCGAACACCAGGTTTTCCCAGAACGACAGACCGATCATCTGCCCGATGAAGAAGAACACCACACCGAGCAGGGTGGCGAACAGCGCAACCAGCCTCGATAGGCGCGCGATTTCCTTTTGCAGCGGCGACAGCGGTTCGCGCGCGGTCTGCGTCAGGCGCGCGATGTTGCCGAATTCGGTGTGCATGCCGGTGGCGTACACCATGGCCTTCGCCTCGCCGGAGATCAGCGAGGTGCCGGCATGCAGAATATCGCGCCGCAATGCGGCCTGCTCCTCTGGCTCGGCGGCCGCATTGCGCGCCATCGGCTTCGATTCGCCGGTGAGGTTGGCGGTGTTGACGCGTACGCCGAAAGCCTCGATCAGGCGGCAATCGGCGGGCACATCGTCTCCCGCCGCAAGCAGCACCACATCGCCCGGCACCAGTTCAGCGACCGGCAATTGCACCGCGCGGCCGTCGCGCAACGCGGTGGTGTGATGCGGCAACAGGTCGCGTAACGCGGCCAGCGCTTTTTCCGCGCGGTATTCCTGCCAGAAAGAGAACAGCCCGTTGATCAGGATCACGCCGAGCACCGCATAGCCCAGCGTCGCCATGCCCTGGCCGGGATCTTTCCATTCGGCGACAAAAGCCAGCCCGGCGGCCAGCCACAGGATCAGCGCGAAAAAGTGGGTGAATTCCTTGAGCAACCTTCTGGCGATGTGCGGCTTTGCGGCGAGCTCCTCGATCCGGTTGTGCCCGTATCTTGCCAGCCGCCGCACAGCCTCGTCCTGGCTCAGCCCGCCCGCCCCGCTGTGCAGATGTGCATAGAGTTCCTCGATGGCGCGGCGGTGCGGGTTCACGATGTTCGGCCGGGCATCATCTCAGCTTGATTTCGGTCCAGATGCGCGACAGCACGCGGCGCTGGTGGCGATCGAGGTCGCGCAGCATTTCCAGTCTGGACAGTTGCTCGGGGCCGGGCGACACCGCCGGATTCTGCGCGACTTCCGGTTTGATGTATTGCCGCGCGTCGCGGTTGGGGTTGCCGGAGCCGATCAGGTTGGTCAGCTCGGATGAATTTTTCCCTTCGAGCATGAAGTCGATGAAACGGTGCGCGAGATCGGGGCGCGGGCCGCTTTTGTGCAGCACCATCGAGTCCAGCGACAGCACCGCGCCTTCCTTCGGGATGCTGGCGACAACGCGGAACTTCCGGCCTGCCTTCTGCGCATCGAGGTCGGCCTGGAAGATGTCGTTGGAATAGCCATGCACCAGCCAGATGTTGCCTACGGTCAGCTCCTTGATGTAGCTCGACGCATTGAACGCCGCCCAGTACGGTTTGGCGCGGATGATCAGGTCGCGCGCCTGCTTCCAGTGGGCTTCGTCGGTGTCGTTGGCCAGCTCGACCCGGTACACGCTGACCTCGCCGCGATACAGCAGATTTTGCACCACGCCCACAAAGTGGTTCCAGCTCATCTACCTCGCCATGTACGCCGATGCGCACCTGCTCGGGGCGTATCGCAAACACGCCCTTTCCCCCGGCTGCCGCATCCTTCGGCAGCGGCGCGGCGATCTCGCCCAGCCCGGCGACCGCAAGGCGCAGATGGCCGTGCGCGGATTGCACCAGCTGAGCTTCGAGCTGGTTGATATGGCCGATGAAATCGGCGACGAAACGGGTTTGCGGAAAACCGTACAGCTTGACCGGCTCATCGACCTGCTCCACTTTGCCCTGGCTCATCACGGCGATGCGATGCGACAGCGCCAGCGCCTCGACTTGCGCGTGGGTGACGAACACGAACGTGATGCCGACATCGCGTTGCAGGTTGATCAGGTCGATCTGCATCTCCTCGCGCAGCTTGGCGTCGAGCGCACCGAGCGGCTCGTCGAGCAACAGCAGGCGCGGACAGTTGGCCAGCCCGCGCGCCAGCGCAACGCGCTGCTTCTGCCCGCCGGACAGCTCGTGCGGATAGGCTGCTGCCTTGTCGGTGAGGTGCACTTGTTCGAGAATCTCGCGCGTCATCCGGTCGATTTCGGCGGGCGGGCGGCGCGCCATCTTCAGCGGAAAAGCGATGTTCTGAGCCACCGTCATATGCGGGAACAGCGCGTAGCTCTGGAACACGGTATGCACCGGGCGTTTTTCAGCGGGAGTGTCGGCGAGGTCTTTGCCGTCGAGCAGAATCTGCCCGGCATCGGGCAAATCGAAGCCGGCGATCATGCGCAGTATCGTGGTTTTGCCGCAGCCGGAAGGGCCGAGCAGCGTGAAGAATTCGCCCGCCTCGATGCCGAGGCTGACGTTGTCCACGGCGACGAAATCGCCGAAGCGGCGCGTGACATTCCTGATTTCGAGTTGAGCCATATTCGGACTACCCGCAATAGTCTGCACAGGCGTTACTTTAACCGATATTGCCTTGCAAGATTGCGCCTTGCAAGGGGAAAACGGCGCATGTGTTAGATGATAAGCTTTACAGAAAATGTCGCTCATGAGTTGATCGAGCCGATTGCCTGAACGTCGCCGATGTGCCAATTGCGGCCATTCATGCCCGTCTTCCAATTTACCTAAATATTGAGCTACTGACCTTTAGCTGTACCAATTACTACTATTCATTCCGACTAATTCTGTGGCAAGTTGGTTTATGATGAGTACTGGGAGACCACTTTAGAGGGAAAGCAATGTCGACGATTAACCTGTTTGGCGATGTTCGGGCAGAGCGCGATCACGATATGCTTGATAAATCATTTCATGAATCTCAAAACTATAGAATATTATTTGAAAGCCGGGATCGCTTTATCGTGGTTGGCAGGAGAGGAACGGGCAAGAGTGCGTTAACGTACCGATTATCTAAGGATTGGGCGGCACGTAAATTCTCAACGATTACTATCGCCCCGGATGAAGAACACGTTATTGGGATCAGGCCGATAGCAGAGCTTTTTGGAAACTCTGTAAGTAAGATACGCGCCGGTATCAAGCTTGCATGGCGATATGCATTACTGCTTGAGATAGCGCATGTTTGCCAAAAGAATTACAAGGCAGCAGATGAAGTTCGTAAATATGAGACTCTCAGTATTCATTTAAAGAAATGGGCCACACGTGGTGGCAACCCTTTCGACAAGTTGCGCGCGACTCTTCGAGATGACATGCATGGAATCACCAATCCTGATGACAGAATTGCAGACCTTTCTTCCCTCTTGCAAATTAACCGCATAACTGAAGAAGTCACGTTGCTTGCGCAATCACTACCTCACGGGATTGTTGTTCTCATAGATAGATTAGATGAAGGTTACGAACCCGACACGGTAGGTATTGGAATCGTCGATGGAATCATCTATGGAACGGATGAAGTTAGGCATGCTCTTGGAGAAAAGGTACAAGCGCTTGTGTTTCTTCGGGACAATATCTTTAGGGCAGTTCAGTTGGAAGATCGTGATTTTTCACGAAACCTAGAGGGTCAAATATTGCGCCTTCACTGGGATCCTGAAGAGCTTTTTTATATGGTGTGCAAACGTATTCGTGTAGCGTTCCCAAAGGTACACGAAAGTGATGTGAAAACTTGGAATTCAATTACAAGCGCAGAATTACATGGACGCGACGGGTTTAAAAAATGCCTTCGACTTACTCTCTATAGGCCACGAGATGTTATTGCATTATTGAACTCTGCAATTGAGCAGTCCAGAAGACAACAAAGGGCTACATTAATTGAGAATGATTTTTTAGCGTCATCTAAACAAATCTCAACCATACGGTTCGATGATCTCGGAAAGGAGTATTCCAATGTTTTCCCGGGCATTATTAAATTAACAACTGCATTTTCAAATGGGCCCGCCCAGATGCTGGTTTCAGACGCAACGAATGTCATCAGGCGCGTGTTAGATAGCACGTCCATTGAAGCTGGCATCCTTCAACATCTTACGATCCTAGGCTCTGAAGAAGAAATTGCTAAAGCCCTTTATGGTGTCGGTTTTTTTGGAGTATTTGATCGTCAAAATAACACATGGGTTTTCTCCCATGACGGTAAGCAGCCAGATAGAAACATATCGCCAAACGATTCACTAATGGTCCACCCATGCTACTGGGGCGCTCTAAATTTACAAAAGGAAGACCTTGACCAAGAAGTCGCAGAGCAAATTTTTGATGAATATGAAATTACTATTCACTCGCAAAGCGCTGAGCAACGAGCCACTAGGCTCGGTCAAATTATTTCTGAACTAGGCACTATCAACACAGGACTAGATCATGCTTCTGAATTTGAAGATTGGTGTAAAAGGGTTGTTGAGATTGCGTTCGCAAAGGAGCTAACAAATATTCAGCTTCATCCAAATAAATCTGCCGTTCAACGAAGAGATATCGTTGCTACAAACCAAGGGACAAGAGGATTTTGGAAGCGCATTCGGGATGACTATGAAACGCGCCAAGTTATATTCGAAGTAAAAAACTTCGAGGAAATTGGCATTGAGGAATATCGTCAAATGAATGGGTATCTGACCAGAGAGTATGGCAAGCTAGGATTTATCATATGTAGAGATAAGCAACCGGGCTTGGTAAAAGGCAGGGAGCTTGAGGCTTTCAAGGAGTTTTACCTGCAAGGTAAGGTTATTATTAAAATAACATCATCCACACTTACAAGTATCCTGTCGAAATTGCGAAGCCCAGCTAAGATAGATGCTGGTGACTTGGCACTGGATAACCAACTTGATACCCACATACGCCTGTATTCCACTGGACAAGGTGACAAAACCAGCAGCAAGCCGCGAAAGAAGTGATAATTTAACCATTCGAATATCCGGTTTCGGCAAGGATGAAGGGCAGCAATGTGTCGATACCGGCCTGTCGATGTTCCCTAAACCCGATGTTCGATAATTTCGGGTAGTCCGCATATGGCGGAACGCATCGCGGTTCCGCCGAATAGTTTACAGCTTTCAGTTTTGAATTCGCTTGCCATACAAAAAGCGGCCCGCAGGCCGCTTTCGTTTGATGCCGGAATTGCTTCGCTTACTTGATGATCGCGTTCAGTTCGCCCTTGGCGTAGCGGGTAGCCATCGCGTCCAGCGAGATCGGCTTGATCTTCGCGGCCATACCCGCGCAACCGAAGGCTTCGTAGCGCGCCTTGCAGATTTCCTTCATCGCCTTGGTGGTGGCGGCGAGGAATTTGCGCGGATCGAAGTCCTTGGGGTTTTGCGCGAGGTAGCGGCGCGTCGCGCCGGTCGAGGCCATGCGCAGGTCGGTGTCGATGTTTATCTTGCGCACGCCGTGCTTGATGCCTTCCACGATCTCTTCGACAGGCACGCCGTAGGTCTCGCCCATCGCGCCGCCGAATTCGTTGATGACCTTGAGCCATTCCTGAGGCACGGAAGATGAGCCGTGCATCACCAGGTGGGTGTTGGGAATGCGCGCGTTGATCTCCTTGATGCGGTCGATGCGCAGCACCGCGCCGGTCGGCGGGCGGGTGAATTTATAGGCGCCGTGGCTGGTGCCGATCGCGATGGCCAGCGCGTCCACCTGGGTGGCCTTGACGAATTCGGCGGCCTCGTTCGGGTCGGTCAGCAGCTGGTCGTGGCTCAGCGCACCTTCCGCGCCGTGGCCGTCTTCCTTCTCGCCCTTGCCGGATTCCAGCGAACCGAGACAGCCCAGTTCCCCTTCGACGGACACGCCGACCGCGTGCGACATGTCCACGACGCTGCGTGTGACGTTGATGTTGTATTCGAAAGTGGAAGGGGTCTTGCCGTCGGTCATCAGCGAACCGTCCATCATCACGCTGGAGAAGCCGGACTTGATCGCTTGGATACAGATCGCCGGGGACGCGCCGTGATCCTGGTGCATCACCACCGGAATGTGCGGATAGGCTTCGACCGCGGCCTCGATGAGGTGGCGCAGGAACGCCTCGCCGGCATATTTGCGCGCGCCGGCGGAGCCTTGCATGATGACCGGGCTGTTGGTCTCGTCGGCCGCCTCCATGATGGCCTTGACCTGCTCCAGGTTGTTCACGTTGAACGCGGGCAGGCCGTAGCCGTTTTCCGCCGCGTGATCGAGTAGTTGACGTAGGGATACGAGTGCCATTTATTTTCTCCTCTTAAAAATCAGTTGGTAGTCATTAGACGTTGAGGCTGTAGAAAAACTCAAAATGCAAAATTCGCGCATTTATAAATCAACAAGTTGCAACACGATTTTTTGCGAAAATCGGGTTTTTCTACAGCCTCGTTAGTCGTTAGTTGGCATGGTCCGCTACGCGGGTTTTATTTTTACTAACGACTAGTGACTAACGGCTAACGACTAGCTCTTGCGATGATCGCCGACACGCATGATCTTCATCGTGTTGGTATGCCCGGTTTTACCCATCGCTTCGCCGATGGTCATCACCACCATATCGCCTTCATCAACCAAGCCGCGCTCCAGGAGAGTCGCCTCGATCTGGTGCCATTCTTCCGACTGGCCTCTCGATTTTGAATGAAACTCGATGGGATGCACGCCGCTGAACAAAGTCACCTTGCTCAATGTTTCCCGCAACGGGGTCAGTGCAAAAATTGGCACGCCGACACTTATGCGCGACATCCACAACGGGGTCGAGCCGGATTGGGTCAACGCGATGATGGCCTTCACCTTGAAATGCGACGCGGCAAACAGCGCGGACATCGCAATGGACTGGTCGATGCGCGTAAATTTTTGCTGCACAATGCGGCGGTCGAACACATGCTCCTCAATTTCCCGCTCCGACTCAAGGCAGATGCGCGCCATGGCTTCGATGGTTTCCACCGGGTAATCGCCTACCGCCGTTTCTGCCGAGAGCATCACCCCATCCGTGCCGTCCAGCACGGCGTTGGCCACGTCGGAAACTTCCGCGCGTGTCGGGATCGGGTTGGTTATCATCGACTCCATCATTTGCGTGGCGGTAATCACCAGGCGATTTTTCGCGCGCGCCATTTTGATCATGCGCTTTTGCAGGCCGGGCACGGCCGCATCGCCGACTTCCACGCTCAAATCGCCGCGCGCCACCATGATGGCATCGGACGCATCGATGATGTCGCCCAGTGCCGGAATGGCCTCGGCGCGCTCGATTTTGGCCATCAGCAGGCTCTTGCCGCCCGCCGCGTGCATCAGTTCGCGCGCCAGGCGCATGTCGTCGCCGTGGCGCGGGAACGACACCGCCAGGTAGTCTGCCTTGATCAGCGCGGCGGTCTTGATGTCTTCCTTGTCCTTGTCGGTCAGCGCGGGCGCGGTCAGGCCGCCGCCCTTGCGGTTGATACCCTTGTTGTTGGACAGCACGCCGCCGCGCACCACCCGGCAAATGATCTCGTGGCCTTTGACTTCGACGACATCGAACTCCAGCATGCCGTCGTTGAGCAGCAGCACCGAACCCTTGCTGACATCCTTGGGCAAGTCCTTGTAATCCAGCCCGACGCGCTGCTGATTGCCCAGCCCGTCCAGCGCGGCATCAAGAATGAAAATATCGTCCTTGTTCAGGGCAATCTTGTCGTTCTCAAACTTGCGCACGCGGATTTTCGGGCCTTGCAGGTCGGCTAGGATGCCCACGATGCGGCCTACCACTGCCGCTGCCGCACGCACCGTTTCGGCGCGCTTCACATGGTCCTGCACCGTGCCATGCGAGAAATTCATCCGCACCAGGTCAACTCCGGCGCGAATCATCCGCTCGAGGACTTCTTGGTCGCTGGAAGCGGGTCCCAGCGTTGCGACTATTTTGGTTCTGCGCAGCATGTGTTCCTCTTAAAGGCAGTCGTTAGTTGGTAGTCGGTGGTTAAATCGATTTTCAACTAGCGACTAACGACTATTTTTCGGCGCGCTGTTCCAGAATCTCCACCGCCGGCAATTTTTTGCCTTCGAGGAATTCCAGAAAAGCGCCGCCCGCAGTGGAGATGTAAGACACCTTGTCATAGATGCCGTACTTCTGGATCGCGGCGATGGTGTCGCCACCGCCCGCCAGCGTGAACGCTTGGGTTTCCGCGATCGCCATGGCGATTTTTTTGGTGCCTTCGCCGAACTGGTCGAACTCGAATACCCCGACCGGGCCGTTCCACACCACCGTGCCGGCCTTCATGATGATGTCGGCTATTTCCTGCGCGGATTTCGGGCCGATGTCGAAGATCATGTCGTCATCGGCCACCTCGGCGGCATCCTTCAGCACGGCCGGCTCGTCGGCGTCGAATTTCTTGCCGACCATTACATCCGCCGCGATGGGAATGCTTGCGCCGCGCGCTTCCATCTTCTGCATCAGATTCTGCGCGGTCGGCACCAGTTCGTCCTCGCACAGCGATTTGCCGATATTTTTGCCCGCCGCCTTGAGGAAGGTGTTGGCGATGCCGCCGCCGACCACCAGTTGTTCGCACTTGTCGGACAGCGATTCCAGCACCGTTAGTTTTGTCGATACCTTGCTGCCGCCGACGATGGCCACCATCGGGCGCGCCGGGTTGAGCAGCGCCTTGGACAGCGCCTCCAGTTCCTCGGTCAGCAGGATGCCGGCCGCCGCGACCGGCGCGTACTTGGCCACGCCGTGGGTCGACGCTTCGGCGCGGTGCGCAGTGCCGAAAGCGTCCATCACGAACACGTCGCACAAGGCGGCGTATTTCTTCGCCGTCTCTTCGGCATTCTTCTTCTCGCCCTTGTTGAAGCGGCAGTTCTCCAGCAACACCAGTTCGCCCCCGGCAACATCAAAGCCGCCGTCCACCCAATCCTTGATCAGGCGCACCGGCCTGCCCAGCTTGTTGGCGATGACGTGCGCAACCGGTTTAAGCGAGTTTTCTTCGGAATAAACGCCTTCCTCCGGGCGGCCCAGATGCGAGGTCACCATCACGCGCGCGCCGGCTTGCAGCGCGGCATTGATGGTCGCCATCGACGCGCTGATGCGCGCATCGGAGGTCACTCTGCCATCCTTGACGGGCACGTTGAGATCGGAACGGATCAGGACGCGCTTGCCCTTGAGGTCCAGACCGGTCATTTTGATTATGGGCATTTTTTCTCCTAAAAAGTAAAAAGCCTGTAGCGGGTGGCCTGTAGCTTCAGATGCCACGCGCGAAGCGCACACCTCAAGTAGCTACTCGCTACCGGCTACCCCCTACAAGCTGCATCACTTGGCGATGACGCGAACCATTTCCAGCACCTTGCTGGAATAGCCCCACTCGTTGTCGTACCAGGACACAACCTTGACGAAAGTGCCGTCCAGTGCCATGCCCGCGTCGGCATCGAAAACCGAGGTGCAGCTCTCGCCGCGGAAGTCGGTGGAGACCACTTTCTCGGTGGTGTAACCGAGCACGCCCTTCATCGCACCCTGTGATGCGGCCTGCATCGCGGCGCAGATGTCGGCATAGGTGGTTTCCTTGTTCAATTCCACGGTAAGGTCAACCACGGACACGTCCGAGGTCGGCACGCGGAAAGCCATGCCGGTGAGTTTCTTGTTCAGCTCGGGGATCACCTTGCCGACGGCCTTGGCGGCGCCGGTCGAGGACGGGATGATGTTTTCGAGGATGCCGCGGCCGCCGCGCCAATCCTTGTTGGACGGCCCGTCGACGGTCTTCTGCGTGGCGGTGGCGGCATGCACCGTGGTCATCAGGCCGCGCTTGATGCC
>CAYGIF010000057.1:0-13083 GCA_964349865.1 uncultured Gallionella sp. | reverse complement strand
ACCGCGTCGATCTTGATCTGCGGCGTGGTGGCGGGCATCACGATGACCGCCTTGCAGCCGAGCTTCTGCGCGGACAGCGCCACGCCCTGCGCATGGTTGCCCGCCGAGGCGGCGATGACGCCGCGCTTCAACTGCTCCGGCGTGAGCTGCGCCATCTTGTTGTAGGCGCCGCGCAGCTTGAAGGAAAACACCGGCTGCATGTCCTCGCGCTTGAGCAGGACGGTGTTGCCGGTGCGCGCCGACAAATTGGGCGCCGCTTCGAGTGGCGTTTCTATCGCCACGTCATAGACGCGGGCGTTGAGGATGCGCTTCAAATAACCGTTCATGGCTGATTTCCGGAGAAATATTTGTTCAGGTTAGCATAAATAGGGCTTCTGGAGCCGCTTTGGCCAAATGGCTAGGCCGAATTATCTATATATTTCGGCATATATACATTAAACGTGTTTGGGAGTAGCGTGAACGAAGTTGAACTTTCCGGAATCAGGCTATACCGGAGCAACATCGGATTAATGGTGATTTTTTAATGAGCGATAGCGCGGTACCGAAACCCCTGTACGGAAGACTCAACCCCTGGCTGGGCGCATTTATCGCGGCGTCGCTTGTGTTTGCGGGCATGCTGGCGATCGATGCCGCAGAACGCCAGAATGCCATGCAGGAGCAACGCATTCATGTCATGGAGCAGCTTTCCACCCTGCGCGCCAGGCTGGAGGCCGCAGCCAATACGCCGGTCGCCGCCTCGCGCGCAATGGCGGTCATCTATGCGGCGCACCCGGATTTGCCGCAGCACGAATTTACACGGCTGGCGGAGCAGGTCAAGGCATCCAGCCCGGCCATTCTCTCCATCGCCTTGATTCGCGATACTATCGTCTGCTGCGTTTATCCGCGCGAGGGCAACGAAAAACTCGTCGGGTTGGATTTCCGCAACTCGCCGGCGCAATGGGCGGCTTACCAAAGAATGGTTGCCGCTCGGCAGACAGCCATCACCGGCCCGTTGAAATGGGCGGGAGGCGGCGATGCGATAGCGGTGCATACCCCGGTATATCGCGCGGATGCGGTTTCCGGAACCGGGCGCTTTATCGGCGCGATAGAGGCGACCGTCCCGTTCGACGTCCTGTTGCGCAAGGCAGGGCTTCCGGATATTGAAAAAAGCCTGCATGTCGCCATCCGCGACGGCGAAGGCGGCAGCGGGGAAATTTATTACGGAGCCGCCGCAACATTCGCCGCGCAACCCGTCACGCAGCAAATTGCCCTGCCCGGCGGAAGCTGGCAGGTCGCAGCCTACCCGCGCGGCGGGTGGGGCGCCAACTTGCCCGCGCTCGGCGGCACCCGCTTGCTGGGCGGATTATTGGGCCTGCTGGCGGCCATGTCTGCCTACTTGCTGGCCCTGCATTTGTGGCGGCGCGATGAAAACGAGCGGCGGTTACATGAAAGTGAGGCGGGTCTAATACAACGCAGCGCCGAATTGGTGCACCAGAATGCCGTGCTTGAGATGATCAACCATAACGCTGAATTGCCGGACATTCTGGAAATGCTTGCACAGTTGGTCGAAATACATCACCCCGAGATGTTATGCGCCATTCTTTTGCTCGATCAGGACGGCAAGCATTTGCGGCACGGCGCAGCGCCCAATTTACCGGATTTTTACAATCAGGCGGTCGATGGTCTCGCCATCGGTGAAGGGGTGGGCTCGTGCGGCACAGCAGCTTATCGCGGCGAGCGCGTGATCGTCGAAGACATCAGGGCTCATCCTTACTGGGGAAATGGCCGCGAGCTCGCACTCCGGGCGAACCTGCAATCCTGCTGGTCGCAGCCGATCAAGGATCATGGCGGACAGGTGCTGGGTACGTTTGCCGTCTACCACCGCCATCCTGCCATTCCGCAGCCCGCCGAGATCATGCTGATCGAAAGCTATGCCGCGCTGGCCGCCTTGGCCATAGAACGTACGCGCACCGCCGAGGCTTTGCACCTGCATGACGCCGCGCTCAATTTCGCCGCCAACGCGATCATTATTACCGACCTGCAAGGGGGGATCGTTTGGGCGAATCATGCTTTCAGCGAACTGACCGGCTACGGGGCCGCGGAAGCCATCGGGCAGCATTGCGGCGAACTGGTCAAATCCGGCCATCACGACCAGCGTTCTTATGATGAAATGCTGCAAACCCTGCTCTGCGGGAAAACCTGGCACGGCGAAATGGTCTGCCGGCGCAAGGACGGTACCTTGTATAACGATGAAACGACCATTACGCCGGTGCGCGACCAGAACGGCGAAATCACGCATTTCATCGCGCTGAAGCGCGATATCACGGCGCGCAAGATCAGCGAAGAATATCTGAAAAACTTGGCGTTTTACGACTCGCTCACGCAATTGCCGAACCGCCGGCTGTTGGTCGACCGGCTGGGTCAGGCAATGGCGATCAGCAAACGTAGCGGGCAATATGGCGCGCTGATGTTCCTCGACCTGGATAACTTCAAACCCCTCAACGACAAGCATGGCCACGATGTCGGCGATTTGCTGCTGATGCGGGCGGCGCAGCGCATCGTGAACTGCGTGCGCGAAGAAGACACGGTGGCGCGGTTCGGCGGCGACGAGTTCGTGGTGATGCTGAAAGAGCTGGACGCCGACAAGGCGGTGTCCACCACGCTGGTAAATACCGTGGCGGAAAAAGTCCGCGCCGCCCTGGCTGAACCCTATCAACTGGAATTGCTGCAGGAAGAAGACGGCAGGAGCGTGATCGAGTACCGCTGTTCTTCCAGTATCGGGATCGTCCTGTTCGTCGGCCATGAATCCGATAAGGAGGACATTCTCAAATGCGCGGACATCGCCATGTACCAGGCCAAGGCGGCAGGGTGCAACACCGTCCGCTTCTATTACCCCGACAAACTGTTGCGGGTCGTCCGCTGATAGTTTATTGATCCGGAACGCGCTCGCCTTGCCCGGAGCGATGGCATACAATCGCGCCATCGTTTTTCCGGTGTCCGCCGATGTATCCGAAACTTGTCCTGGCTACCTGCGCCCTCGCTTTTTGCGCGGTGGTGTTGAGCGCCTACGCGCGCCTTGCCGACGCCGGCTTGGGTTGCGCCAACTGGCCTGCCTGCTATGAGGAAAACGCGCTGAAGGAAAGACAGCCGCCCCAACCCGCCGCCGAGCGGCACGGCGCCGGCCGCAGCCATGCCTCGTGGCAGTGGAAGCTGCACAGCCAGGTGGTGCAATTGCTGGGGCTTATGGCCATCGCGGTGTGCGGGATGGCCTGGAAAAAACGCAAGGAATTGCGCCAATCGCCCGTGCTGCCGACCCTGCTGCTGTTGCTGATGGTGTTCATGGCGGTATTCGGCATCCTGGCCTTTTCGCGCCTGACGCGCCCGGTGATCGTCTCGGTGCATCTTGCGGGCGGGGTCGCGATGCTGATGCTGCTGGCATGGATCGCGCTGCGTCAGATGGCGCCGCCTGCTGTGGTCGATCCGGGCGAGATGCAAAAATGGCGCGGGCTTGCGTGGCTGGGCATTGCGCTGGTGCTTGTTCAAATCATGCTGGGCGGCTGGGTAAGCTCCAATTTTGCCGCGCTTGCCTGCTCCGGGTTTCCCCTCTGCCAGGGAACGCTGCTGCCGCCGATGGATTTTTCATACAGCCTGAATCATACCGGCCTGCCGCTTTCCGCGGAGAGGCTGACGGCGATTCACTGGACGCATCGGGTTGGCGCGCTGCTTGCCGTTGCGTACCTGGGCTGGCTGTCCTTTGGGGTCATCGCGGTGAAAGGCTTGCGCAACATCGGCAAGGCTATCCTGGGATTGGCTGTGCTTCAGTCGGCATTGGGCGTTTCCAATGTGCTGCTCGGGTTGCCTCTGCTGGTTGCGGTGCTGCACAACGCGGTGGCGATGCTACTGCTGGTCGCGCTGGTGGCGTTGGGCTTCAGGCTTCGGAAACGCAAGGCTTTTCAGTAGGTCGGGTTAGCGCAGCGTAACCCGACAATTTGACCCGTCGGGTTACGGCCTGTGGCCTAACCCGATCTACGATCTAACCCGACCTACGGCTTCAAGAAAAAGCCTTCAGCAACATGCGCGTTGCCAATACAATCAACAGGATGGCAAACCCGCTGCGCAGCGGTTTCAGCGGCAGCCGGTGGGTCGCTTTTGCGCCGAGCGGGGTGGTGAAGGCGCTGCCGAAAATGAGCATGAACAGCGCGGGAAGATAGACGAAGCCCAGCGTTCCGGCGGGCAGCGCATGCAGCGTCAGGCCGGTAACGACATAACCTATCGTGCCGCCGACTGCGATGGGAAAGCCGAGCGCGGCCGAGGTGCCGATAGCCTGTTTGAAAGGGATGTTGTGCCACAGCATGAAGGGCACGCTCAGCGTTCCGCCGCCGATGGAAACCAGGCTGCTGATCACGCCGATGCCGCTGCCGATCAGCGTCAGGCCGGCGCGCCCGGGCAGTTGTCGGGTGGCTTTTGGTTTTAACCCGAGCAGCATTTGCGCGGCGGCGAAATACACGAACAGCGCGAAAAATACGGACAGGTAAAGTTGCGGGACGCCGCTGGCGAACAGCGCCCCGACTAGCGTGCCCAACAGCAGGCCCGGCGTCATGCCGCGCACGATAGGCATGTTGACCGCGCCATGCGCGTAGTGCGTATACGCGCTGGAAACGGCGGTGTAGAGGATCGCGGCCATCGAGGTGCCCAGCGCGAGATGCAGGTTTTGCGCCCCGCCCAGATGTTGCGCTTCAAACAGGAAACTCAGCACCGGCACCAGCACCAGCCCGCCGCCGATGCCGAGCAATCCGGCAAAGAAGCCGGTGAAGGCGCCGAGCAGGAGATAGGCGGCATACCATTCCATCAATCGCGCACCAGGTTTTTCAGGATGAATTGCCACTCCGCCGGGTCGAGCGGGGTGATCGACAGGCGGTTGCCGCGCTGCAAGGTGCGCATCCGCGCCAGTTGCGGATGCCGCCGCAGTTCCTCGATGGTGATGAGCGGTATCTTGCGCAGCAGTTGCACATCCACATTGAACCAGCGCGGTTGTTCCGGGGTGGCCTTGGGGTCAAAGTATTTGCTGTTGCGGTCGAACTGCGTGGCATCGGGATAAACGGTGCTGCTGATTTTCGCGATACCGGCGATGCCCGGCTGCTTGCAGTTGGAGTGGTAGAACAGCGCGCCGTCGCCGACCCGCATCTGGTCGCGCATGAAGTTGCGCGCCTGGTAGTTGCGCACGCCGTACCAGGCGACGGTCTGATCCGGCATCGCGGCGAGATCGTCGATGCTGCAATCGGAGGGTTCGGATTTCATCAGCCAGTAGCGCATCGTTCATGCCCGCAAACAAAAAGTGCGACCTGAATAGGTCGCACCGGAATAAGACCCCCCGCCTGTGCCGTTGACCCGGCATCTTGAACCTGCTGTCCAAGATGGTTGCTTCCCTGCCGCATCAGGATCATCCGGAATGGACGTTCACAACAGCGGCTCAGTGGGTCGCAACCTAAACTAACTTATTGGTCCAAAGAATTATAGGCCTGACGAACACCGCAGGGGGAAAACTGAAAATATTATCAGAACAGCGAGTCTTGTTCGGCTAACGCCTTGTCGATCGCCGCCTGCATAAAATCCATTCTACGCTTAAAGTCGGCGAGGTCAAACCCGCGCCCGATTTTCACGGAAAGCAGTTCATGGGTGATGTTGAGCGCGGCCATCAGGGCGATGCGCTCGACGCTGGCGATCTTGCCGGCATCGCGGATTTCGCGCATTTTTTTGTCGAGGTAGGCGACCGCATCGAGCAACTCGCCGCGCTCCTCTTCGGGGCAGGCGACGCGCAATTCCCGGTCGAGAAGCTTGATGTCCAGCGTTTTGGTGGCTCCGCTCATGTTTGGTCTTCGGGGAGGGTAATCAGTAATTTTTCCAAACGCGCCTTTGCGTTTTCCACCTTGTCGCTGCATTGCCGGTTGCTGCTGAGCGCGTGCGCCAAATCCTGGCGTAGTTGATGGTTCTCTGCACGTAGCTTGCCGCTCACCTGTATCAGTTGCGCGAGTTTGCCTTCCAGTGCGTTTAATTCGTTTTCCATGCGCTGACTATAATTTGAAAAGTGCTGATAAGTCAAACGGTAAGCTGGAGTTCCGAAAGTGGTTTGTGATTTTTTGCCCACGCCTTTTGCTTGTGTTAAAGTGCGCGCTGCTTTGAGGTTCTCGTCTGCAAGCAGACGAGTTAAACGGGAAACAGGTGAGGGATACAACCCGATGCCTGTGCTGCCCCCGCAACGGTAAGCGAGTGCGGATTTGCCAGTATGCCACTGTGAGCGATCATGGGAAGGCGGCAAATCAAGACTTGCGAGCCCGGAGACCGGCCTGGAAGCAAAAGGAACAGGAGATGCTGCGGGTGGCGCATCGGAAAATGAACAGTCGTTCAATCTCTGCTTTTCTCCCGCCGCATTTCCTGAATTTAATCTTCCAACGGGGACGCTTGGAAATTTTTCGGGAAACTCATCGTGAAACTAAAGCAGCTTCTTGCCGCGCTGTTGTGCGCGGCTGCATCATCGTCTCATGCGGCAAACGATACGCTCGGCGAAATCGTGGTGACGGCCACGCGCATTCCGCAGCCACTGGAACGATCCCTGAGCAGCACCACCGTCATCACCGAAGAAGACATCCGCAATTCGCAGGCAGCCGACATGGCGGCCATGCTGCGCAATGTGGCCGGCGTGGAAATCGATCAGAGAGGCGGACTGGGCAAGACTGCCAGCCTGTACATGCGGGGCTCCAACGCCACGCATGCGCTGGTCTTGCTGGACGGGGTGCGCATCGGTTCTGCCACGTCGGGCACCACTTCGATCCAGGACCTGATGCTGGATCAGATCGAGCGCATCGAGATCGTGCGCGGCAACGTCAGCAGCCTGTACGGCTCGGAAGCCATCGGTGGGGTCATCCAGATATTCACGCGGCGTGGACATGGTGCGCCCGCGCTCAAGGTGAACGGCGGCCTGGGCAGCCAAGGCACGCAGCGTCTGTCCGCCGGATTCGGCGGCGCGGCCGGGAGCATGGACTTCAACGCGCATCTCTCACGGCTCAAGACCGAGGGCGTGTCGGCCAACAATCATCCCAATGCCAACCCGGACCGAGACGGCTACGACAACACCAGCCTGTCGGCCAATGCGCGCTATGCATTCGACGGGGAAAACAGCCTGTCGGTCACGGCCTTCGGCAGTCGCGGGACGAACCAGTACGACAACATCTACAACCCGAACCGGCTGGACCTCAACACCAACAGAAACAGCGTGAGCAAGCTCTCCCTCGCCTCGGACAACCGCCTGGGCGGAACCTGGCTGAGCCATCTGCAACTGGCAGAAGGGATCGACGACACGCAGACCTTTCTGAACGGCCAGCTGGACTTGGCGAATGGCGCGGCATTCAGGACAGCCAACCGGCAGATCACCTGGCAGAACACGCTGCAACCGGACGCGCACAACACGCTCAGTCTCGGCGCAGAAAACCTGACGCAGCAGGTGACGAGCGATGTCGCCTTCACCACGAAAAAACGCCGGGTAAACAGCCTGTTTGCCGGCTATACGGGGCATTACGGCCCGCATCAGGCGCAGGTCAACCTGCGCCGGGACCGGTACTCCGATTTCGGCCAGGCGGACACCGGTCTGCTCGGGTATGGCTATGCCATCAATGACGCCTGGCGCGCGACGGCGAGCATCGGCACCGCATTCAAGGCGCCCACGCTGAACGATCTGTTCTATCCGTTCACGAACTTCGGCTGTTTTTTTGGCACGTGCTTCACCTATGCGGGCAACCCCAGCATGCAGCCGGAGCATTCCACTGGCCGCGAACTGGGTCTGCACTATGCGAACGGCGCGCAGCGCTTCAATGCGGCGTACTTCGACAACCGGATCAGGGGGCTGATCACGGGCAACAACCTGCCCGCCTTCACGATGATCAACCTCGGGGAGGCGCGCATCGACGGGGTGGAACTCGGCTATGCCGGGAAGTTCGGCGGCACGGGAGTGAAGGTGGCCTTCATCTCGCAGAATCCGCGCAACCAGAATACCGGCATGGCGCTGATCCGCCGCGCCCGGCAGCATGGCAGCGCTGCCCTGTTGCGCCGGTTCGGAGAGTGGCAACTGGGCGGCGAGTGGCGATTCAGCGGCACGCGGCCCGATGTGGATCTGACCACGGGCAACCCGGTCACGCTGCCGGGCTATAACGTATTCGGTCTCACCGCGAGCCATGCGATCGGCAAGGAGCTGGAGCTGTCGCTGCGCGCGGACAACCTGACCAACCAGAATGACGCCACGGCGCATGGCTACAACCCGTTGGGGCGCACCGTGTTCGTCGGGCTGAGTTATCGGCAGTAAAGGCGGCAGAGGCGGGGCCACCCGCTTTTCTGCTAAAGTAGTCACTCGTTCGGATGACTTAAATCAAAGGGAGTAACAGAAATGCGAAATCGACAAATTGGAATAATCGCCGCCCTTGCGTTGCTGATGGCGGCCACGCGCATGCACCATTTCGGCAGTGCGCTGCATTTGCCGGATGCTTCACTGGCGGTGTTCTTGCTGGCTGGTTTCTTCATCGCTAGTCCGCTGTTGTTTGCCGGGCTGCTGCTCGAAGCGGCTGCGCTGGATTACGTTGCGATTGCCCATCTGGGCGTGAGCGATTGGTGCGTGACGCCCGCTTACTGGTTTTTGATTCCGACCTACGCGGTATTGTGGTTTGCGGGCCGCTACTATGCGCGCATTCATCAACACAGCCTGCGCAGCCTGGGGATATTTTCAGGCATCTCATGCGCTGCAATCAGCGTCGCATTTATTATTTCCAACGGTGCGTTTTATTTGTTCTCCGGACGCTATCCGGATATGGGCATGGCTGAATACGCCGCTCGCATGGCGCAATACTATCCGCAATATCTAAGCGGCGGCCTGCTGTATCTAGGCTGCGCGGCCGCGCTGTATGCGGTGCTGACCGCGCGCGCGCCATCCGCCGCCAAAGCGGAATAATGAGCGATAAGAACGCTGCGGACGGACTACACCGCGCCCGCACGCAACGCCACAAGGAAGTGGTGGATGCGAAGATCGCACGCGCCACCGAAAACCGGGGCGTGGTGTTGGTGCATACCGGCAACGGCAAAGGCAAGAGCAGCTCGGCCTTCGGCATGGTTGCCCGCGCGCTCGGGCATAACATGCGCGTCGGCGTGGTGCAGTTCATCAAGGGCAGTTCTCCCACCGGCGAGGAAGCGTTCTTCCGCCGCTTCCCCGAAGTCGAGTATCACGTGATGGGCGACGGCTTCACCTGGGAGACCCAGGACAGGCAGCGCGACATCGCCTCGGCGCAAGCCGCGTGGGATATGGCTTGCGGCATGCTGCGCAACCCGGATATCGGGCTCGTGGTACTGGATGAAATCAACATCGCGCTGAAGCTCAACTACCTGCAAATCGAGCAAGTCTTGGAAGCGTTGCGCAGCCGCCCGGTGATGCAGCATGTGGTATTGACCGGTCGCGCCGCGCCCGATGCACTCATTAAATACGCCGATACCGTCACCGAGATGCGCCCGATCAAGCATGCGTTCGACCTTGGCATTCAGGCGCAAAAAGGCATTGAGTTGTAGCAGACGTAGGTCGGGTTAGCGCAGCGTAACCCGACGTGATATGTATATGACGGTTGTCGGGTTACGCTGCGCTAACCCGACCTACATTTTGGTTCCGGCTCGCCCGGCTTAGACTAATGCTGCCAGTGGAATTTTTTAATCATCTGGAATTACCGCTGATGATTTTGGCCGCGGTATTGCTCGACCGGCTGCTGGGAGAGCCGCGCCGTTTCCATCCGCTGGCGGGCTTCGGTCGGCTGGCGCGGCAGGTCGAAAAAATATTTTTTGGCACCGCAGATGCCGCTCCTGCCGCGCGCTACCTGCGCGGCATTGCCGCGGTCGCCGTGTTGCTGGTTCCATTTGCGCTGCTTGCTTCGCTGGCGCAGCGAAACGAATTTCTTGGCGCGCTGTTCTCCGTCACGGTGCTGTATTTCGCCATTGCGCCGCGCAGCCTGCGCGAACACGCCGAGCGCGTGGCTAACGCTTTTTCTGCCGGTGATTTGCCGGAAGCGCGGCATCGAGTGAGCATGCTGGTCAGCCGCGACACCAGCCAACTGGACGAGGAAGGCGTGGCGCGCGCCACGGTGGAATCGGTGCTGGAAAACGGTAACGATGCGATCTTCGCCGCGCTGTTCTGGTTCGTTTTGGCGGGCGCGCCGGGCGTGGTGTTGTACCGCCTGAGCAACACGCTGGACGCGATGTGGGGCTACCGCAATGCGCGCTATAACTATTTTGGCTGGGCTGCGGCGCGCCTGGACGATGCGCTGAACTTCATCCCTTCGCGCCTGACCGCATTGAGTTACGCCATGGTCGGCCACACGCGCAGCGCGCTGCATTGCTGGCGGCAACAGGCCGACGCCTGGGAAAGCCCGAATGCCGGACCGGTGATGGCAAGCGGCGCGGGCGCGTTGCGCGTGCTGCTCGGCGGCGCGGCGATCTATCACGGCAAACTTGAACAGCGCCCGCTGCTGGGCTGCGGCATGGCGGCAGGCGCGGCGGACATCGCGCGCGCCGTGCGGCTAGTGCGCCATACTCTGTATGCCTGGCTGATTGTCATTACCCTGGTGACGCTGCTGGTGGCTGGGCGGCAACATGCTTGAGCACGGCGGGCGGCTGCGCCACGCCGCGCTGCAATACGGAACCGCCGAGGCGGACTGGCTGGACTTGTCCACCGGCATCAATCCGTACGGCTGGCCAGTGCCGACCATATCGGACGAGGTTTGGCAACGCCTGCCGCAGGACGACGACGATCTGCACGATGCCGCGCAAAATTATTACGGCACGGCAAGCATCCTTGCGGTGGCCGGTTCACAAGCGGCGATCCAGGCACTGCCGATGTTGCACACGCCTGCGCAGGTGGCGCTCGTCGCGCCCGGTTACGCGGAGCACGCGTATGCTTGGCAACGCCACGGCCATCAGGTTATCAGCGTAGCCGCAACGGAAATACTGCAAACCGGCACAACCGCTCAAGTGGTGGTCATCGTCAATCCGAACAATCCCACCGGTAAACTTTTTCGTCGGGAAGAATTGCTGCGCCTGCACGCGCAACTGGCGGCGCGCGGCGGCTGGCTGGTGGTGGACGAGGCATTCATCGACGCGACGCCAAAACATAGCCTCGCGCCGGCCTGCCCGCACCCCGGTTTGATCGTGTTGCGCTCGCTGGGCAAATTTTTCGGTCTGGCCGGTGCGCGGGTCGGTTTCGTATTGGCGGAAGAAACTGTGTTGCAGCCGCTTGCCGAATTGCTGGGGCCGTGGCCGATTGCGGCACCGTCGCGCCATGTGGCGGCGCTGGCATTGCGCGATACCGCCTGGCAAGGCGCGACGCGCAAGGCTCTGCCGCTGGCGGCGCAACGCCTGGCGGATTTATTGAAAGCGCATGGCCTGCCGCCGAGCGGCGACACCAACCTGTTTCAATGGGTGCGCTGCACGGATGTAATGCGCGTGCATCAGCAACTCGCGCAACAAGGCATCCTGACACGTTTGTTCGATCAGCCTGCCAGTCTGCGTTTCGGCCTGCCGCGCGATGAGGCGCAATGGGTGCGGCTGGCCGAAGCATTGGGCAGGATCGAACGATGACTGCACACACGGTGATGGTGCAGGGCGCCACTTCCGATGCCGGCAAGAGCACGCTGGTCACGGCATTATGCCGTTGGCTGGTGCGGCAGGAAGTGCGCGTCGCGCCATTCAAGCCGCAAAACATGGCGCTGAACAGCGCGGTGACCGCCGACGGCGGCGAAATCGGCCGCGCGCAGGCGGTGCAGGCGCAGGCCGCGCGCCTTGCGCCGCACACCGACATGAACCCGGTGCTGCTCAAGCCGAACAGCGACACCGGCGCGCAGGTCATCATTCACGGGCGTGCCATCGGCAACATGGAAGCGCTGCAATATCACGCATACAAAAGCACCGCGCGCGCGGCGGTGCTGGAGTCGCATCGACGCTTGTGTGAGCAATACGAGATGATCGTCGTGGAGGGCGCGGGCAGCCCTGCCGAAATCAATCTGCGCGCGGACGACATCGCCAACATGGGCTTTGCCGAAGCGGCGGATTGCCCGGTGATTCTGATCGCCGACATTGACCGGGGCGGCGTGTTCGCGCATCTGGTCGGCACGCTGGCGCTGCTTTCGCCCGGCGAACAGGCGCGCGTGGCCGGTTTCGTCATCAACCGTTTTCGCGGCGACATGGCGCTGCTGCGGCCCGGCCTGGACTGGCTGGAGCAATACACCGGCAAGCCGGTGATTGGCGTGCTGCCATATTTGCGCAACCTGCATCTGGAAGCCGAGGATGCCCTGCCGCTCCCCTCTCCCGCAGGAGGGATAACCAGCGACTTGGCTGGAGTAGTTTCCCAGCCTAGTCGAATGGTTAGCAGTTCCATCAGAGGTGCTGGGGGTGAGGGGCGCTCGGGAAACAAGCTACGCATCATCGTCCCCGTCCTGCCGCATATCAGCAACCACACCGACTTCGATCCGCTACGCCTGCACCCGCAAATCGAATTCAGTTTTGTCGCGCTGGGCGAGGCTATTCCCGCCGCCGATTTGATCGTTTTGCCGGGCAGCAAGGCGGTGCGCGGCGATCTGGCCGGTTTGCGCGAGGCGGGATGGGAAGCGGCGATACAGCGGCATTTGCGCTACGGCGGCAAGCTGATCGGCATTTGCGGCGGCTTGCAGATGCTGGGGCAAGCCATCCACGACCCGCTCGGCATCGAAGGCGAAGCGGGCAGCAGTGCCGGGCTGGGATTGCTGGAATTGAGCACCACGTTGCAAGCGGAAAAACACCTGCGCAACGTGCGCGGCACGCTGGCGCTGGACGACGCGCCGGTGTCGGGCTATGAAATACATGCCGGGGTTTCGGCGGGCCACGCGCTGCAACATCCGGCTGCGCAGCTTGAGCACGGTGCAGATGGTGCAATCAGCAGCGACGGGCAAATTCTCGCCACCTATCTGCATGGCCTGTTCGAATCAAGCGCCGCGACCGACGCGCTGTTGCGCTGGGCCGGGCTGCGCGAGGCGGTGACGCCGGATTATCGCG
>CAYGIF010000056.1:1516-13570 GCA_964349865.1 uncultured Gallionella sp. | reverse complement strand
GCTGGGCAAGATCAAGACCGCTTTTCAGATGATCGCGATATCGCTGCTGCTCTACCACGAGCGCCTGCTGGGGGTCGATTGCCAGATGGTTGGCTCGTTGCTGCTGTATCTTGCCGCGTTGCTCACCTTGTGGTCGATGGGCTATTACCTGATGCTGGCATCGCCCAGACTGAAAAAATACCAAAACTAAATTGATTTATAAGCCCGCGTCTGTATAATGCGCAGCCTTCGGGGTGTAGCGTAGCCTGGTAGCGCGCCTGCTTTGGGAGCAGGATGTCGGGAGTTCGAATCTCTCCACCCCGACCAGGTTTCAGCAAAGATTCAGGTAGCCTCGAAAAGAATTGTGCCCGTAGCTCAACCGGATAGAGCACCAGCCTTCTAAGCTGGGGGTTGCAGGTTCGATTCCTGTCGGGCACGCCAGTGTCGGACAAGCAAAGTTCAGTGGTGGCTGTAGCTCAGTTGGTAGAGTCCCGGATTGTGATTCCGGTTGTCGTGGGTTCGAGCCCCATCAGTCACCCCACCAAACAAGCAGTTGGCACAATTAGCTGGGTGCCTTGATTTTTAGCGCCCAATTTTCAAAATACTCCCCATTTCCCCTGCCTTTCTGGCATTATTTTCATAATTTCAACTCGTCTCTAGGCCGAAATATATAGGCATTTCGGCATATATCAATTTTTTATGGATAGGTGTAAAAACCAGACTACTGGATTGCGTTAGCTAGCATAGAAACTTGAAAATTGATTCCTCCATGTTTTGTTGTATGTAAGAAAAAGGCGGCTGTATGGCAATTCGCTTAGCGGTAACCGATGATCACGAACTGGTTCGCGCGGGGCTGATTCAGTATTTGGGAGCGTCACCGGGCATTGAAGTGGCTGCCGAAGCGGCTAGCGGTGGTGAGTTGTTGGAAAAATTGCGCGCTACCCAAGTTGATTTGCTGTTGCTCGACATGAGCATGCCCGGCAAAAACGGCGTGGATTTGATCAGCCATATCAAGAGTATTTACCCTGACCTGTTGATCCTGGTGCTCAGCATGCATGATGAAGTGAACACAGTGTTGCGCGCCATGAGAGCGGGTGCAACGGGTTACATCTGCAAGGACTGTTCGCCGCAAACCCTGCTTGAGGCTATCCAGAAAGTCGTTGCGACGGGTAGATACCTCAGCCCGTTGATGGCCGAGCGGCTGGCATATGCCTCCGCTTCGCCAGATACGGCCAATATCGAGCTTATCTTGTCGGATCGGGAGCTGGAAATTTTCCGCCTGATCGTGGAAGGGAAAAGCGTCGGCGAAATCGCCGAACAGCTTTTTATCAGCGACAAGACGGTCAGTACGCACAAATGCAATCTGCTCTGCAAGCTCGAGTTGAAAGGCGTCGCAGATTTGGTGCGCTACGCCATAGAGCATAAGCTGTTTTCATAGGTACTCCATCGTCTCCGACATCGCATCTTCTGGCATCACCTCAGAAATTTCTTGCCTTTTTTAATTTCTATCCGATAGCAAAATGAGCGCTGCCCGATATTCCGGGAGACGCTTGTTTAGCAGAATTCACATCAAGGCAATGCGGCATTGATTGCCCTCAGCGCAATATTTGGGCAGTTATTGGAAAACGGGTGCAGGAGGCTATGATGGGACTGGCATGGGAAAAACAGTTGAGTGTCGGGAATGCGGTTATCGATTCCGACCACAAAAATTTGATAGGTATGGTCAATGGCGTAGAGCGTGCGATCAGGGAAAAAAACTGCACCGCCATATCGCAAGCATTTAGATCGCTCGAAGATTGGTTATGCGTTCATTTTGAAAATGAGGAAAAAATTGCGCAGGCGGCCAACTTTGATTTTTCCAAACACAAACCGGCACAGCAATATTCGCTGAAGGAGCTTCAGCATTTGAGGGATGAGTTGGCAGCCAAGAAGGGTATTTGGTGTGAAAGTGCAATAGAGCATTACTCCCATTTTTTGAGGGACTGGATGATCGAGCACATCACCAAGTTGGATATGCCGATGAAGCCGATGCTGCAAACCCTTGATTACAAATTCTGGCCGGGTTGGAGGGAAGGCGAAACCAACCACGCTGCCGGGTGTACCGCAAGCCTTTACCTGCGGCTTTCCGATACGCCAACGCCATGCACCGCTTGATGAATTCTACAATGCCCGAGCTTCAAAGATGTCTAACACAAGCTTAATGTGAGCCAAAAAATTGCTTTATACATACCGGTCCGGGCTGGCAGAAAGCTAATTGCGAGACGCTGCACGAGTGGTGCGCAATTATTCGGACACCGTCAAATATCCACTCCCAAGTCAATTGAAGGTTGGCAGATGATTGCCAACCCTTTTTATTTTTCCTCACCGTATAATCGCGCACAGCGCGGGTCACGCCGGCTGTGTGGAATAAAAAACAATACGGGAGTGTTGGGCTATGGAGCAATTTCGGTGTCGGCTATTCATGGCCGTGTTACTGGTTATCATGAACTGCGGAAGCGTTTGGGCTGCCGATTATCCAAGTGAACAGGATTATCTTCAGGAATTGCCCATTGTACTCAGCGCTTCGCGTCTGTCCCAGCCGATTTCGGAAACGCCCAACGCGATGACGGTGATTGATCGCAAGATGATTGCGGCTTCCGGTTTCCGCAATATTGCCGATGTATTCAAGCTGGTGCCCGGGATGTATGTGGGGTATCACAACGGGCATACACCCATCGTGTCATACCGCGGAAATACTGACGCTTATGCACGCAGAATGCAGGTGCTGGTCGATGGCCGTTCGATTTACTTGCCGCTATCCGGGCAGGTGGACTGGGCGGAATTTCCATTGGATATCGGCGATATAGAACGGATCGAGGTGGTGCGCGGCCCCTCCGCCGCTTCGCGCGGTTCAAATTCCGTGCAGGGCGTAATCAATATTCTCACACGCCAGGCCTCCGCCGGTTCTCAATCACAAGCGTCTGTCAGACGGGGAGATGCGGGTATCTCGGATGTTTCGGCTCGTATGGGCAGCATGGGAGAAGACTGGGATTACCGGGTGACACTCGCTTCGCGTGCCGATAATGGCTTCGATAATGCACCGTACGCTGTCAATGGCGTTGCCAATGGCGCGCTGAACGACAGCAGCAGCACGCAATTGATCAATGCCAGGATCAACTACCGTCCGACCGGCAGCGACCATATTGATATTCAGTTTGGTTATGGCAATACCTCCCGGACAATCGGCGATAACGTTCCGGCCAAAACATCGAAGGGGCTTGTGACCGCGCTACGCGACCAGAAGACCATTTCCGATTTTCAACAGCTTATCTGGCTGCATACTATCCATGAAAACGGCGATATTCAACTCAACTACTACCACATTGGCCGGAACACGAAAGATGACCGATTCACTCCGCCCTGTGTTACTTGCACTCCTGCCGCCTTGAATTTGGTCGCCCCCGGAAGTTACCCGGTTTTCGATGATGCCGTCATTCACCGTCACGACATCGAATTGCAGCATACGCTGAATACTTCGCCTGATAACCGTGTTGTGTGGGGAATGGGCGCGCGCCAGGATTCGGCAAATTCCCCCAATAACTTGCGGTATTCGCCAACGTGGCGGGAATACCGCATATTCGCGCACGATGAATGGCGCATTACTCCGGTTAGTCTCGTGAATTTTGGAGCAATGGCGGAAAAAAATGCGCTGGGGCAGACGCGAGTTTCGCCGCGAGTTTCATATAACCACCATTTATCTCCACGAAATACGCTACGCGCCAGCGTTTCAGTCGCCTACCGCAATCCCGAAATGATGGAGGAGCTGGGGAACCGCCAATTTCTGTTAAGAAAGATAGGCGCCACGCAATATATTTGGCGTGACATTTTTGCGGCCGGCGGATTGGGCCCGGAACGCGCGCTTTCCCGCGAAGTTGGTTATATCGGGCAGTTGGACGAAGCCGGCTCGACCCTCGACATCAGGGCCTATCATGACCAAATCAACGACATTATCTGGGTAGACCCCGTCGCTGACCCCACTTCGACCGTCACCCCGAGAAGCTTCAAGAGCGATTTCAACGCTACTCATACCGGGCTGGAAGGTACGCTCAATTACAAGTTGGGAGAACGCAGCAAGCTAACCGTGAATTATGCGCATCAGATTGCCAGTGTGCGCCCAAGTCGTGTGCCACCTGTTCCGGCAGTCAACACGGCGCTTATAGAATTTGCCCACAGCTACCGTCTGACCGTGCCGTTGAATAGCGCCAGCTTGCTGCTTTCGCATGATTTTTACGGCGGGCTACAGCTTGGGGTAGGGTTTTACCATATAGACCCGGTTAGGATTCTGGATGGAGCAGCTCTGCAACCATTGACGCGTTATCTTGACTTGAGAGTGGCTCAACGCTTTGGCACATGGCGAAACAAAGAAGAGGGATCAGGCGGCGGCGAAATCGCCTTGGTGATGCAAAACGCGCTGAATGACCATTACTTCGACTACAACACGAATATCACAGGCAAGCGGCGTGTCTACCTGACCGCAACGCTGGGTTTTTAAGCCTGCCGCCAATGTTTCGCCAATTAGCCATCTTTCTGCTTTCGAACGCAATCGCGCTGCTGACAACTTTGGTTCAGGCAGAAACACTGAATGTTCGCTTGCTTATGAGCGACAACAGCCCGCCATACCAGCAATTCTCAGCCGCGCTCAACAAGGCGCTTGCCGCAAGCAAGGCCGATGTGGCTGTTATTGAGTCACAGAACGGCGAAGGCGCCAATGCCGGCTTGGTTATCGCCGTAGGCATGAAAGCAATGGAGCTTGCCATTGCTAAATTCGACGCACCGGTACTGGGCGTAATGATCCCCAGGATGGGTTATGAGATATTGATCGGGAATCACCCCGCACACCATCGATCCAACGTGACATCGGCTATTTATCTCGACCAACCGTGGGATCGGCAGCTAAATTTTATCCAGGCGGCTCTTCCCAGGCACAAAATAGTCGGCCTGCTATATTCGTCGGATGCTCATATCACCCTTCCTCGTTTGCCACGAGGGATGTCACTTAACGCTCAATCGGCCCGATCAGCCGAAAACTTGTTTGCCACTCTGGAAAGCGTTTTGAACAACAGCGATGTGCTGCTGGTTGTTCCCGACAGCGAAATTTACAGCAGCGGCAACGTGCGCAATATTTTGCTGACCAGCTATCGGTATAAGGTTCCGTTAATCGGCATCTCGCAGGCTTACGTGAATGCCGGCGCGCTTGGCGCCGTTTTCTCCACACCCGAACAACTGGCCGGGCAAACCGCCGAAGCGATTATTTCCTTTGCAAGAGGCGGGAAATTGCCCGAACCGCAGCATCCCGTGTCGTTCAGTATCGCCATAAATCAGCAGGTTGCGCGCTCGTTAGGGATTGCGCTGGATTCGCCGGAAGCAATACGCGAACGCATGGATAAAGCCGGGGAGGGGGTACGGTGAAACAATTCGGCATTCGCCTGCAGGTCGCCTGGTTGACGCTTATCCCATTATTCATCATGGCGGTCAGCCTGGAATCATTCTTCCTGCATGGCCGCTTTTCCGATCTGGAGCAAAACCTGCTGGAACGCGGCAAATCGATTGCGCGCCAACTTGCTTCAAGCGGTGAATACGGCGTGTTTTCAAATAACCAGGCGTTTTTGCAGAATATTGCCAACGGGGTTTTGCAACAGCAGGATGTGCGCGGTGTGGTTATTTTGAATTCGTCCTCCGAAGTTTTGGTTGGCGCAGGAGTATTCTCCATGCCCCCAAATAATGTGTTCACCGAAGTGAGCCTTGCGGCAAGCGACTATCTTGTTGGTCAGACCAACATAAAACAGGCAGCCGTCGGCGAAGAAGCAAATTTGCTGACTCCGGTGCGCAGCAATGAGGAAAGCATATGGGTTTACCAGCCGATTATCCCGGAACAGCTCACCCTGGATGATTTAAGCGGCAAGAAGCCGGCCGCCGCACAGAAGATAGGCGCGGTTATCGTCGAAATGAGCAAGCGTCGTATCGAGAAAGCCAAGACGCAGATGCTCAGGGTTACCGTGGCTGCAACTTCCCTGTTCCTGGGATTATTTTTTTATTTGGTGTATCTCGCCAGCCGCAGCATTACCTATCCGATTCGCAAGCTCAGTGATGCCGTGCAGGCGATAGGCAGGGGGGATCTCGCTACTCGCATTTCGCTGCAAACCCATGTCAGCGAACTGAATACTTTGGCGCAAGGTATGAATGAAATGGCCGCACAGTTGCAACAGGAACATACAACTCTGCAACAGCGGATAGAAGAAGCGACACAGGCTTTGCGGGTCAAAAAAGAAGAAGCGGAACACGCCAGCCATGACAAAAGCCATTTTCTGGCAGTGGCCAGCCACGACTTGCGCCAGCCGCTGCATGCCTTGGGCTTATACGTCGCCGAACTGCAGCGCAAGGTGTCCGGCACCGAGCAGCGGCATCTGGTCGAACAGGTGGAGCGTTCCATCGAGGCGCTTTCCGAACTGTTGAATGCCTTGCTCGACATTTCCAAGCTGGATGCGGGAGCGGTGATCCCGCAAATACAGACCTGCGCTGTGGGTGCCATGCTGGGGCGCATCGCGGCGGATTACCAAATGCTCGCCAGCGTCAAGAATATTCGCCTGGTTGTCCGGCCATGCGCCGGATATGTCACCAGTGATCCGCTGCTGCTTGAGCGCATCCTCGCGAATCTGGTAAGCAACGCGATACGCTACACATACCAGAACGGCAGCGTTATGGTTGTGTGCCGCCGCCGCGGACATTTTTTGCGCATCGAGGTGCGCGACAACGGAGTCGGTATTTCAAAAACCGATCAGGGCAACATATTCCGCGAGTTCTTCCAGTTGGCGCAACCGCAACTGGATACCGGCAAGGGGCTGGGATTGGGATTGGCCATTGTGGATCGCCTGGTGAAATTGCTCGGGCATCGTATCGAGTTACGCTCCGCACCCGGCAAGGGATCCGTGTTCGCCCTGGAAGTGCCGATTGCGCCCAGTTCCGGCAGGTCATTCATGGCTGCGGCACGGGATTCAGCCGACCTCGAGCAAGAGGTTGAGAAATCACCCTTGGCCGGGAAAAGATTGCTGATTGTCGATGATGACGCAGCAGTGCTATCTGGCACAGCCGGCATTCTGACTTCGTGGGGTTGCCAAGTAAGCGCGGCAGCATCGGTAGCGCAGGTAGAGCAGTTTTTACATGACAGGGTGAAATGGGATTTGATTATCAGCGACTACCAACTGGAAAACCATACAAATGGCATGGGTGTTATTGACTTGGTGCGCCGGCATCAAAATCAACGGATTCCCTGCATTTTAATCAGCGGGGATACCAGCCCGACAGTTTTGAAGCTGGCCAGCGTAAGCGGGCATCATTTGCTGCACAAACCCGTCAGGCCAGCCAAGCTAAGGTCGTTGATTATGCACTTGCTGGAAAATGCTACAGGCTAATTATTGAAGCAGAGCCGGCCTGGAGGGTGTAAGAATTTCTGCGAACCGTTCCGCCTTGCCCTGATATTCGCATAATGTATATTATGTCAAATAATAAATTTAGTAGGCATTTAGTAGGTAAAGGAATTTATTTTCATACATATACACCTACCTTTACTGCCCTACAGTTTTAAATTACCTGGATTGACTTCCAGCCACAGGCTTATTACCGGACTGTCACCTATCGGCAAAAGAACGATAATTTCGACGGCCTGCATGATTTTCTCAAACCCGGCTTCAGATTGGGAAACGGTGAAGTACGGTTCGGCGTGAATGGTTACGGCTTTTGATGCTCCAAGAATCAGGTGCCCACCCAGCACTCCGTCATCCAGAGTAAGCCTGGTTATCTTGTCCGCATCCAACGACATACCAAACCCGCCGAGGATTTTGTTATCGGCATCAATATACCGGCCTGAGTAGCCGTCGCAACTTGGCATGGCAAGCGCCAGCCTGACCGATATCATCCCGTCATTGAGCTGCTCGGCGGCATATTGGGCTTCGATTCGATTGCCGGCAAGCTTAATGGTTTTTGTGATGGCACCTTGCCCGATTTCAGCCCGGAATTGCACCGAAAAGCGGTTGGACTCAATCAGGGCGAAGTTCTGGATGGATAAACGTTCGCTTTCCATTACCCATGAATCGCTAAACAAGCCAAGCGGCTGGTAATCTGTCAACAAATCGGATGGAAGAATTTCGTGCTTGAAGGCGATACGGTCATGCGCCGAGGCTATGCCTTCGCCGGCATGTCCGCCGCTTTGGGCGTTCCGGTGGATTTTTTCAAAGTAATGCTCGGCCTGCAGGCGCAAGGTGTCGCCAAAGTTATGGTTCAGGCGATAGTCGTCGAATTCGCAAATCCAACCATAACCATCTAGTTTAACTATCGTTTGTAATTTATTGTTAAATATAAATAATTCATCAATACCATCTTTATCAAAATCCTCCCGAAGCGCTGTTTTGCGCGGGGCAAGGTTATCCAGCTTGGCTTCTAGGCGGACGATGGCATTAAAGACAGCGCGGCGCAGGTGCGGCAGATAAAGCCCGCCAAACAGGCCATGCCAGTATGCATCATTGGCCTGCGCCTCATATAAATCGTCCAGCAAATCCTCCGTGCGCTTGCCTTCGGGCAACCGGGCAACCCTTAACGACAAGGCCAGCATACGCTTATGCATCCAGTTGGATTCCGGGTAGCGAGTAAAAAAGTTCTTCCAGATTCCACCGCGAATAAAGGCTTTATGTTCTTCATACCGCCCTGCTTCTTTTTCACGGGCGACGAGATCGGTATATTTTGCGGCGGCGGCGGCAGGCAAAGTCCACTCGTTCATTTCGATGTAGGAAGTAGTCGGCAGGTAGACGATACCGCGTGTCCTGGCTTCGGCGTGATATTCCTTATAGGTGCGCGGCCTGATTTTTTCTGAAGCCAGTACGCCGCGGATGAAGTTTTCCAGCCATCCCTTCCCGTACACCCATTCATAGGTTTCCGGCCAGATGCCGAATTTTTCGATGTCGTCGAAATACACGGCGGCGGCATTCTCGTCCTGCCCGGCAAGCCCTTCCATGTAGCCGACCACCTCATGCACGGGCGCAAACGGGATGCGATAGCGCAGCCCTTCCGAAATCGGGAACAGATCCAGCGGCTTGCCGCCCTCTTCGGTGGTGTAATAGCCATCCAGTTGATCGGCTTCTTTGCCGGCGCACAGGAAATGGTAGTCGTCGACCGTCACATAGCGGATTCCCGCGTCGGCCAGCGAAGGAACCACCGTCGCCTCCCAGACCCGCTCGGTGAGCCATGCGCCTTGCGGGCGCTGGCCTAACCTGGCTTCCAGCTTGTCGGAAAAACGCGTCAGTTGGCCGACCCGATCCTGTTCCGGAATGACGGCCAGCACCGGCTCTGTGTCCCCTGCCCCAAATAATTCGACTTGGCCGCGCGCGACCATTTCCTGCAACAGCGCCATGTCTTCGGGGAATTTTTGCAGCAGGTAATCCAGCAGCCAGCCGCTGAAATGCACCGCAAAGCGGAATTCCGGATAGCGGTGCAGCGTTTGCAGAAAAGGGCGATAGCAACGCAAATGCGCATCGTCGATGACTTCCGGGAAATTCCCGACCGGCTGATGGGCGTGGACGCCAAACAACAAGGAAACCGTATTAGCCATGAAATTTCAGCCCGTGAGTCAAATTCATTCGGAAGCGCGCCGCATCGCGCCGCCCGCCTCGGGAGAACCGCCGCCCTGGCTGACCGGCTCCGACAAATTCAGCGGGGGCGGCAATTTCAGCAGGCGATACAATTCGGTCAGGTTGTGGCGGAACAGCCGATCGAAGCTGGCTACCGAGTGTGCGGGGTTGTAATCGCCAAACCACCAGAACCAGTCGGAACTCTCGCAAGAGCAAAGCTGCCTTTCGGCCGCTTCCTGTTCGGCCGGGTCGAGCCGGTCACTGGACATGACCATATCGAAGCTTTGCTTGGCGACGCACAGCAAGTCCCATGCGCGATTCTTGTCAGGCGAGCCAATCCAGGTCGAGAAATTGCCATAAACCCAGCTACCCGCAACGATGTCACCGAGGCTATGCGTGCGGGCATAATCGGCTGCGTGGCGAGCCGTGCCTTGTTTTTTTAGGTAGTCGCTGTAAGTGGTGGTGCGTATCTGTTCATGGGTCTCGAGGGCCGTATAAAGCGCATCAATAAAATAAAAACCGTTGTAGGGATAATATTCCCAGGCGTTTTCGCCGTCGAGGATCACGCTCACCACGGGCGTTTCATCTTCTGCGGCATGTTGCGCGATGCCCGCGACCTGATCGAGGAAATGATTCGCGGCGTCTTTGCCGTGCCAGCGCGAATATTCAAAGCCGATCAAGTCAGATAAACGGTCATCGCGGAAGAAACATTGCAAACCATCGCCTACTTTTTCCAGGCGATAAGGCCGGTACAGGTATTGGGCACGCGCCGGGACGGCTTGTTGCGTCTGGCGCAGGCTGTTGACCAGCACGCTCTCGCCGCTGGCAGTCCAGCGGCAGCCCTCGGCAGCCAATACCTCCAGCGTTTCCGAGGAAATCGATCCTTCGGCCGGCCACATACCTTGCGGTTCGGCGCCAAAACGTTCACGATGACTTTTCTTCGCCAACCGGACATGCGCAGTCACGCGCAGCCGCCCCTTGGGGTAATGCGGGGAGTTGGGCAATGGCGCATCGGGCATGGCCTCCTTGGCGCTGGCAAAATCGATCAGCAGCGGAGCCAGCGGGTGGTAATGCGGCGTGGCGGATATTTCGATTTGCCCTGATTCGGCAAGCTTGCGATAGCGCGGAATGATGCCGGCAATCAATTCGCCGATGAAATCGAGCAATTGCTTGCGGTCTTCATAGCTGAACCCCTCGGCTTTGCTCATCAACTGCGCCACCAGGGCATGCTCGCGGCGCACGCTCTCGCCGCACCAGACCAGGTGATACCAGGTCAGCAGGTCAGCCATATATTGCCCAGATAGATAGGACAAGGCGATTTCCCCGTCGATATGCAGGCGGGTGAACAATTCCAGCAGGCGCTTGTAGGCCGGATAGGGGGCGATCATCTTGGTGTGGTTGCTGCGGAAGCAGGCATCCAGGATGAATTGCCGCTGTGTTGCGGATAATTCGCCGATGTTTTCATGCGCCAGCATGCGCAACAAGGGATCGCGCAACTTACCGGTGGCAAACTGGTCTGCGTAATCCTCCAGTTGATCGAGCAGAACCGGTACGAAATTCACCACGACGCGCATCTTGGGATGCCGCTCAAGGTGGTAAGCCATGTCGGTGTAGTCCTTGATGGCATGCAAATAGGTCCACGGCAACACAAAATCGCCGCTGGAATAATCGCGGTAATCCGGCTGGTGCATGTGCCACAGGAAAACCAGGTCAACGGATCTTTTCATGGTGAAACTGCCTGCTTTCTGGGGCTGAAATTCTTCAAATTAACGCAGGCTGTGAACCTTCTGCCCGAGCATTTCCGGGGTAATCACCGTCACGCCATTCGGGCTGACATGGAAGCGCTTGCGGTCTTCTTCCGGGTTGACCCCGACCTCAAGTCCCTCGGGAATATTGCAGCTCTTGTCCACGATGACGCGCTTCAACGTGACATGCCTTCCGATATTCACCTTGGGCAGCAGCACCGAATCTTCAATATTACAATGGCTGTCGACGCGCACATCCGAAAACAGCAGCGAGCGACGCACCGTCGAACCGCTGATGATGCATCCGCCGGAAACCAGCGAATCGATGGCCATGCCGCGCCGGTCTTCATCGTCGAACACGAACTTGGCCGGCGGCAACTGCTCCTGATGCGTCCAGATCGGCCATTCCTGGTCGTACATATTCAGGTCTGGAATAACCTTGGTCAGTTCCATGTTGGCTTCCCAATATGCATCGATGGTGCCCACGTCGCGCCAATAAGGACCCTGGCCGTTGCTTATGCCAACACAGCTTTGCTCGAAGCTTTGCGCAAATACCCGATAATTCGAAACCATATACGGGATCAAGTCCTTGCCGAAATCGTGGCTGGAACGCGGATCGTCGGCATCGCGAACCAACTGATCGAAAAGAAAGCGCGCGTTGAACACATAAATGC
>CAYGIF010000056.1:0-1506 GCA_964349865.1 uncultured Gallionella sp. | reverse complement strand
TGCCTGGAATGCAAGCGGGGTGAGCGGGTTTCTCGTCGAACTTTACAACACGGGAGTTAGCATCTACGTCCATTACGCCAAACGCGGTTGCGTCCGCCACGGGCACTTCCAGGCAAGCAACCGTCATCTCGGCTTTCTTTTCGACGTGAAACGCGAGCAGCTTGCCGTAGTCCATTTTATAAACGTGATCCCCGGCCAGAACCAATACAAAATCCGGGTCTGCCTCACGCAGGATATCGAGGTTCTGGTATACCGCATCGGCGGTTCCCTGATACCAGTGCTCTTCACTGACGCGCTGTTGCGCGGGTAATAAGTTAACGGATTCGCCGAATTGGCCGCTCAAAAAAGACCAGCCTTGCTGGATGTGCCGGATCAGGCTGTGCGATTTGTATTGAGTTGCCACACCGATGTGGCGAATGCCGGAATTGACGCAGTTGGACAGCACGAAATCGATGATGCGGAACTTGCCGCCGAAAGGAACGGCGGGCTTGGCGCGCCAATCGGTCAGTTGATACAGGCGGCTACCCCGGCCACCGGCCAGCACCATCGCATAGGTATTTTTGGTGATGCGGCTGACAAAACGCGATGCCAGTTCGCCCGTGGCAAGATGATATTTTCTTTGCAGGTAACCCGGTTCAGCCTTCATTTTGCGCTCCCTTATTTACCTTGTTGTAGCCCTGCCATTATCGTTTACAATCGTCCCACTAGACAAGGACAATGGTGGAACAGGTGAAGAAACCGATCGAATCGCTGCTGCAAACTCGCCTCCATGATCCATTCGGTTTACTCGGCCTGCATCGCGAGGGTGCGGAGTGGGTTGTCAGGGTTTATGAACCGCATGCCACCGCAGTCGAGCTGCTGAACAGCACTGAAGCCGGTGCGCTTAAGCGTATCCACCCCGCCGGGGTATTTGAATGGCGCGGCAGCAACGAACCCGCCCGCCCCTACCGTCTGCGCATGCACTATGGCAGCGCGACCCATGAAGTCTTCGACCCCTACCAGTTTCAACCCCATATCTCCCCGGATGACTTGTACCTGTTCGGCGAAGGCAAGCTGCGCCAGGGTTACCGGATGCTGGGTTCGCACGGTATCGAAATCGACGGCGTCAAAGGGGTGCGCTTTGCTGTCTGGGCGCCGAACGCCGAGCGCGTCAGCGTGGTGGGCGAATTCAACAACTGGGATGGCCGCATCCATCTGATGCGCTCGCACGGTTCCAGCGGCGTGTGGGAACTGTTCATTCCGGAGATTGCGCAACACGCGCTGTACCGCTACGAGATCCGCAACCGCGCCACCGGGCACCTGCTGACCAAGACCGACCCCTACGCGCAAGGCTACGAACATCGCCCCGGCACAGCCGCCCTCGCCGCCCCGTCCAACCGGCACCGCTGGCAGGACGGCGAATGGATGAAGCAACGCGGACAATGGGATTGGCTGCACGGCGCGATCAATATCTACGAAGTGCATGCCGGCTCATGGAAGCGCCACCCCGACGGGCGTTTCTATACC
>CAYGIF010000055.1:0-14179 GCA_964349865.1 uncultured Gallionella sp. | reverse complement strand
GTGGCGGCGGTGCATTCGTTGCGGCGCGGCGCGGCGGAAGCGCTGGAACTGGTGGTGCATGGCGACCGGCAGTCCTCGCGCGTGGTCGGGCGGCGCATAGACGAGGTCGACCTGCCCAAGGGCGCGACCATCGGCGCGATCGTGCGCGGCGACCGGGTCATCATGGGGCATCACGACACGCTGATCGAGGCGGAAGACCATGTCATCGTGTTCGTCATCAACAAGCAGATGGTGAAAAGGGTCGAGAAACTGTTTCAGGTCAGCCTCGGGTTCTTCTGATGGGGCGCGCGCTGACCGTTATTCATGCTTTAGGCCTGATGCTGGTGGTGTTCAGCGCGGCTTACCTCATGCCGGTCATCACCGCGCTGATCTATGCCGACTACGCCATGCTGCTGGATTTCCTGCTGGCGATGGTCTGGACATTGTCCATCGGTTTTCTGATGTGGCTGCTGACGCGCCGCTCCAAGGGCGAACTGTCGATCCGCCACGGCTACCTGCTGGTGGTGGCGATGTGGTCGGCGATGCCGATGTTTGCCACAATCCCGTTGCTGATGATGATCCCCGGTTTGTCATTCACCGATGCCTATTTCGAAACCATGTCCGGCATGACCACCACCGGCGCGACCGTGCTGACCGGGCTGGACAGCCTGCCGCCCGCGATCAACGTGTGGCGGCACGAACTAAACTGGCTGGGTGGGCTGGGCATCATCGTGCTGGCGGTGGCGATCCTGCCGCTGCTGGGCATCGGCGGACGGCAGCTGTTCAAGGCGGAAACCCCGGGGCCGATGAAGGATGCCGCGTTGACGCCGCGCATCGCCGAAACGGCGCGCAATCTGTGGGTGGTGTATGCGGCAATCACACTGGCCTGCATCAGCGCGCTGAAGTGGGCGGGGATGGACTGGCTGGATGCGGTATGCCATGCTTTTTCTGCGATGGGGCTGGGCGGATTTTCCACACACGATGCGAGCATCGGCTATTTCAATTCACCGGCCATTGAGTTTGTGCTGATTGTTTTCATGCTGCTCGCCGTGATCAATTTTTCCACGCACTTTCTGGCATGGCGCGGGAAAAGCCTGGCGGTCTATCGGCACGATGCGGAGGCGTCCGCATCTTTGGTGTTGATACTGTCCAGTTGCGTCGGCATCGCTATATTCCTGTGGTGGCAGGATGTCTATCCGGGTTTCTGGACGGCGTTGCGCCATGCCAGTTTCAATCTGGTTTCCATCGCGACCAGTTCCGGTTATGCCAGCGTGGATTTCAACCAGTGGCCGATTTTCGCGCCGCTGTGGATGATGTTTCTCGCCTGTACGGTAGCCAGCTCCGGCTCGACCGGTGGCGGCATCAAGATGATCCGCACCTTGATTCTGTTCAAGCAGGCCGGGCGCGAATTTGTCAAATTGCTGCACCCCGCCGCAGTCAATCCGATGAAGATCGGCGGTCACGTCGTGCCCAACAACATCGTGTTCTCGGTGCTGGGATTCATCTTCCTGTATTTCATGACCATCGCCACCTTGACCTTCGTGCTGCTGATCAGCGGCATGGATTTCATTTCGGCCTTCTCGGCGGTACTGGCCTGCGTCAATAATTTCGGCCCGGGGTTGGGCGCGGTCGGGCCGGCAGGCAATTATGCGGGGCTGAGCGATTTCCAGACCTGGGTATGCACCTTCGCCATGCTGGTCGGACGGCTGGAAATCTTCACTGTGCTGATCCTGTTCACGCCGCACTTCTGGCGGCGATAGTTGAACTCAAACAGATTGAGGTTTACCCCTCAATTCTGCGCTTGGTCTGAATGACTCCCAAGTTAGTATCAGAGCCGCAAGCCGCTCAAGATTAACGAGCAGGCGCCTGATGTCTGACAGGGAGGTAAATTTGGGCGAAAATCTGCCCTTGGCGGGGAAGAAAGTGGTGCTGATCGACGACAGCAACACCATCCGGCGCAGCGGCGAAATTTTCCTGTCGCAGGCGGGATGCCGGGTCGTGCTGTCCGAGGACGGCTTCGACGGTTTGTCCAAGGTTGCAGAACACCAGCCCGATCTGATTTTTGTGGACGTGATCATGCCGCGCCTGGATGGTTATCAAACTTGCGTGCTGCTCAAGAATCACCCCCATCTCAGGAATATCCCCATCGTCATGCTGACCAGCAAGGATGCGCTATTCGACCGTGCGCGCGCCAAACTGGTCGGTTCGGAACAATACCTGCTCAAACCCTTCACCAAAAACAGCCTGGTGGCAGCCGTCATTACCCGCGCACGCCAGCAGGGCAGTTCAATGGCGATGCCGGATAGGGACATCCATGTCCAGACGGCTTAATCTGCGCGAATTTCAGCAGGACCTGCTCGAGCGCATGCAGGCCAAAGGCCGCGCCGGCGAGCAAATCTCCACGCTGGGCGTGCAGATCGCGGAACAGAACTGGCTGGTGGACATGCACGACCTCGGCGGGGCGTTGCCGCTGCCGCCGCTCACCGCGGCGCCGCTCGCCAAGCCGTGGTTCCTCGGCGCGATCAGCGTGCGCGGTGCGCTGTATGGCGTGACCGACCTGGCCGCCTACCGGCAAAGCGGCAAGGCGTCCGGGGCGTCCGCCAACCGCGTGCTGCTGGTCGCCGAACGCTACGCATTCAATGCGGCATTGCTGGTGGAGCGCGTGCTGGGCCTGCGCAACGCCCGCACCTGGACGCAAAGCGAGGCCAACGGGCAGGTGCAATACTGCGACGAACGGGGAAATTACTGGCAGAAGCTCGACATACCCGGCTTGCTGGAGCAGCCGGAATTTTTGCAGGTCGGCGCTTAGCGCCCGGAAGAAGAAGGTAAACCTATGGCATTCAAACTGGTGTTGCCCGAATTCAAGCTGCCCGGCCAAAGAATCACCGGGGCGGACCGGGGGGCGGCACCCGCTGCACCGGGGCGCCTGACCCTGAAAATAAGATTGCTGAGCGGTTCGCTGGTGGCGTTCTTCGCCGTTGCGGCCGCGGCGGCTTATGTCAACAGCCGCGAGGCGGACTATACCGCGCGTTACCTGACGCAATCCGGCAAGCTGCTGATGCTGTCCCAACGCTTGGCGAAGGATGCGCAATCGAGCGCGCTGGGAGACGCCTCGGCGTTCCAGGCGCTGGCGCAGAGCAAGGAAAACTTTGCCGGCATCCTGCGCCTGCTGGACAAGGGGGACGGCAGCCTGCCGCCCACCGGCGGCGCGGCGCGCGAGGTGCTGGACGAATTGATGGCAAGCGCGAACCGCACCATGTCGGATGTGCGGGCATTGGAAGAAGGCCGCCTCGGCCTGGTGACGCTGGCCGCCACCGTGTCCGCCATCGAAGCCACGAGCGCCGAGGTCCGCAACCAGGCCCAGGTGCTGATCCGTTCCACCAGCGGCGAGCAGAAGGAACATGCGATCCGCCTCGCGCTGTCCACGGAGCGGATCGCCAAGGAGGCCGCGAGGGCATTGGCCGCCGATGTTTCCCCGGAGCAACTGGCCGCGCTGGATTTCGAGATCGCCGTCGCCGAGCGGAGCCTGGCGGCCCAGCCGCCGGAAGACTCGGCGACCCAATCGCTGAGCGGCCTGCTTGAGCCCTACCGCAACAATATCGGGACGCTGAACGCGCAAGCGCAGCAACTGGTCAACGCGAAAAATGCCGCCAGGTCGGTTGCCGGCAACATGGACCTGGTGCTGGCGAAAAGCCAGCGCCTGATCGACGCGTACCAGTCCGGTGTGGCCGCGCGCATCGCCGGCCCGGTCGCGGTATTGGCCGGGATGCTGGTACTGCTGCAACTGCTGGTGCTGGCCAAAGTCTACCTGAACGATTCGCGCCAGCGCGCCGAGGAAGCGGAGAATTCCAACCGGCGCAACCAGGCCGCGATCCAGCGCCTGATGGACGAATTGAGCGAGCTCGCGGGAGGCAACCTGACGGTGAACGCCACGGTATCGGAGGACATCACCGGCGCGATTGCCGGCGCGGTGAACTACACCACCGAAGAGCTGCGCAAGCTGGTGGCGCGCATCATGGTCGCGGCCGACCAGATGGGCCGCGCGACAAGGCAGGCCGAGCAGATTTCCAAGGGTCTGCTGGAGGCGGCGCAGAAGCAGGCGCTTGAAATCAGGAAGGCCGGCGAGTCGGTGCAGTCGATGGCCGGCTCGATCCGCGAAGTGGACAGCAGCGCCGCCCGGGCGACCGAAGTGGGGCAGCGCACGCTGGCGGCGACCGAACGGGGCGGCCTGGCGGTGCGCAACACCATCGCCGGCATGGACGGCATCCGCGAACAGATCCAGGAGACCTCCAAACGCATCAAGCGCCTCGGCGAAAGCTCGCAGGAAATCGGCGAGATCGTCGACCTGATTTCCGACATCACCGAGATGACCAACGTGCTGGCGTTGAACGCGGCGATCCAGGCAGTTTCCGCCGGCGAAGCGGGGCGCGGTTTTTCGGTGGTGGCCGAGGAAGTGCAACGCCTCGCGGAACGCTCCGCCGAGGCGACCCGGCAGATCGGCACGCTGGTGAAGACCATCCAGGGCGACACGCAGGACGCCATCGCGGCAATGGAGCAAAGCACCCTGGGCGTAGTGGAAGGCGCGAAGCTGTCGGACGTGGCCGGGCAATCGCTGAAGGAGATCGAGCAGGTGTCCGGGGAACTCGCGGCGCTGATCGACGGCATCTCGGCCTCAACCCGGATGCAGACCGACATGGCCGGCAAGGTGGCGCATGCGATGCGCAACATCCTGCAAATCACCCAGCAGGCCACCGACGGCACCCGCTTGACGGCCAACTCGGTCGCGCAGCTCGCCAACCTGTCCGCCGACCTGAAGGGTTCGGTAGCGGGCTTCAAGTTGTAGCCCTGGGCAAGACAGCCTATGACCGGCACCGCACAACTTGATCGCGGCGCACTGGGCGGCGCAAAGCCCGACCTGGATGTGCAGTTGCCGCAACAGGTATTGAGCGCGCCCCACGAAGATGACGCCCCGCACCGGCTGAAGGTGTTGCGCAGCCAATACCAGCAGGGGCTGCTGCATTGGCTGCGCAAGGACGACGCGCCTGCCGCATTGCAGACGATGCGGCAGGCCTTGAGCGGCGCGATGCGCTGCATGCCGCAGGACGGCAGCCGCGCGTTCTGGTGGGTCGCCTGCGGGCTGGTCGACTGTTTGCGTCTGGACAGCATGCCGGCGGAACTGAATATCAACCGGCTGCTGGGGCGCATAGACCAGCAGATGCGTGTCGTCGCCGAAGGCAGCAGCGCTGAAGCGCAGCCGATCCTGAACGAGATGCTCTGCCTGATCGGGCGCAGCCGCGCCGCGAGCGATCTGGCGGAGGAAATCCGGCAGGTCTATATGCTGGAATATTACCTGCCCGGGCTTGCCGCCATGCCGCCCGATGAAGCGGCGCCCATTCTCGATGCGCTGCGCGATCAACTGAACGCCGCCGAAGAAAGCTGGGAGCGGTGCGCGCAAGGCAACAAGACGGCATGCGCAGAATTCATCGGACATGCCGGGCAGCTCGCCGCGCAGGGCGAAAAACTCGGCAGCCATGCCCTGCGCTACCTGACCGGGCAGATTCACGCGCTGTCGCAGTATGCGAACGGGCCGGAGACTGCGCGGCTCATCGCGCTGGACATGGCGATGGCGTTGCTGCTGCTGGGCAGCGGCATCCGGCATTACGGCAGCCTGAACAGCGGCTTCCTGAAAGAAGCGCGCATCCTGTCGGAACGCATGCAGGCGGCGGCGCGGCAGCAGCCCGAGGACGCGCAACAACTGGCCGAGCTGGTGCGCCTGCATTGCCGGCTGCAACAAGGCGACGTGAGGATTCACCTGTTCAACGAAATGCTGGCGAATCTCCAGTATCTCGGACAAGGGTTGAGCGCCTTCTTCGGCGACCCGTCCAAGCGCAACGAGCTGGGCGAACTGCTGCGCCTTGCCGGCCAGATACAGGGCGGTTTGCATATCGCTTCCCTGGAACAGGCGGAGCTGTTGCTGGCGTCCCTCCAGGGCGGCATCCGCCTTTTTGCGCAGGGCGACGATGTCCCGGAACCAACGGAGGGCCATGCCCTGACCGATGCGGTGAACGCGCTGGAAAATTATCTGCGGCATCTGGCAGATGGCCAGGCGGGCGACGTTTCCTCATTGCAGGCGGCATTGGGCGGAATATCGGGGCTGCGGCAGGCTCCCGCACAGGCGGCGGCACCCGAGCAACCTCGCGCCCCAGCCGAAATACCGCGCCCGGCAGCCGAAGACCAGGAATTGCTCGAGGTCTTCCTGGAAGAGGCGCAGGAAGTGCTGCTTGCCATGCGCAACAACCTGGAAGCCTGCCGGCTGCACCTCGAACGCGAGTCCCTGGTGAACATCCGGCGCGGTTTTCATACCCTCAAGGGCAGCGGGCGCATGGTCGGCCTGACCGACCTCGGCGAAGTCGCCTGGAATGTCGAACGCGCGCTGAACAAATGGCTGCAGGACAACAGGCCGGCCACCCCCGGGCTGCTGCGTTTCATCGCCGAGGCGGAACAGAAATTCACCGGCTGGGTGGATGCGCTCAACAGCCAGGGCGGGGTGAACATCGAGGCAAACGATCTGGTCGCGACCGCGCAGCAAATCGAGAGCGGTATCGAGCCGGAACAGGCGGCAGAAAAACCTGTAGCGCCTGCTCCCGAGGAAGCCGCCGTCCCGCCCTCCGTGCCTGCGGAAGCTGCGGAAGCTGCGGCGGCGCCGGCAGAAGAAGCCGCGCCCGCCCCGCTTGCTCCGGCCATTCCCGCGCCGGAAAAACCGCAAGCCCGCGATGACATCGATGCGCAACTGCTGCCGGTCTTCCTGGAAGAGGCGGGCGAGCTGCTCCCGCAGATCAGCGCGCGGTTGCGCGCATGGCGCGATCAGCCTGACGACGACCGGCAACCGCAACAACTGAAGCGGATGCTGCACACATTCAAGGGCAGCGCGCGCATGGCCGGAGCGATGCGCATCGGCGGCATCGCGCACGAAATGGAGGAACGCGTATTGCCCGCCGCCCAAACGGCTTCGCGGACAGAATCCTGGGACACGCTGGAAAGCGATCTCGACCGCATCGCCGACCTGCTGGAAAAATTACGCAGCGGCGCCGAACAGCGCGCGGCCGGCTATGCGGGCGTCGAGCGCAGGAAGGAACGGCGCGCAACCGAAGGCGGCGCGGAGCGCGCCATGCTGCGCGTGCGCGCCGACCTGCTGGACCGGCTGACCAACGAGGCCGGCGAAATCAGCATGGCGCGCGCGCGCATGGAAACCGAGATGCGCGCCTTCAAGGAAGGGCTGCTGGAATTGACCGGCAGCGTGGCGAGTCTGCGCAAGCATTTGCGCGAGCTGGAGATGCAGGCGGAAAGCCGGATGCAGGCACGCATCCCGCTGGATGGAGACAGCGCGGAACAGTTCGACCCGCTGGAATTCGACCGCTTTACCCGTTTGCAGGAATTGACGCGCTTCATGAACGAGAGCGTGCATGACGTGCAGACCGTGCAGCAGGCGCTGCTGAAGAATTTCGACGGCGCGACAACCGCACTGGCGGCGCAGGCGCGCCTGAACCGCGAGTTGCAGCAAAACCTGATGAATGTGCGCATGGTGCCGTTCGCCAGCATCGCCGAGCGGCTGTATCGCGTCGTGCGGCAGACGGCGAAGGAACTGAACAAACGCGCCAACCTCGAGCTGCTCGGCACGGAACTGGAACTGGACCGCAGCGTGCTGGAAAAAATGACCGCGCCCTTCGAACATCTGTTGCGCAACGCGCTGGTGCATGGCCTCGAAAGCGAGCCGCTGCGCGCGCAGGCCGGCAAAAATCCCATCGGCGAAATCCGCCTGGGCCTGCGCCATGAAGGCAACGAGGTGGTGTTCGAGTTCGGCGATGACGGCGCGGGGCTGGATTTTGCCGCATTGCGCGACAAGGCGATCGCCCAAGGCCTGCTCAGGCCGGACGAAATGGCCGGCGATGACCGGCTGGCGCAACTGGTTTTCACGTCGGGCATTTCCACCGCGACCGAAGTGACGGAAGTGGCGGGGCGCGGCATCGGCATGGACGTGGTATGCAGCGAGATCGCCGCGCTGGGCGGGCGCATCGAGGTGTGTTCGCGCAAAGGGCTGGGAACGCAGTTCACCATTCACCTGCCGCTCACGCTGGCGGTCACGCATGTGCTCATGGTGCGCTCCGGCGATGCGACCTACGCGATCCCTTCCGCCATGGTGGAACAGGTGCGCCAGGTGAAACCGGCGGAACTGGCACAGCTCTATCGCGACCGCCGGATCGAGTGGCAGGGCCGCCTCTACCCGTTGCACTACCTGCCGCACTTGCTCGGCGATAGCGGGCGCGCGCCGGAAAACCTGCGGCACAACCCGCTATTGCTGCTGCGCAGCGGCGAGCAGCGCATCGCCCTGCAGGTCGACGGGTTGCTGGGCAACCAGGAAGCGATGGTGAAGAATATCGGCCCGCAATTGGCGCGGCTGCCGGTCATTGCCGGCGCGACCGTGCAGGGCAATGGGGTGGTGGCGCTGATCCTGAATCCGGCGCAATTGGCGCAGCGCGTCGCGGCGGAGGAACCCCCAGCCGGCAAGGCAGCGCCGGAAAAGTCGCGCGCCCAGCCGCTGGTGATGGTGGTGGACGACTCGCTGACCGTGCGCAAGGTCACCACTCGGCTGCTGACGCGCGCCGGCTACCAGGTCGCCACCGCCAAGGACGGCATGGATGCGCTGGAACAGCTCGGCGAGATCAGCCCGGCCGTGATGCTGCCAGATGTGATGCTGCTGGACATCGAAATGCCGCGCATGGACGGTTTCGAATTGATCAAACATCTGCGCCGCGACGCCAAAACGCAGCACCTGCCCATCATCATGATCACGTCGCGCGCGGCGGACAAACACCGCGACTACGCGCTGCAACTGGGCGCGAACGCCTACCTCGGCAAGCCTTACCAGGAAGAAGCGCTGCTGCAAGAGATCGCCGGATTTGCTCCTCTACCGTGACAAACGAAAAGACTTTAGCTGGCAGAGCACAGCAGAATGTGACCTTCCCTCAACGCCAGAGGCTGTGAAAAAACTCCAGCAAATTGAGCCTCGCCCTTTTAATTCATCCTCCTTTACAATTACGGCGCATCCAATGTGGATAAAACCAGAACCAACAATAATTTGCAGGTTCGATTAAACAGGAGAGTTGAATGGGCAAGCCAGCAAAACACGTATTCGTCTGTACGCAATCCCGACCGCCGGACCATCCGCGCGGCTCATGCGAAGCGAAAGGCAGCGCGGCCGTGTTGCAGGAATTCATGCAGCAATTTGAAAAAAAGCAGTTGTTGGGGCGCTTTGCGGTGACCGGCAGCGGTTGCCTCGGCACTTGCGGCACCGGCCCCAGCGTGCTGGTGTATCCCGAAGGCGTGATGTACGGCGGGGTAAGCAAGGACGATGTGGCCGCCATCATCGAAGAACATCTGCTCGGCGGCAAACCGGTGGAAAGATTGATAGTGCCTGAAGTGATTTGGGGCTGATGAACAGCAGTCAACTGACGTTTGCCGCTAGCTGTTATTGAGCTTTACATAAATGAAGACAGCGTACAAAACCAAAAAGCCCGTCATTCCGGCGAAGGCCGGAATCCAGTTTGTCATATGCTCCGCGTAGCGGACAAAGCCGTGTTTTGGGTGTCGCCCCACTTCGTGGGGATTGGATAATTGTCTGGATTCCGGCCTTCGCCGGAATGACGGGTACCATACATCCCTCTGTCATGAATTAAGTAAATATCAATAGTCAGCCACAACTGGTTTTTTTAATTAACGATTGGCGGCTATCAACCCAAAATTGATACCGGCGAATATCCGTTAACGATACAACTGAATTTACTTGCCCGCCGTTTATTCTGGCGGCCAGAGGATTGCAAAATAAATACCGGATTATTAACCGCGAATCTTGATCGTTTTCCCCTAAAGAACGGATATGGATAGCCGATAACACAAAAGATGATTAAACATCTCCAATCAGAGAATTATTTACTTCGCCAGCAGCTCGAAGCCTTGCTGCACGAAGCACGGCAAAACGAAAACAAGATGCACCGGTTTGATCAACTCCAGCGCCAACTGATCGGCGCCGATTCACTGCTGGAATTAATTCACCTGCTGCTCTCCGAGTACAAGCTGGCGTTCGGAGTAGGGTTTGTTACCCTCGCGCTGGTCGATCAGGAATATGAGGTTACCCGGATTCTGGAAAGCGGGCTTGGTAATGAAGTGCCCCGCAGCGGGTTCACGCTGCTCCAGTCGTCCGTCACACTTGAAGCACTGTACGGCGGGAAACGCGATCCCTATCTGGGCGCCTTCGACACCCTGCATCATCAGGCTCTCTTCAAGGCCCCACTGGGCGCAATTGCATCGGTTGCGCTCCTGCCGCTTACGCGTCATGGCGAATTGATCGGCAGCCTTCATTTAGGCAGCACCAATCCGGACCGCTATATCGCCAGCTGCGGGACAGACTTCCTTGAACGATTGGCTGAAATCATCGCAATTTGCCTGGAAAACACCCTCTCGCAGGAACGTTTGAAGCTGCTGGGGCTGACTGATGCATTGACCGGAGTTCAGAACCGCCGTTACTTCGAACACCGTTGTCAGATTGAAATTAGCCAGGCTTGCCGGCACAAGCATCCGCTGGCTTGCATGTTCCTCGATATCGACAAGTTCAAGTGCGTCAACGACACGTATGGCCATCAGACGGGCGATGAAGTTCTGATGAGCGTAGCTAACTTCATTCAGTCTCAACTGAGGGTGGGCGATACAATTGCCCGGTACGGCGGCGAGGAATTTGTCGTACTCCTGCCGCAAACCGATATGCACCATGCTCACCAAATCGCGGAAAGAATTCGCGGTTGCATTGCGGAAGAAAGCCTGTGTGCAAATTCCGGGCAGTCGATCAACCTCACCATCTCGATTGGAATTTCCATGCTACCCATCGAAGACCCTGCTGTGGGGAATAGTCAGCTAGCCGACCGAATGGTCGCTGCCGCAGACAAGGCACTCTATCGGGCCAAACATGGCGGCCGGAATCAGGTGATATGCGGAGAGCCTGCCTGAGACAGCGCAGCATACGCACTGGCCTGCTGCTTCGGTGGGCCGAAGGCTAAAAACTATTTGAGCTTGGCCCATTTATTTCAGGAATGACGGCTATCAAAGCGGAAATTTAAACAGTGCGCCCCGACGGTCTCCTCCTCGGCTTGGATTCAACCGGTCGATGCAACACACTAGAAACTGCACAAGCAGAAGGAGTGTTGCAAATGAAACAGAGACCACGCATTTATTACACTGAAACCCAGAAAGCGCTGATGTGGGAACGCTGGCAGAAAGGTGACTCTCTCCAGCAGATTGCACAGCTAGGCTTAACTGTTCTGCCAGCTGCTCGGCAGATTTGGGCGCATTGCCTGAACGCCAGATTTTGAAATTGCTTGAGTCCAGCTTGAACGCTCTAAAGCCCAAGTCCAGCTCATCCTCCAAAGCCAGCTTGTTACTCACCTCTTCCGCTTGGCACTTTCCGGCCATTGAGCGACTGAATTTCCCCCTACTCCCCCGCCCATATCGCGTTGAGCATCCGCTCCCGCTTGTCCTCCGGCACACGCTGCATGAACGCGCAATCCTGCCTGTGGAGGGTGATGCCACGGTCGCGCGTGACGTAGCCGATGATGGCATCCGGCTTCTCCGGCTTGCAGCACTTGGCCAGCTTGATCATCAGGTTGTCCACGCCTTCGATCAGCACACCCGTCGATGAGGTGCGTGGTGCTGCGGGTTTGTGGAAAATGGGCTGTGGGGCGGTTGCCGGTTTCGCGGGGACTTCCTGCTGGATGGCGAGGGCGGCGCGGCGCGGGGTGATTTCGCCGCGCCCGAGGGCGGCGAGCAATTCTTCCAGTTTGTGGAAGTTTAACCGCTGCGCGACCTTCTCCTGATTGACGGTGCTCACGCCGAGGCGCTGCAGTTCGCGCTCGAGCAACAGCCTGCCCTGCGCGATGCTGTCGTCGAGGTTCTGCGTCTTGAACCAGTGCCGCACCCTGGCGCGCGCACGCGCGCTCTTCAGGTAGCCAAGCTGCGGGCTGAGCCAGTCGCGGCTCGGCGCGCCCTGTTTGGCGGTGAGAATTTCCACGCGCTGGCCGTTCTGCAATTGATATTTGAGCGGCACGATGCTGCCGTCCACCTTGGCGCCGCGCGTGCGGTGGCCGAGGTCGGTATGCAGGGCGTAGGCGAAATCCACCGGGGTCGCGCCCTTGGGCAAATCCATGACCTTGCCTTGCGGCGTGAACACATACACGCGGTCTTGCAGCAGTTCGTTCTTGAATTGCTCCTGCAAATTGCCGCTGTCGGCCAGCTCCGTCTTCCACGCCAGTATCTGGCGCAGCCAGGCGAGCTTGTCGTCGAGCCCGGCATCGGATTTTTTATTTTCCTTGTAGCGCCAGTGCGCGGCGACGCCGAGTTCCGAATCATGGTGCATGTCGTGCGTGCGTATCTGCACTTCCAGCGCGAGCTGCCGCGGCCCGTTCACGGCGGTGTGCAGCGAACGGTAGCCGTTGCCCTTGGGGTTCGCGATATAGTCGTCGAATTCATTGGCAATCGGCGGCCACAGTTCGTGCGCCACGGACAGCGCCGCGTAGCAATTCTGAACATCGCTTACGAGGATGCGCACGGCGCGCACGTCGTACACTTCGCCGAACTCGACGCGCTTGCGCTTCATCTTGCTGATGATGCTGTGGATGTGCTTGGGGCGCCCGGTTACTTCTGCCTCGATGCCGGCCGCATCCAGTTTTTGCTTGAGTTGCGCGATCACTTCCGCGATATAGTGTTCCCGGTCGACGCGACGCTCGTCGAGCAGCCCGGCCACTTTCTTGTAGAGCGCCGGTTCCAGATAGCGCAGCGACAGGTCTTCCAGTTCCCACTTGATTTGCCACACGCCGAGCCGGTTCGCCAGCGGCGCGAAGATGCTTTGCGTCTCCTGCGCGATCTGTTTCTGCTGCTCCAGGTTTGCGCCGGACAGGGTGCGCAGGGTCTGGGTGCGCTCGGCGAGTTTGATCAGCACGACGCGGATGTCTTCCACCATCGCCAGCAGCATCTTGCGCAGGCTCTCGATCTGCTGCGCGGCCTCGTCCTTGTCTTGCGCGCCGCGCATTTCGCTGAACAGGCGGATCCGCTCCACGCGCGAGATGCCTTCGACCAGCGCCGTTACGCTGCTGCCAAAGCGTTCCGCGAGCGCCTCGGCCCAGTCATCCAGATAGTCCGGCACGGCATGCAGCACGGTGGCCGCAATGGTTTCATGATCCAGGCGCATGCCGATCAGGATGGATGCCGAGCCGAGCGCGTGCCGCAACAACGGCGTGCCGGTGACTTCGATCTGCCCGTGATAGAGCGGCGCGGCGAATTCGCACGCATGGCGGATCAGTAAAATCTCGGCGGGCGGATAAACGGCGGACAATGCAGCCAGCCAATGCTGGATGTCTGCGCTGTCCTCACCCGCGAGAGGGGGAAAATCATGCCTAACGGAAACCATGCGCTTCAAACCGGGTGGAAAATCCTGATGCGCAGAGTACACGGATTGGAAACCATGTCCACTGGCCCGGTTTCACGAGGGGAAGGATATTTTCTGAAGCGCGTCGGGCGGCAGCGCGGCCAGTTGCCGCCGCGTGTGCTCGTAGCCGATGGCAATGATTTCCTCGGCGCGGTCGAACTCCAGAAAACGGATATGCCCCAGCGGCGGCTGGATGATTACATCCGGCCGGTCCAGGCGCAGGCGGATTTGGGTGATATGCGTTTCCATGATGTTGATCGAGGCCAGCAGCACCTCGAAGATGTTCGGCAGCGGCTCCGCAGAAACCCACTGACTGAATTGCGCCGAGGCGGGATTATCCCCGACGAGCAGCTTCTGCCGGATGTCCTTCATCGACAGGCGATAGTCACCCACCCAGCGCGAGAACATGCCGGATGAGCGGTCTTCCGCGCTGCTGGCTTTTCCTGTGGGCTGTAGCGGTTTCAGGTTCTTGCCGGCAACGATCTCGTGGTTGAGGTCGACCGCGATCACGATATTTGCACCCATGGCGCGGGCCGCGCTCGCCGGCACCGGGTTGGTGAGGCCGCCGTCCACGAGGATGCGCCCGTTGCTGCGCACCGGCGTGAAGATGCCGGGCACCGAAATGCTGGCGCGCACCGCCTCGATCACGTCGCCGCTGCGGATGACGACCTC
>CAYGIF010000054.1:0-14258 GCA_964349865.1 uncultured Gallionella sp. | reverse complement strand
CTGTCCACCGTGGTGGATGCCGACCAGATACTGGTGATGGATAAGGGGCGCATCGTCGAGCGCGGTTCGCATCGCGAACTGCTGGCGCAGAACAAACTTTATGCGCAAATGTGGAATCTTCAGAAGCAAGAGGAGAAAATTCATCCTGCCTATTGATTTATATAGATATTCAGGTATGCTGCATGAAAATAAGTGGTTCAGGGGAGGTTGCTTGTGAGAAAGAGTCTGTTGGTTTGTCTGCTGGCCGGACCAATGCTGGTGGCCCATGCGGGAGAATTTAACGCAAATCGCGCTGCATTCAAGCCGCAGCGGGTTCAGTCCGGCGCCATATCCAACGCCGGTTCCGCGCCCAGGCTGCATTCCGCGATTGCGCTGATTTACGACCAGCAGACACAGAGCCCGCTGTACACCAAAAATTCTGACGCGCGGACCCCCATAGCGTCCATTACCAAGCTGATGACGGCGATGGTGGTGCTGGATGCGCAACAGCCCTTGGATGAAGAAATCAGCATCGATATAGCGGACATCGATACGCTTAAAGGCACACGCTCACGCCTGCGCGTCGGCATGAAATTGACACGCAATGAACTGCTCAAGCTGGCATTGATGGCCTCGGAAAATCGCGCCGCCGCCGCCCTGGCGCGCACTTATCCGGGGGGATACGACGCGGCGATCTCGGCGATGAACGTCAAGGCATATGGGCTTGGAATGCAAAACACACGCTTCCTCGATCCTGCCGGATTAAGCAGCAACAACGTTTCGACCGCGCATGATCTGGTCAAAATGGTTTCGGCAGCGCGCGACTATCCCCTGATACATCAATACACAACCGCCTCGTCACATTCCGTGGACGGCTGGAGAGGGCGCGAGATGCGGTTTGTCAACACCAACCCGCTGGTCAAGAACGCATCATGGGATATCGGCGTGAGCAAAACCGGCTACATCAGCGAGGCGGGGCGCTGCCTGGTAATGGAGGCGACAATCAACCAGCGCCCGGTGATCATCGTGTTGCTCGACTCATGGGGGAAAAACACCCGCATCGGCGATGCCAACCGCATCAAGAAGTGGATGGAGAGCAGCAATGCGCGCGTCCGTTTGACGGCGCGCAGCTAATCGATCACCACCAACTATTTACCTTCCGGGTACAAGAGCCTACGCCGCAACCTTGTCCTGTTGCTTTGTGATGAAGTTGTGGTTTCGGCCACCGCTGCGCGGTTTCACATCGGCTTCGCCGATATGAGCCTTCACCGCAATTTAGTGTTGCTGTTTTGTGAATGAGATTGTGGCTACGGCCGCTGCTTCGTAGCTTAACGTTCGCAACGCTCACGTTAGCCTTCGCCGTAACTTGGTGCTGCTGTGTTACAGCAGCACCAAGTTATCCCGGTGGATGATTTCTTCGTCGCCGCCGTATCCGAGCAAGGACTCGATTTCCTGGCTGGCATGGCGCGCGATGCGCCGTGCTTCTTCGGCGTTGTAGTTGGTCAGGCCGCGCGCGATGTCGCTGCCGTCTTCGCCGACGCAGGCGACGACGGCGCCGCGCTCGAATTCACCGAACACGCTTCTGACGCCGATCGGCAGCAGGCTCTTGCCTTCGGCGCGCAACGCCCTGATCGCGCCGCTATCCAGCACCAGTTTTCCCGCAACCTGCAAATGATCGGCCAGCCATTGCTTGCGCGCTGCCAATGTGAGGGCGGGGGCGGTGAGCAGCGTGCCGATGGCTTCGCCCTGCATCAGGCGCAACAGCACATCGCGCTCATGACCCGAGGCGATAACGGTATGCGCGCCGCTGCGTGCCGCGCGTTTTGCCGCGAGCACCTTGGTGATCATGCCGCCGCGCCCGATCTGGCTGCCCGCGCCGCCCGCCATGCTTTCCAGTTGTATATCGCCGGCTTGCGCTTCGCCGATAAGCGTGGCGCCCGGGTCTTTGCGCGGGTCGGCGGTGTACAGGCCGATTTGATCGGTGAGGATGATGAGTGCATCGGCATCGATCAGGTTGGTGACCAATGCGCCCAGCGTGTCGTTGTCGCCGAACTTGATTTCGTCGGTCACGACCGTGTCGTTCTCGTTGATGATCGGGATGACACGCAGCGAAAGCAGCGTGGTCAGCGTGGTGCGCGCGTTCAGATAGCGCTCCCGGTTGGCCAGGTCGGCGTGGGTGAGCAGCACTTGCGCGGCATGCAAATCATGTTTGCGGAAACAGCTTTCATAGGCTTGCACCAGCCCCATCTGCCCGACTGCGGCAGCGGCCTGCAAATCGTGTATCGAGGCAGGGCGGGTGCGCCAGCCGAGGCGCTGCATGCCTTCGGCAATCGCGCCGGAGGAGACCAGCACCACCTCGCGGCCGCCGGCGCTGAGCGCGGCGATCTGCCGCGCCCAGTTGCCCAGCGCGTCAAGGTCCAGCCCCGCGCCCTGATTCGTCACCAGGCTGCTGCCTACCTTGACGACGATGCGCTTGCATTGGGTTAATACAGTTTTCATGGCGTTTAAATAGTGCCCGCGTCAGTTTCCTGCGCGCTGCTTGCGGCGGCTTGTTGTTCCTGGGCGGCCATTTCCTGCAAGTGCTCCATGATCGCGTAAGTCAATTCCTTGCAGCCCTCGCCGTTGATCGCCGAGATGGCAAAGTGGCGGTCAAAATCGGTGAATCGTTTGAGGAAGGCGGCTATTTTTTCCTCGCGATCTTCCAGTAGATCCAGTTTGTTCAGCACCAGCCAGCGTGGTTTTTCATATAGCGATTGATCGTATTTTTTCAATTCGTTGAGTATCGCACGCGCTTCGGCAACCGGGTCGGTTCCCTCATACATCGGTGCGATGTCCACCAGATGCAGCAGCAGGCGGGTGCGGGCAAGGTGGCGCAGGAATTGATGCCCCAGTCCGGCGCCTTCCGCCGCGCCTTCGATCAGGCCGGGGATATCGGCGATGACGAAACTCTTTTCATGCGACACGCGCACCACGCCCAGATTGGGGTGCAACGTGGTGAACGGGTAATCGGCCACCTTGGGGCGCGCCGCCGAGACGGCGCGGATGAACGTGGATTTGCCGGCATTTGGCATGCCGAGCAGCCCGACATCGGCAAGCACTTTCAATTCGAGTTGCAATTCGCGCGTTTCGCCTTCCGTGCCGGGCGTGCATTGGCGCGGCGCACGGTTGGTGCTCGACTTGAAATGGATATTGCCTAGGCCGCCTATGCCGCCCTGGGCGAGCAAGACTTTTTCGCCGTCGTGGGCGAGGTCGGCAATGACTTCGCCGCTGTTGATGTCGGTGATCACCGTGCCGACCGGCATGCGCAGCACGATGTCGTCCGCGCCCTTGCCGTAGCAATCCGAGCCGCGTCCCGCCTCGCCGTTTTTGGCGCGGTGCAGCCGGGCGAAGCGATAGTCCACCAGCGTATTGATGTTGCGGTCCGCCTGCGCGTACACGCTGCCGCCGCGCCCGCCATCGCCGCCGTCCGGGCCGCCCTTCTCGATGTATTTTTCGCGGCGAAAGCTGGCCGCGCCGTTGCCGCCCTTGCCTGCAAATACTTCGATTTTGGATTCGTCGATAAATTTCATGAGTTCTAAGCCGGACGAGCCGGAGCCGAAATGTAGGTCGGGCTACGCCCGACATGGTGGGCATAGCCCACCCTACGATACAAATAAAAAAGCCCTACCTTGCGATAGGGCTGATCGTTTCGAGCGGCGCGGCTTACGCGGCGACGATGGAAACTGTTCTACGCTGTTGCGCGCCCTTGATGGCGAACACGACTTTGCCGGTAATCTTGGCAAACAGCGTGTGATCCTTGCCCATGCCGACGTTTTCGCCGGGGTGAAATTCGGTGCCGCGCTGGCGCACGATGATGCTGCCCGCGCTGATCAGTTCGCCACCGTAGCTCTTCACGCCCAGTCGTTTTGAGTGTGAGTCGCGTCCGTTACTGGTACTGCCGCCGCCCTTTTTTGATGCCATGTTATCTGCTCCTTACGAGAATTACGCCCGGAATTTAAGCCGAAATGCCGTCGATGCGGATTTCGGTGTAGTTTTGACGATGACCTTGATTCTTTTGATAGTGTTTGCGGCGGCGCATCTTGAAGATGCGCACCTTGTCGCCGCGACCGTGCGATACGATAGTCGCTTTAACGGAAGCGCCGATCAGCAAAGGCCTGCCTACGGACAGCTTGTCGCCGTCGGACACCATCAGCACCTTGTCCAGCACAATGGCGCTGCCCACGTCGCCGGGGATGATTTCAACTTTTAAAGTTTCACCGGAAATAACGCGATATTGCTTACCACCGGTTTTAATGACTGCGTACATAGCGACCTCGATTTATTACAGTTTTTGCGAAGGCGCGGATTATACCCAAATATCCGGCCCCGTCAAAACCATTTTTGGTGATGAACCCCGCACGGTGAGAGCCTCTTCTTTCTCGGGTGGCAGAAGGGCTGGAGATGAGGGGTTGTGAGCTAGAAAATCCTTGCATAGCGAAAGCTGATCCAGCCAAATCAACGGCGCATGGAGTCGAAAAACTCGGCGTTGTTTTTGGTCGCCTTGATCTTGTCGAGCAGGAATTCCATCGCTTCCAGTTCGTCCATCGGGTAGAGCAGTTTGCGCAATAGCCAGATTCTTTGCAGGATATCCGCTTTGATTAGCAACTCTTCTTTGCGCGTGCCGGAACGGTTGACGTTGATCGCCGGGTAAATGCGCTTCTCGGCCATGCGGCGGTCAAGGTGGATTTCCATGTTGCCGGTGCCCTTGAATTCCTCGTAGATCACGTCGTCCATGCGCGAACCGGTATCGACCAGCGCGGTGGCGATGATGGTCAGCGAACCGCCTTCCTCGATGTTGCGCGCCGCGCCGAAGAAACGCTTGGGGCGATGCAGCGCGTTGGCGTCCACGCCGCCGGTCAGCACCTTGCCGGAAGAGGGAACCACGGTGTTATAGGCGCGCGCCAGGCGGGTGATGGAGTCGAGCAGGATCACGACATCTTTCTTGTGTTCGACCAGGCGCTTGGCCTTTTCCAGCACCATTTCCGCGACCTGCACGTGGCGGCTGGCCGGCTCGTCGAAGGTGGAGGCGACCACTTCGCCGCGCACGGTGCGGGTCATCTCGGTCACTTCCTCGGGGCGCTCGTCGATCAGCAGCACGATCAGGATGGCATCGGGATTGTTCGAGGAGATGGAATGCGCGATATGTTGCAGCATCACGGTCTTGCCGGATTTCGGCGAGGCCACCAGCAGGCCGCGCTGTCCCTTGCCGATCGGCGCGACGATGTCGATGATGCGCCCGGTGATGTTTTCTTCGGCGCGGATGTCGCGCTCGAGTATCAGTGGTTGGGTCGGAAATAACGGGGTCAGGTTTTCAAACAGTATCTTGTTCTTCGCATTTTCCGGCGGCTCGCCGTTGACCTTGTCGACTTTCACCAGCGCGACATAACGCTCGCCGTCTTTGGGGGTGCGTATCTCGCCGTCGATCGAGTCGCCGGTGTGCAGGTTGAAGCGGCGGATCTGGCTCGGGCTGACGTAAATGTCGTCCGGGCCTGCCAAATAAGAGGTGTCCGGAGAGCGCAGGAAGCCGAAGCCGTCCGGCAGGATTTCCAGCGTGCCATCGCCGAAGATGCTTTCACCTTTTTTCGCCTGGCTTTTCAGCAGGGCGAAAATCAGGTCTTGTTTGCGCATTCGGTTGGCGTTCTCGATTTGGTTGGTCGCGGCCATTTCAACGAGTTCGGTGACATGTTTGGTTTTTAGGTCGGATAGGTGCATAGCGGTGCGAGAAGGATAATTGAGAAGAACGAAAAGGAAACGGGTTGGGTCGGGTGGAAGACGGCCACCCGCATAGCCTAGAGCGTATTCGTTTGGTATTTTTTGTTGCCAAGAGAAACTTGGCGGACGATACAGGAAGGCGCTGCGGACGCGACAGTAAACGCTTTAGATGTGGCTGTCAATAAAAGCCGCCAATTGGGATTTCGACAACGCGCCAACTTTGGTGGCTTCGATGTTGCCGTTTTTGAACAGCATCAGGGTCGGAATGCCGCGAATGCCGAATTTTTGCGGGGTTTGCTGGTTTTCATCCACGTTCAGCTTGGCGACACTCAGGCGGCCGGCATATTCTTTGGCGATTTCGTCCAGAATAGGCGCGATCATGCGGCACGGCCCGCACCACTCGGCCCAGTAATCCACCAGCACGGGCAGGGGAGACTGCAATACTTCGGCATCAAAAGTGGCATCGGAAACGTATCGTATGTGTTCGCTCATGGTTTAGGTCTCGCTTTGAATAAGGGTTGATCGGTGATGCAATACGCGGCGTGTCGGGATGGGTTGCTGGGTTTCAAACGGCATCCTAACCAAAAACGGCTGCGCTGTGAAGTGCAGAGTGCTCACTTGGTGTTCGTGGGGGGCGCTATCTCACCGATATGGAAGCCGAAGCGTCCTTTCCGGCGATCCGCAAAATAATGCTCCAGACTGAATTTGACCGGGCGGAAGGCGATTTCATCCCACGGGATTTCCGCTTCGGTAAAGAGTTTGACCTCCAGGCTTTCCTGGCCAGGGGCGAAATCAAGATCGAGCAGCCTGGCGCGGAACAGCAGGTGCACCTGATCGATGTAAGGCAGGCTGTACATCGAATATAAATCGCCGATCGCGATGCGCGCGTTGGCTTCTTCCAGTGTCTCGCGGATCGCCGCCCCGGCCGTGGTCTCGCCGTTTTCCATGAAGCCGCCGGGCAAGGTCCATAACCCGTGGCGCGGCTCGATGGCGCGCCGGCACAGCAGGATCTTGTTTTCACCTTCAGTGTCCTCCCATTCCGGTATCGAACCGATCACCATCTTGGGGTTCTGGTAATGGATCGTGCCGCAGGCGATGCAGATGTGGCGCGGGCGGTTGTCGTCGTCCGGGCAGCGCAACTCGACCGCCGCGCCGCAGGACGAGCAGAAGTTTATTTCCAGAATTGCCACCAGGATTTCCCCGAATTGGATCCGCCGGCAGGGGTTTCATCGCCGGCGGGTGAAGCAGGCGCTCCGCTGTTTTTCGCCAGCACGCGCCGGGCATCGTCGCGCAGGTCGGTCATGCCCATCGCGTCATAGGCTTGCACCAGAATTTTCAGCGCATCGCGCGTCGTGGGGCTGTTCGGATATTGCGTCAGGATTCCCTGCGCACGGTTGACTGCGGCGATATGCGCGCCACGGCGCAGGTAATAGCCGGCGACATGCAGCTCGTATTTGGCCAGTGCATTTATCAGGTACTGCATACGCAACCGGGAGTCGGGCGCGTATTTGCTGTTAGGGAAGCGCGTTACCAGATCCTTGAAGGCGGCAAACGAATCCTGCGCGGCCTTCGGGTCGCGTTCGGTGGGATCCTGCCCCCCCGCCGACTGGAGGATGCTGATTTCGCCACGGAAGTTGGCCAGGCCTTTCACGTAATAGGCGTAATCCACATGCGGGTTGTTGGGATATTGCTTGATGAAACGCTCGGCGGAGGAAACGGCCGATTCCGCTTCGCCCTGGCGGTAGTAGGCATAAGCCATTTCCAGCAGCGCCTGCTGTGCATAGCGGCCGTAGGGGTAACGCGATTGCAGCGTTTCATACAGCTTGATGGCCGAGTCGTAGTTTTCGTCGTTCAGTTCTTCCTTGGCCTGGCTGTAGATTTCCTCGACGGGCATCTGCTTGGTTGGCGCGGAACCAGTCGGCAGCGGTTCGAAGATGTTGCAAGCGGTTAACGTAAGCAGCAGGAATAAGGCTAAACTATGGCGCATGACTGAATCCGGAAAAAATTTGCGCGATTATAGCGCAGCCGCCCCCGACCCGCAGGCCTTCATTGTGCCCGATGATTGCGCGGGCATGCGTTTCGACCAGGTGCTGGCGAAACTGCTGCCGGAGTATTCGCGCAGCCGCTTGCAGGAATGGATCGCGGCGGGGCAGGCCAGCCTGGACGGGGCTGCCGCTGCCGCAAAACAGAAAGTATGGGGCGGCGAAGCCATCGCTGTGCTGCCGCAAGCGCATCCCACCGAGCAGCCGCATCGGGCCGAGGACATCGCGCTCGATATCGTTTATGAAGACGACGCGCTGCTGGTGGTCAATAAACCGGCCGGGCTGGTGGTACACCCGGGCAGCGGCAACCGGGAAGGTACGCTGTTGAACGCGCTGCTGCACCATGCGCCGCAACTGGAAGGCGTGCCGCGCGCCGGCATCGTGCACCGCCTCGACAAGGACACCAGCGGTTTGCTGGTCGTCGCCAAAACCCTGACGGCGCAAACCGCGCTGGTGCGGCAACTCCAGGCGCGCAGCGTGAAGCGCGAATATCTGGCGCTGGTATGGGGCGAGGTGCGCCACGGCGGTAAAGTGGATGCGGCTATCGACCGCCATCCCACGCAGCGCGTCAAGATGGCGGCGGTGGAAAGCGGCAAGCCCGCCGTTACGCATTACCAGGTCGAAGAAAAATTCCCCGGTTGCACTTTGCTGCGCTGCCGCCTGGAAACCGGGCGCACCCACCAGATCCGCGTACACTTGGCGCATATCGGCCATCCGCTGGTGGGCGATAGCGTGTATCTGAAAGGCCCGCAGAAATGCGTGCCGCAACTGCGCGCCCTGTTGCACGGCTTCCCGCGCCAAGCCTTGCACGCCACGCGTCTGGCGCTGGAGCATCCGGTTAGCGGCGAAGCGGTGGAATGGCATGCGCCGCTGCCGCAGGACATGCAACTGCTGCTGCAACAGATCCGCGAAATAATCTCCCCTTGCCAAACAAATGAATCTGCTTGAACACTGCATCATTCCCGGTTCATCGTTCCCACGCTCTGCGTGGGAATGCAGCTTTGTGCCGCTCCTGCGGCACAGGACGCAGAGCGTCCACAGAGGCGTTCCCACGGAGACCGTGGGAACGATACAAAAAAGGGTTGGTGTCCGCAACAAATGAACCCGCTTGAACATTGCATCATTCCCGATTGGCCCGCGCCCGCGCGGGTGAAAGCCTTGCAGACTACCCGGCAAGGCGGCGTGAGCATTGCCCCCTACGACAGCCTCAATCTCGGCAGCCATGTCGGCGACAACCCGCTGGCGGTGGAGCGCAACCGCATCTTGCTCAACAGGCTGTTGCCCGGCGAACCGGTATGGCTGGAGCAGGCGCACGGCATATTGGTCGCCGACGCCGATCATGCAGGTTGCCTGCCGCAGGCCGATGCTTGCATCGCGCGGCATCGCGCGGCGGTATGCGCGGTGATGACCGCCGATTGCCTGCCGGTATTGCTGTGCGATGCGCAGGGCAACGTGGTCGGTGCGGCGCACGCCGGATGGAAAGGCCTGGCGGCGGGAGTGATCGAAGCTGCCGTGCAGGCGATGGGGGTTGCGCCGCAAAACCTGATGGCATGGCTGGGTCCGGCGATCAGCCAGGAGGCTTTCGAAGTGGGCGACGAAGTGCGCGCCGCTTTTGTCGCCGCGCAACCGCAAGCCGCATCGGCATTCATCTCCGGGCAATCCGGCAAATGGCTTGCCGACATCTATGCACTGGCGCGATTGCGCCTGAATGCGCTGGGCATCACGCAAATTTACGGCGGCGGCCACTGCACCTATCGTGAGCGTGAGAAGTTTTTTTCTTACCGCCGCGATGGAGCGACCGGGCGCATGGGCACGTTTATCTGGTTGGCGTGACTTTTGGCGCATCCTTATCTGTTTGAAAAAACTTCCCGAAGCTTTCATTGCCATGCTGTGCTTCGCCTGCGGTATCATTAGCGCGGCGAGCAAAAACTTGCGGAAATCACTCAATGCACGAATTACAAGACGAACATTATTTGCGGGCGGTTACCGAGCTTGGCGACACCCGCAAGATAGTCGCCAGCCGCGACATCTATTCGCAGAGCGGAATCAAGCTGGTTGCGGCGGGCATCCACATTACCAGCGACCTGTATGAACGGTTGGTCAAGCATAAATTCCTGCCGTCACTGGACGTGGCCCTGTCAATCGAAAACATGCTTGACCCGAAAGCCATCTTGCAGGATGTGCTTGACCTGATCCAGACGAATGACAAGTTGAAAAAAATGGCGGATGCCATCGGCAAGGATGACTACTATCGCCGGACAATTCTTGATTTGCAAATTCCTGCGCCGCTGGCTTTCAAGTTGACGGTGGCGCGTGAAAAGTATCATCATATTTATCAACATAGCCTGTTGCTGCTGATCATAAGTGTTTACCTTGCCCGCCGTGATGAGATGATTTCACAGGAAGCGGAATGGGTGGCCACGGCCGCATTATTTCAAGACATCGGTTTGTTGCATATCGATCCCAAGCTGCTTGAACCCTCGCATGTGATGAGCGCTGACGAGAGGCGGCACCTCTATGCCCATCCTCTGACCGCCTACCTGTTGCTATGCGAATTCCCCGAGCTGCCCCGGCATATTGCCGACGCCGTGCTCGAACATCACGAACGGATGGACGGCAGCGGTTATCCGCGTGGTTTGCACGGGGGAAAAATCAGCCGCTACGGCCAGATACTGGCAGTCGCGGAGCTTGCTGCCAAGGCGTTTGATTCCGGCCATCCGGGAGTGCCGTGGAAAAAGCTGGAGGTGATGCTCAAGCTGAATTCCAGACGATACGGACAAGGGTTTATCGGGCATCTGAATATCCTTCGGGATGATCCTGCCGCCGAGGGGGCGCCGGGCAACAACGATCCGGAGTGCCTCGTTGCGCAAGTCAGGCTGATTGCGAAACTGTTTGAAGATTTCAATCAACATTCCGACCCCGCGCACCGCGACGAGATTTTTGATTTTGCCCAAACACGGTTGGCTATGTTGAGGTTGGGGTTGTTCGAGGCAGGATTCGACCCCCGCGACCCGGAGGCATTGATACAGCTTTTTATTGATGATCCGGAGTGTATGTCCGAGTACGCCCCGTTGCTGAACGAAGCGCTTTGGCGGTTCAAGTCGTTGGTGCTGGAGATTTCGCGGCATTGGCCGGAGGAAACCGAGAATCATGATCGCCAGCCGGAAAAGCCGGGACATGCCTGGCTGAGCGAAATGAAGCTGTTGCTGTTTACCGCTGGTCAGGGTGAGTAGCGTCGTGATTCTTGACTCTAGAAAAAGCAGCCCAACGCCTTGAAGCAACATAATAATTTCTACCAACCGTGTTTTTTTAAGATTATGAGACTGCCAAACTTTCGCTTGTCCACGCGCATCACCATCGGCGCCATAGCCATTGTGGTCGCGGGCGGCCGCGATTTGATCTGATTGTTGACGCCACCGGCATCATCATGACCGGCACGGGCGACGATGGCGCAAGAGGCATGAAGGAGATGCACGATGCGGGTGCGCCGACGGTCGCCCGGGACGAGGAAACCTGCGTGGTGTTCGGTATGCCCAAGGAAGCGATCAAGCTGGGCGGGGTCGACCGGGTGATGGGGTTGCAGGACATCCCTCGTGCGATATTGGCAGGATAGGCAGGCCATGCAAGAAATTGGAGAAATTCAAAACCGGTTATTTGGCACGCTTATCCGCGTGTCAAAAAGGTGAATGGACTTCTCGTTATAACCGCTTGTTTTTACTCTGTGAACTCTGTGTTCTCTGATATATCCACTAGCCATTCGACTAAGCTGGCAAAAGACGCCAGCCAAGTCGCTGGTTATGTGGCCAACTGCTTTTTCCAGGTTTATCTGGTTAACGTGATGGCTAAGCGATTCTCGTCTGGTAATTTGTCAGGTATGTTTCAAGGAATGCCGGGTCTTGTTCCGAATCGAATTTGAGAAAAGTGATGCCTGTCCGGAAAAGAAGCTCATTGATGTCATGGGTCGTATAAACAATTTTCCCATATACATTCAAGATGCGGGGTGCATTTGAGGTATGGGATGGCGGGACGTGGATGTGCAGCCTGATAAATTCCAATGACTGCAAGTTGCGATCCAGAAAAACGGCCGCCCCTTTCGTGGAAATATCCTTGATAAAGCCGTGATGCTGGCTTTGCGCATCAATGAAGGCTATAGCCCGCCACTTGACGTAGAAACGCGGCACGCTGCGGTGTTCTTTGCTGCCTTGTGCGGATGACGGAGACGCCTTGGCGGGCTGCGGCGACAGACCGGCAGGGGTGCCGCTTATGAGGTCAATGGTGTTTTCGTTCGACTTCGACATGTTTTGGCTGGTATGTTTTTCTGCTGAAATAGCGCGCGGATTATCGGATATTTCGTGCGTTTCTGCTGGTTATATTTATGCGGGGCCAAGCGCATCCCGGACTCCAGCCGTCCCGCAGCCCGGGCGAAGGCGGGCGCCATCATGCGGCGCGGGCCGCTAGCCTGTTGGCTATGCAGCTTGGCGGCGTGCATACGGTTTCCCCCATCGCAGCGGGGACAGGCGATATGCGGCGATTCTCTGATGGCGGACTCCTGAAACAACTGCCTCCGAAGTCAGTGCAGGCAATCAAAATTCAAGCGAGGCGCATCGACAAATCTATCGCCGTGACATCCTTGGTCAGCGCGCCGATGGAAATCCGGTCCACGCCGGTCTCCGCGACGAGGCGCACATTGTCCAGCGTGATGCCGCCGGAGGCTTCCAGTTCGGCGCGTTTGGCGGCATGGGCCACGGCGGTGTGCATGTCTGTCAGGGTAAAGTTGTCGAGCAGGATCAGCCGCGCGCCGGCATTGAGCGCCTCGTCGAGTTGCATCATGTTTTCCACCTCGATCTGGATGGGCACCCCCGGCGGGGTGAGGCGGAACGCCAGTTCCAGCACCGCGCGGATGCTGCCCGCAGCGGCGATGTGGTTCTCCTTGATCAGCACGCCGTCGAATAACCCGATGCGCTGGTTGTGCCCGCCGCCAGTGCGAACCGCATGTTTTTGCGCGATGCGCAGCCCTGGCAGGGTCTTGCGCGTGTCCATGATTTTCGCGCCGGTTCCCGCCACGGCTTCGACATAACGGCGCACCAATGTGGCGGTGCCGGACAGGGTTTGCAGAAAATTCAGCGCGCTGCGTTCCGCGCTGAGCAGCGCGCGCGCATTGCCGCGCACTTCGCATAATCGCTGGTTGGCATGAATGACATCGCCTTCCTGTGCCGTCCAGCGGACTTCGCAGCCGGGGTCGAGGCTGAGAAAGCATTCTTCAAACCACAATGTGCCGCACAGCACCGCTTCCTGGCGCGAGATGACGCCGGCGGTCGCGGCTTGCGCCTGGGGAAGCAGTTGCGCGGTCAGGTCGCCGCCGCGCAGGTCTTCGTTCAGCGCGGCGGCGACATTGGTGCGGATATGGGGTATCAGGGTCATAAATTTTCCTTTGTCAGGCGAGCCGCTGCGGAAAGAGCAGCACAAGGCCGCTGCATGAGAGCATCCAGAGTAGAAACAGGCTGGCGAAGTGGATTGAACAGGCGGCTCACGGCTACAGGGGTTGATAATATGTACTGCCAAGATTATCACAGCAAGGCACAATTCGAGTTGCTGACACTTGAATTTTGCGGGCGCCACCCCACCTAGACAGCAGTCCAGTATTTATTAGAAGGAGTCACCATGCGTTTCGACAAGTTCACTACCAAGCTGCAACAGGCGCTTTCCGACGCACAGAGCTTGGCGGTCGGCACCGATAACCAGTTCATCGAACCGCAGCATTTGCTGCTGGCCATGCTCAACGATGCGGACAGCGGGGCGGGGTCGCTGCTGGCGCGCGCCGGCGGCAACGTCAACGCGCTGAAAGTTGCGCTGAATGATGCCGTGTCGCGCCTGCCCAAGGTGGAAGGGCACGGCGGCGAAGTGCAGGTCGGGCGCGATTTGTCCAATCTGCTCAACCTCACCGACAAGGCCGCGCAGAAGCGCGGCGATGAATTCATCGCGTCGGAGATGTTCCTGCTCGCTGCTTGCGACGACAAGGGCGAGACCGGACGCTTGCTGAAAGCTCATGGCGTGGCGCGTGCGCCGCTGGAGCAGGCGATCAACGCGGTGCGCGGCGATGGAAGTGTCAATAGCGCCGAGTCGGAAGGCCAGCGCGAATCGCTGAAAAAATACACCATCGATCTGACCGAACGCGCCCGCCAGGGCAAGCTCGACCCGGTGATCGGGCGCGATGACGAAATCCGTCGCGCGATTCAGGTGTTGCAACGCCGCACCAAGAATAATCCGGTATTGATCGGCGAGCCCGGCGTGGGCAAGACCGCGATCGTGGAAGGCCTGGCGCAGCGCATCGTCAACGGCGAAGTTCCAGAGACCTTGAAAAATAAAAAGGTGCTGAGCCTCGATATGGCGGCGCTGCTGGCGGGTACGAAATATCGCGGCGAATTCGAGGAGCGCCTGAAAAACGTGCTCAAGGAAATCGCCCAGGAAGAAGGGCGCATCATCGTG
>CAYGIF010000053.1:0-14585 GCA_964349865.1 uncultured Gallionella sp. | reverse complement strand
ACGCAAGACAATAACCAACTGAATCTATTCAATTAAATTGCCGGACGATTTTGATACTGTATATTTTTATCCCCTGCTGGCATCCGCTATTAACAACAGGCTTATTTCAGGGGTGTTCCTCCAGTTTTCGAGAAGAAGGGTGATCCGCCAGCTTACGCATCAAAACAGGCTGCGGTTTAACACCATATGCACCCAGATACTCGCCGCATAACCGAGCGCGATAGCCGGCGTCCATTTGAGGTGGCCGAAGAAGGTGTACGTACCGCGCGCCTGCCCCATCAGCGCAACGCCGGCCGCCGAGCCGATCGACAGCAGCGAGCCGCCGACCCCGGCGGTCATCGTCACCAGCAGCCATTGGCCGACCGACATGTCCGGCATCATCGACAGCACCGCGAACATCACCGGAATGTTGTCGACGATGGCCGAGATGAAGCCGATGGCGATGTTGGCGTTGGTAGCGCCCCACTCGCCGTAGATCACCTGCGAGATCATGCCGAGATAGCCGATGAAACCCAGCCCGCCGACGCACATCACCACGCCGTAGAAGAAGAACAGCGTATCCCATTCGGCGCGCGCCACCTTGCGGTAAATATCGAAAGGCACCGGGATGCCGATGTTTTCCGCGTCGCCGCCGCGCGCGTGGGATTTCTCGCCGCGCACCTTCAGGTAATAGGCAAAGAACTGGAGCAGCGAGAGGCCGGTGAGCATGCCGATCACCGGCGGCAGGCTGAGCACGCTGTGGAAGGACACCGCCAGCGCGATGGTGAACAGGAACAACGCCATGATGGTGAGCGCGCCGCGCCGCATCGCAACCATCTCGCCACCGCCATTGGGCTTCTCATTTGGCACGGCAAAATGCATCAGCGCGGCCGGCACCAGCCAGTTGACCAGCGACGGGATGAACAGCACGAAGAACACCCAGAAATCGACCGGGCCATTGGTCGCCTGAATATTTTTCTGCCAGACCATCAGCGTGGTGATATCGCCAAACGGGCTGAACGCGCCGCCCGCGTTGGCGGCGACCACGATGTTGATGCAGGAGAGCATGACGAATTTTTTGTTGCCGGCGCCGACCGCCATTACCACCGCCGCCATCAGCAGCGCGGTGGTCAGGTTGTCGGCGACCGGCGAGATGAAGAAGGCCAACAGACCGGTGACCCAGAACAGCGCGCGGTAGCCGAAGCCTTTGCGGATCAGCCAGGTGCGCAGCGCCTCGAACACATTGCGCTCGTCCATCGCATTGATATAAGTCATCGCCACCAGCAGAAACAGCATCAGCTCGGCGTATTCTTCCAAGTTGTGGCGCAGCGCGGTCTCAACGACATGCGGAATATCATGCGACTGGTAATGCCAGGCGATCAGCGCCCAGATGATGCCGGCCGCCAGCATCACCGGCTTGGACTTGCGCAGGTGGGTGAATTCCTCGGCCATCACGACCAGATAGGCGACGAAGAACAGCAGCACCGAGGCGATGCCTACCCAGTTTCCGGTCAGGTCGAGGCGTTCCGCGCCTGCCGAGGCATGAGCCAATAGCGGCAAGAACAGCATGGACATCAATACAACAAAACGCTTCATCAATTAGTCTTCAAACAAATTATTCCGGCAAGCCACCGTACCGTGGAGGTTCAACAAACACTGCTCATTCTAACTGTTCATAGGGAGATATCGAAGGAGGAAGTTTGATCCGGAATAAATGACGCCCAATTCCGGATCATCCACCCCTGCCGTAGAACCATTTCAGCAAAAAGGGTGGAGACATAGTAGTCAGCGCGATGACGATGAGCAGCGCAGCATACAATTCGCCGTTCAGAATGCCCTGGCTGAAACCCAGTTGCGCGAATATCAGCCCCACCTCGCCACGCGGAATCATCGACAGGCCGATGGCTATCTGGTTGCGGCGCGATTCGCGGATGAAAAAGCCAGCCGCGAATTTTCCGAGAAAAGCGACCAGCAGCAGCGATGCCGCCAGTTCCCAGATGAATGCGGATCCCCAGTTCACGGCCTTGAGGTTGAGCGACACGCCGACCATCACAAAAAACAGCGGCGAGAAGGTGTGGATCAGCGGGCGCATCTGCTCTTCGAGGCGATGCGCCAGTTTCGGGCTGGGCTTGAATTCGAGCGCGGCGGCCTTGCCCATCCACAGCCGGAAACCGAAGTGCTGGCTGAACGCCAGCCCCGCCGCGAAGCCGCCCATGATCACCGGTGCGCCCACCACATGCGCGAGCCAGGAAAACAGCAGGATCAGCGATAGCGCCATCGTCAGCAACAGCCCCGGTGTGGCGGCATGCTGATCGAAGTGATCGATAACCGTCGAGGCCAGCTTGGCGACCAGCGGCGCGAGCAGCATGAACATGAGGATATACAACCCCACTTCGCCCAAAGCATGGATCGACACTTGTTGTTCTACCGCGAATTGGTACAGGAACGCGAGCACCAGCACGCCGAGGATGTCATCCAGCACCGCCGCGCCGATCACGATCTGCGCCTCGTCGGAATGGCGTTTGCCAAGATCGACGAGCACGCGCACGGTGATGCCGATACTGGTGGCGGTGAGCGTGCCGCCGATGAACAGCGCGGTCAGCTCTGGCAGGCCGAATACCCACGCGCTGATGCCATAACCCAGCGCGAACGGCAGGGTGAATCCGATCAGCGCCACGACCACCGGCTTGCTGCCGGAACGCGCCAGGCGGCTCAGATCGGTATCCATGCCGACCTCGAACAGCAGCAGGATGATACCGATCTCGGCCAGCAGCTTCATCGTGGTATCCGGCGACACCCAGCCAAGCAGCGATGGGCCGACCAGCAGGCCAGCCAGCAGCTCGCCGATCACCGAAGGTATGCCGAAACGTGCCACCGTCTCGGAAAACACACGCGCCGAAATCAGGATGATGGCGAGGAACAGAAAGAGTTGGTGCAGTTCCATATCAGGTGTCAGGCGCTTCGGAAGTTACCGGCTTGCCCAATGCGCGACCATAGATACTCTGCACCCGCGGTAAGGGATAGAGCATCACCAGCAAGGCCGTGAGCGTGATGCTGACCAGCACCACCATGTATGTGGTATCGCGAATCACCTCGCCGCCGGCAACACCGTATTGCAGCGGCAATGCGGCCAACACGGCGGCGGCCAATCCTTTCGGCGCCAGCATCGAGGTAAAGGCGGTGTCGCGCAGGCTGTATCCCACGTTGCGGAACACGAAACGGGCGAGGATCAGCCGCATCACATAGACGGTCAGCACGGCGATGATTGCCACAAGCGCAAGGTACGCCTCGCCGAAATGGATGGAAATGCCGAGGTACACGAAAAAATAGGTTTTCAACAGGAACACCGCTTCACGGTAAAACACGAAATCCATTTCATTCAGCGGCACAAGATTCCGATCTATATTCCGCATGCGGTACAGCCCGAACTTCTCAAAATTGGTCAGGGTGATACCCAGCGCAAGGGCGGCAATCGCACCTGAAAACCCCAGAAACTCAGTCAGCCCATAGACGATGAACACATAGGCGAGCGTGGAGGAAATCGTGTTCGGAAAGTCACGCACCTTGCCCAGCACCAGCAGCCAGCCAATGCCGCCCAGTACACCAAAGATCGCAGCAAAGAATAGCGCGGCAAGCACACCGCCGGCCAGCCTGCCCGGCTCGACGCTGCCCTGTGTATGGATTTGCAGCAGCGCGAACACGCCGACGATACACAGCACGTCGGTGAGGGAAGATTCCAGCACCAGCACGGTGGTGGGTTTCTCGGACAGACACAGGGCATTCACCATCGGAATGACCACGGCGGAGGACGTGCCACCCAGCGTGACGCCGAGCAGGGCTGCGGGAAGCAACGACAAATCAAGCAGATAGAAACCGAACGCGGTGACGATAAGGGCGGTCAGCAAGAAGCACCATAGCGTCAGCACACCGGTCGTTTTCAGCGACTTGCCCAGCACGTTCAGATTCAGCGAAGTACCGCCCTCAAACAGGATCACCACCAGCGCAATGGTCGCGATCAACGAACCAACCTTGCCGAAATCCTGCGGCGTGACGATGCCCAGCAGCGGGCCGAGCAGGATGCCCAGTAGCATCAGTACCAGCACATCCGGGATGCTGGTCTTGCGAAACTGCAAGGACAGGAAATGCGCGAAAAAAACCATCAGGCCAATCGCCAGAATCGTGATGGACATAGCCAGCCTTTCTTGTGTTGACAGCCCGATTATACATGGCGAAATTTACAATCCGGCACGCCGCACCGGAGCGCGTAACCGAGGGTGGTATACTTCCCGCCAGCAATAACTCCTGTCTGTTCCATCGCCAAAATTGAGTGGCCTCTTCCCCCAAAAAACAAACAGTAAAGGAGATTTACCATGGCCCAGAAAATTCGCGTCGGCCTCGTCGGCTATGGCAAAGCGGGCAAGGCCGTAGCCAACATACTCAGCGCTGACCCGCGTTACGACCTGCGCTGGATTGCACGGCGCTCGGCAATTGCAGAACCGCAAACGCACCCGGATACTGACATTCCCATTATCAGCATTACGCAGCAATCGTTCGATGATTTATTTGACCAAAATCCGGTGGATGCAGTAGTCGACTTTTCCACTCCTGAAACCTTGCATACTTACGGCGAAGAAGTGCGCAAGCGCGGCATCATGCTGGTCAGCGCGATCTCCGCCTATTCGGAAGACGACCTGGCCTATGCACGCAGCCTGGGGCGAGACACGCGCGTGCTGTGCTCGCCGAACATCACGCTTGGAATCAATTTCCTGATCGTGGCAGCCAAGCTGTTGCGCAAGGCTGCGCCGTTCGCCGACGTGGAGATCGTCGAGCAGCATTTCCGGGACAAGCCAGAAATTTCAGGCACGGCGCGCAAGATTGCGGAAACGCTGGAAGTGGATGCCGAGCAAATCACGTCATTGCGCTTCGGCGGAATCGTCGGCCATCATGAAGTGATCTTCGGCTTCCCGCACCAGACCGTGCGGCTGATTCATGATTCGATCCGGCGCGAAGCGTTCGGCACCGGCGCGGCCTTTGCGCTTGAGCAACTTGCCAATTGCGATAACGGCTTCTACAGCTTCGACGACCTGCCGATGCGCGTGATGCGCGCGGAACTACTGAAAGAAAAATGATCAGGCCGATTTTCTGGCGGATCGCCTGCTCCCCTACGGATTGGAATACCAAATGAACACGTTTCTGAACCACCTGCCTTTTTCCAAAGAGCTGTTACGCGTCATCGTTATCCTGATCCTGGCCTGGTTTCTGATGGGCATAAGCCGCAAGTTGATTCGGATGTTTCGCAATTACATGAACTCGCGCGCGGATTCGGTAGAGGAAATCCGCCGCATCGAAACCTTGGCGCGCGTGTTTCGCCACACCACCATCGTGGTGATCTCGCTGGTGGCGGGCATGCTGGCTTTGAGCGAGCTGGGCATCTCGATCGCGCCCATTCTCGGCGCGGCCGGCGTGGTGGGTATTGCGATCGGCTTTGGCGCGCAAAGCCTGATCAAGGACTATTTCAACGGCGTTTTCATGCTGCTGGAAAACCAGATTCGCCAGGGCGACGTGGTCGAAGTGTGCGGCAGGACCGGCGTGGTGGAAGACATCACCTTGCGCTATGTCTGCCTGCGCGACAATGAAGGCAGCGTCCACTATGTGCCGAACGGCCAGATCACCATCGTCACCAACAAATCGCGCGACTATGCGTTTGCGCTGATCGACGTGGGGGTCGCCTATCGCGAAAATCTTGATGAGGTTTATGAAGTGGCGCGCGAAGTCAGTCTAGCATTACGGGCGGATGCCGCAATCGGGCCAAAGATTATGGAGGACATCGAGATTCAGGGCGTACAGGACTGGGCCGATTCGGCGGTGATTTTGCGCTGCCGCTTCAAGACCGTCGCGCTGGAACAATGGAACGTGCGCCGCGCCTTTCTCGGACGGCTCAAGCAGGCTTTCGATGCGCGCGGCATCGAGATCCCCTACCCCCATCTCACCCTCTACGCTGGGCAAGACAAGCAAGGCAACTCGCCGGTCTTCCGTGTCATCAGCCCGCGCGATGCCGAGCAACCGAAATCGATTGGCCCCTAGAACCGCAGTCAACTGAGTGGCAGGGGCGGATTGATTCGCCCGAACAAATGGCTGCATGCGAATAAATTCGCACCTGCCCTCTCCCACCACTTTTTCTAAATTGATATGAATGCCACCATCAGCAACGGGCTGACTTCAAGCCGGCACGCCAGCAAGTATGCTGGATATTATTTTCCCTGAATTGCCTGAATATGAGCCCTGCTCAGTTTCTGGTACAGGCGAATCTGTCGCTGGAGCGGCCACCAATCGTAAAGAAAAATCTGTAGCGGGCGCCACATGGCAACCCAGCCGATGATCGTAAGACTTTCGCGCGCAATGGTGGAACCGGCATGGGTGCCAAGATTTCCAATGACATCGGCCGCGAGCAGGCACAACGTGACAAAGACCAGGCCAATGGCAAGGCTCATGCGGCCTTGCTGCAACAGATGCTTCAAGGAACTGCGCGTAAGCTCGGCTTTGTAGGTGAAGTGGTTATGAATTGCTCCAACCAACATCTCGGTTGGATCGCCATCAGGCGGCCACTGTTCAATGTGGATAGTGATATGAAAGCGGCTTCCCGGCGCAAATCCCGCCGCCCATGTTTCGATGAAGTCCTCTGCTTTCGGGTCGAGGTCTTTGTTCAGGAACGGCGTCGGGTCCATCGAGTTAAACAGCTGCGCAATTTCGCGCACCCGCAGTGCCAAGCGATGGATGGAAGCAGGATGGGCTAATTTCGTCATCGACGATTTATGTGGCGGCCAATTTTAAGTGCCGCGCCGCCACGTGGCACACTCGCTTAACCCGCGTCAGCCTCGGATGCGGCATCACCACTCTTGGCTTTGCGCGGCACGGTTTTCGGATCGCAGGTGATGGGGCGGTAGATTTCGACGCGGTCGCCGTCATTGAGCACGGCATCCAGCTTGCTGACTTTGCCGAATACGCCGACCTTGTTTTTTTCAAGGTCGATTTCGGGAAATTGCTTGAGGATACCCGAGCGGTTGATAGCGTCCTGGATGGTGGCGCCTTCCGGCACCTCGACGTTAAGCCAGGCTTGGCGTTGCGGTAAAGCGTAAGCGATTCCGATTTTCATGGATTGATCCTCATGCGGCGCTGTGGGCGCCGCCCATCTGGATTTCCTTGCCGGCGCGCACATCGAGGATGCGCTTGCCGACCACCAGCAGGCCGAGCACCAGGAATCCGCCGGGCGGCAGGATCATCATCAGGATGCCGGTATCTTCCGGCAGCAGGCGCATCTCCATAGCCTTGAAGGCCGGGCCGAACAGCAGCGAGGCGTCGGCAAACAGAGTGCCGGTGCCGACGATCTCGCGTACCGCGCCGATCATGGTGAGCGCGATGGTGAAGCCGATGCCCATGAACAGGCCGTCCGTCAGCGAGGGCAATGTCGAATTTTTTCCGGCGAACGCCTCGAGGCGCGCCAGCGGCAGGCAGTTGGACACGATCAGCGGGATGAACATGCCCAGCACCTTGTACAGCTCGTGCAGCCACGCGTTCATGAACAGGTCCACCAGTGTCGTCATGGAGGCGACAACCAGGATGAATACCGGGATGCGCACTTCCTGGGTGATGTAATTGCGGAACATGCCCACCAGCATGCTCGACGCGGCCATCACCGCCGCCGTTGCCAGCCCCATGCCCAGCGCATTGGTGGCGGTGCCGGTCATGGCCATGGCCGGACACAACCCCAGCAGCATGGCGAACACGCCGTTGTTCTCCCACAAGCCGTCCTTGACGATGGTTTTGTACTGAGCCATTAGTGTCCTCCCTTGTTCGGTTCCGCCTTGGGCGCGTCCAGATCCATCATTTTTTCCTTGTTGGCCGCGAACAGCTCCAGCCCGTTGCGGATGGCATTGACGATGCCGCGCGGCGTGATGGTGGCGCCGGCCCAGTAATCGAATTGCCCGCCGTCCTTCTTGACCTTCCATTTTTCCACTGGAGGATTGCCCAAGGATAAACCGTCAAACTTGAGTATCCAGTCGGTTTTCTTGACCTCCATCTTGTCGCCCAATCCCGGCGTTTCCTTGTGCGCGAGCACGCGTACGCCGAGGACCCTCCCTTCCGTGTCGATGCCCAGCATAAGTTTGATCTTGCCGGCATAGCCCACGCCGAATATTTCGTAGGCCAGGCCGGTGACCTTGCCGTCCTTGGTGGCGCGATAGACGGTGATCTCCTGACCGCTCTGGTTGTTCATGACCATGGCGTCATCGACCAGATTGTTGTCGTGGATGCTGGCCGGGATCACCTGGCCGAGCGAGTTCAGCCGGTCCTGCAGCGCGGCTGCCTTGATGTCGTCCACGGTGATGTGGTCGCTGTAGGCGAGCACGATCCCGAAACCCAGGCAGAACGCGCCCAGGATCAGCCCGTGGCTAAACGTGCGCTGTTTTTTCATGGTTTCTTCTCCAGCGGCAGCGGCTCACCCTTGCGGTTGCGACCGAATGCGCGCGGGCGCGTGTATTGGTCGATGATCGGGGTCAGCGAATTCATCAGCAGCACCGCGAAGGCCACGCCTTCCGGGTAACCGGCAAAGGTGCGAATCAGCCAGATCAGCACACCGCAACCGATGCCGAAGATCAATTGCCCGATCCGAGTCACCGGCGAGGTGACGTAATCGGTGGCGATGAAGAACGCGCCGAGGAAGGTCGCGCCGGACACCAGATGGAACGTGCCGGAGGCGAATCTGGACGGATCGACCATGTGGAATATCGACGCCATCACGAACAGGCCGCCCATCACGCTCAAGGGGATGTGCCAGGAAATAATGCGCTTGGCCATCAGGAACAGGCCGCCCGCGAGAATCAGGATCGCCGAGGTCTCGCCCATGCTGCCGGCGCGATAACCGAGCAGCATGTCCATCAGTCCGGGTACGTCCGCCATCGACTGGGACACCGGAATGTGGCGCGACAGCTCGGTCTTGATATGGCCCAGCGCCGACGCGGAGCTCACCGCATCGGGCATGTGGCCGCCGAAGGTGATGGCGAGCGCCTCGGCGAATCCCGGCGCGCCCGCCGAGAACAGCGGATGCGGCACGATCCAGGTGGTCATCGCCACCGGGAAGGAGATGAGCAGCACGGTGCGCCCCACCATCGCGGGATTGAACACGTTGTGGCCGAGGCCGCCGAAGGACTGCTTGGCCATGGCGATGGCGAAAACCGCGCCGAGCACGCCGAGCCACCAGGGCGCCCATGGCGGCAGGCTCATCGCCAGCAGCCAGCCGGTCAGCAGCGCCGAGCAGTCGGCCAGCGTCGCCCTCACCGGCTTACCCGCCAGCGCCAGGCAACCCGCTTCGACCGCCAGGCAGGCGGCGACCGTGACGGTGAACAGCATGATCGCCGGCCAGCCGAACAAATAGAGATTGAAAACGGTTGCCGGCGTCAGAGCCAGCAGCACCAGGAACATGGTTTTGCGGACGCTGCTGGTTCCGTGCGCGTACGGCGCGCTCTTGTTTGCAATCGTGATACTCATGCGTCAGCCTTTTCTTCGGTGGTTGCCTTGGTCTCGCCCGCGTTGCCCGGTGCGGCGCTATCCGCAGCCGGCTTGCGCGCGGCCAGTGCGGCGCGCTTGGCCTCGGTGGCTTTCTCGATGCGGATAACGCGCACCTCGGCGAGCGTCTTGATGCGTTCGCTCTTCTGGCGCTCGCGCTCCAAGTCGTTCAGCACGCCCTTGGCGTAATTGAAATAGTGCACCAGCGGGATGTGCGACGGGCACACGTACGAGCAACTGCCGCAGGAGAAACAGTCCATCACGCCCAGCTTGGCGGCGGTTTCCAGCTTGTCCTTGCGGATGAAGGCGGACATTTCCACCGGCGACAGGCCGCACGGGCAAATGGTGATACAAACGCCGCAGCGGATGCAGGCCTCGGTCGGGCGGTCGTTGATCTCTCCGGCGGTCAGCGCCAGGATGCCGGATGTGCCCTTGACCACCGGCACATCCAGGCTGGGCATCGGCTGCCCCATCATCGGCCCGCCGTTGATCACGCGCTCCGGACGCTCCGCAAAGCCGCCGCAGAAATTTACCAGGTCGGACACCAGCGTGCCGATCGGCGTCAGGACGTTTTTAGGCTCGCGGATCGCGCCCCCGCTCACCGTCACCACGCGCGCCAGCAGCGGGCGGCCGTTGCGCACGGCGTCATGCACGGCGCGGGCGGTGGACACGTTGTGCACCACGATGCCGAGATCGGCGGTGAGCTTGCGCGCCGGCGTCTCGAGCCCGGTGATCGCCTGCACCAGATGGCGCTCGGAACCCATAGGATACTGCACCGGCACGGCGACGACTTCGATGTTGGGGAAAGCGGCTGCCGCCTTCTTCATGATCTCGATCGCCTGCGGCTTGTTCTGTTCGATGCCGATGACCACCCTGTGGGTGCCCAGCGCGTGCGCCATGATGCGCGCGCCGTCGATGATCTCGTCGGCGTGTTCGCGCATCACGCGGTCGTCGCAGGTCAGGTAGGGCTCGCATTCGGCGCCGTTGAGCAGCAGGGTATCCAGCTTCTTCTGCTCGCCGAGGTTGAGCTTGATCGCCGACGGGAAGGCGGCGCCGCCCATGCCGACGATGCCCGACTGCGAGACGCGCTCGTTGATGGTGTGCGCGTCAACTGCAAAGGGATCGGCGATTGGCTCCGGCAGTTCGGCCCATTCGTCCCTGCCGTCGGATTCGAGCACGATGGTGGTCTGCGGCAGACCGGAAGGGTGCGGAGCGGTCACCTCGGTCACGGTCCGGATGCGGCCCGAGGTGGGCGCATGCTGCGATGCCGATACCGTGCCCTGGTTGCGCGCGATCATCTGGCCTTTCTTGACCAGATCGCCCTTGGCCACCAGCACCTCGGCAGGCGCGCCGATATGCTGTTGCAGCGGGATGTAGAGCGCGGCCGGCATCGGCAGTGCGACAATGGCCTTTTCGCTGGCCAGTTCCTTGCGGTAATCCGGATGGATGCCGCCGCGGATCGGGAAAAGTTTCATTTATTGCAGCTCCTTCAGTGCGCGTGCCCGACTTTGGGGCCGGAGTGTGTTTGTTCGGTTTCGGGCTTGGGCCAATGCCAGTTGCGCAGCGTCACCTTCACCGGAACCATCACGATGGCATCGGTTGGACAGACCGGGACGCATTTGCTGCAACCATGACAGGCATCGACGATGATGGTATGCATCAGCTTGTTGGCGCCCATGATGGCGTCCGTCGAGCACTCCCGGATGCAGCGCGTGCATCCGATGCACAGATCCTCGACGATGAAGGCATGCTCCGGCACTTTTTCTTCATGATCGGAGGTGTCGGCGGTGACGCCCAGCTTCTTGGCCAGATCCTCGATCAACGCCTTGCCGCCCGGCGTACACAGGGTCACCGAGGCCTCGCCCTTGGCCAGCGCCGCCGCGTACTGGCTACATCCGACATAGCCACACTGGCCGCATTGCGAGCCGGGCAGCATATTCTTCAATTCCTCTTCCAGCGGGTTTTCCTTGACGGCCAGGAATTTTGCCGCCAGGCCGAGCAGTGCCCCCAGGACGATGCCCATTACCGTCAGACTGCCGATTGCGATCCACATAATCTATATCCTCACGCCGTCATGCCGGAAAAGCCCATGAACGCCAGCGCCAGCAGGCTGGCGACGATGAAACCGTTCGGCGGCCCGGCAAACAGGCGCGGAACGTCCGCCAGCGCCAACCGCTCGCGCAGCCCGGCCATCATGACCATCACCAGGCTGTAGCCGACGGAGGAGGCGAAGCCGAACAGCGTGGCCTGGATAAAAGTCATCTTGTGCTCGACCAGCAGGATGGCGACGCCCAGCACCGCGCAGTTGGTGGTGATCAGCGGCAGGTAGATACCCAGCATCTGGAACAGCGGCGGCGACACCTTTTTCACGGTCAGCTCGGTGAACTGCACGGCGGCGGCGATCACCATGATGAAGGTCACCGTACGCAGATAACCCAGGCCGTAAGGCTGCAGCAGATAGGTTTCAACCGTCCAGTCGGCCATCGACGAAACGGTGATCACGAAAGTGGTCGCCAGACCCATGCCGACGGCGGTGTCGATGCGCGTGGTGACGCCCATGAACGAGCACAGGCCGAGAAAACGCGCCAGGATGACGTTGTTGACCAGCGCCGCGCTCACAAATAAAAGTACGTATGCTTCCATTTTCCTGTTCCCTGCCTACTCAAGGTTGCATGTCTCGCCCATGCCGGCGCGGCGGATAAAACGGGGAGCGAGTTCGCCCCTGTCCATCAGTTGTCCCGCCCTCACGCGCGACAGCCACAATCCGAACACGAGGCCGACCAACATCGCCCCCATGGTGATGAAGTCGTGGCCTGCCGCCCACTGTGCCAGCCCGCCGGAAACAAGCAAGGTGGCCAGCGGAATGGCGTAGGCGGTGAGCGATGCCCGGAGCACCGCATTCTCGCTGACCCCCACCACCACGCGCTCGCCGATTTTCAGCCCGGCCTCGTTGACCATCTGGAAGCGGCGTTGCTCCAAGCGGCTGGCCACGGTGCCGATACCCTTGGAGCCGCATGCGGCAGCCGAAGAACAGCCGCCACAACTGGTGCCGGACTCGGGCACCAGCCAGACGGTATTGCCTTCCACGGCCACCACCTGGGCGATGCCTTCGGTCAGCGTCGGTGCGCTGTAGTCCGTCGTGCTGTCCACGATTCCGCCCATGCTCATGCCGTTATGCTGGAGACCACGCCATCCGGCGTGACGTAAATCGCCTGCTGCCCGCCGGCAGCACGAAGAATATGTTGGCGGCGCTCGACCGGCGCCATCAGCATGGCGGTGGAAAGGCCGTCGGCAATGCTGCCGGTATCTGCGACCACCGAAACGCCAAATAGTGCCGGCGCAGTGCGGCCGGTGCGGGTGTCGATCAGGTGAGTGAAAGCACCCGCGTCATCAAACAAAGTGCCGTAACCGCCCGAGGTGGCGACGCACTTGTCCACCACGTCCAGCGTGACGATGCTGCGCTTCGGGTTGGCCGGGTCGGCGATGCCGACGCGCCAGGCGGAGCCGTCGGGTTTGTTCGAGATGGCGCGCGGCTCGCCCATGTCCACCAGCATGCGGTCGAAACCGTGGGCGCGCAGCACGTCGGCGACGCGGTCTGTGATATAGCCCTGCGCGCCGCTGTTCAGTGTCAGCCCCATGCCGGGGCGGGCGAAGGATATCCGTTTGTTCCCGGCGTTCACTTCGACCGCGCGCCAGTCCACCAGCGCAAGCGCGGCGGCGAGGTCGCGCGGCGCCGGCCCGGCAGGATCGGGGTTGCTTGCGGTGAAGTGGCGGAAATAAAGCTGCCACACCGATTGCACGGTGGGGTCATAGACGCCGTCGCTGATTTTCGCCAGCGACAGGGCGCGCGTGAGCATCGCAATGAAATCGTCCGGCGCATTTTCGAGCGCGCCCTCGCGGTTGAGCAGCGAGATGGAGCTGTCCGCGCGGTAAACGCTGAAGATCGCCTCAAGGCGCCTCAGTTCCCCCAGCCCGGCGGCGATGGCGGCGCGCGCCTGCGCCTCGTCGGTATGGTAAAGCTGGATGGAAGCTGGCGCACCCAGAGCGGTGCCTTCCCAGCGCACCGGCTTGGCCTGTGAACTGCCCGCCTTCAGCAACAGCGGCAGGCCGGCGGCAGCGGCGACGAAAGTAATAAAGCGGCGGCGTGAGATGACGGTAGACATAAGGTGCGACCTCAATCAAGTAATCCCCCGGTTTGTTTGGGGGCAGTTTAACTACACAAAAGCGACACCACCAACAAGAAAACGTCGATGTTCAACAACTTGCTAAACACAGGGGTGGATGCCATCAGGTGATGGGCGGGTATCCCTGCGCCGCACGAAACCGACCGCAACTGAATTTATGCGCTACGCTGATCCCGCTTGGGGCAGACAACACGTACATGAAAAGTTCAACCAGAAGTGCGCACGAATTATATTGCAGTGCGCAAGCTTAGGGAAGCTCCTGCCGCAGGTTCAGCCCGCGCGGATGGCCGCAGGCCTCATCCACCCGTTTCACGAATCAGCTCGGCTCCCGGTATTGATCCTCCAGCAGCTTGGCCTGCGCCGCCGCCAGACGCGCGATGGGTACGCGCGGCCCCGAGCAGGAGACGTAATTGAGCCCGATGTGATGACAGAAATGGATCGAGCCGGGATGCCCGCCATGTTCGCCGCAGATGCCCATTTTCAGATCGGGATTGGTTCCCCGGCCTTTCGCCACCGCCATTTTCATCAACTGCCCGACGCCCTTGATGTCCAGCACCTCAAACGGGTTGTCTTCCAGAATGCCGCTCTCGGTGTAAGAGGGGAGGAATTTGTTTTCCGCATCCTCGCGGCTGAAGGAGAACGTCGCCTGGGTCAGGTCGTTGGTGCCGAAGGAGAAAAACTCGGCGGTTTCCGCCATGCGTCCGGCGCGTATGCAGGCGCGCACCACTTCCAGCATCGAGCCGAACTTGAATTTCACATCGATGCCGTGGGTCGCTTTCACTTCCTGGTGAATGCGCTGGACATAACTGTGGATGCGCTTGAGCTCTTCCACCGTGGCCACCTGCGGCACCATGATTTCGG
>CAYGIF010000052.1:0-14623 GCA_964349865.1 uncultured Gallionella sp. | reverse complement strand
AATTGACCCAATTGTCGCACGGCGGCGGCTGCGGCTGCAAAATTGCGCCGGCCATGTTGCAACAGATTCTGGGCGAAGTAAAAGAAAAACTGCCCTATGCCAATCTGCTGGTCGGTGCGGAAACCAGCGACGATGCGGCGGTGTATCGCCTCAACGACCAGCAGGCGATCATCGCGACCACCGATTTTTTCATGCCGATCGTCGACGACCCGTTCGACTTCGGCCGCATCGCCGCGACCAACGCGCTGTCCGATGTGTATGCGATGGGCGGCACGCCGATCATGGCGCTGGCGATCGTCGGCATGCCGATCGACAGGCTGCCGGTTGAGGCGATCCGCGCGATTTTGCAGGGCGGCGAAGCGGTCTGCGAGGCCGCCGGCATCCCGCTGGCGGGCGGGCATTCCATCGATTCGACCGAGCCGATCTACGGGCTGGTGGCGATCGGCATCGTGCACCCCGACCGGCTGAAGAAAAACAGCGGCGCGCGGGCCGGCGACAAGCTGATTCTCGGCAAGGGGCTGGGCGTCGGCGTGCTGGCGCAGGCGTTGAAGAAAGGCGCGCTGTCTGCCGGGGGATATGCGCAACTGATCGCCAGCACCACCCAACTCAACACGGTGGGCAGCGCGCTGTCCGGCCTGGATGCCGTGCACGCGCTGACCGATGTGACCGGCTTCGGCCTGCTCGGCCACCTGCTGGAAATGTGCCGGGGCGCGGGGCTGGGCGCGGAAGTGAAATTCGACCGGGTGCCGGTCCTGTCCGAGGTATTGCCGCTGGCGCAGCAAGGCTACGGTCCCGGCGCGATCGAGCGCAACCTGGCGAGCTACGGGCATGAAGTGGATTTCGCCGCGCATCTGGAAACCTGGCAGCAACGCCTGTTGGCCGATGCGCAAACCAGCGGCGGGCTGCTGGTTTGCGTCGCGCCGGAGGCGGCGGACGAGGTGCTGGCGATGTTCCACCGCGCCGGGTTCGGGCAGGCGGCGGTGATCGGTGAGATGCGGCGAGGTGCGGCGCGCGTGGCGGTAGTTTGAGTGCCGTTGTAGGTCGGATGAGCGTAGCGTTATCCGACACCTCCATGTCGGATAACGCTACGCTCATCCGACCTACGAAAACCGTCACCTTTTTGGTTTTGGCTCGTCAGGCTTAGGTTGAGTATTTCTTTGCGCTGCCGCGCACCAGTTCCGCCGGATACTTTGCCGTATTCTTCTCCAGCTTGAGCAGCGCGGCTTCGCGCAGGTCGATGCCCAGCTTGTCCGACAGGCGCACCAGATACAGCAGGATATCGGCCAGTTCTTCGCCGACTGCCTGTTTGTCATCGGGGGATAGTTCGGCCGACTGCGCCTCGGTCAGCCACTGGAAATGCTCCATCAGTTCGGCGGCTTCCACCATCAGCGCCATGCTCAGGTTTTTCGGCGAATGGAACTGATCCCAGTCGCGCGCTTCGGCGAACGCGCGCAGCTTGTCGCGCAACATCGGCAGCTCGGGTTGGTTGGGCATGGCGCGGCTCCGGTAAAATCGAAATTGATTCCGGTCATTGTAATACGCGGTGGGGCGGGGCAATATGCGCGTCCATGCCTAACCCCATGAAAACGAATTGAGATGCTTGATTCAAATACCCAACACCGCTTGACTGACCTGCTGAAGCTGCTCGGCGTGGCTGCGATCTATGCGCTGTTCGCCTATATCGTCCATCTCTATTTCAAGAGCGATACTGCCGCCAGTGTCTTCGAGCCTGCCAGCGGCTGGGCATTGGCCGCGCTGCTGATTGGCGGAAGGCGGTATGCCTGGGGCGTATTCCTCGGGGCGCTCCTGATCCACGCCATCTCAAGCAACCCGTTATGGGTAGCCGCCGCCATCGCGCTGGGCAATACGCTGGGGGCGCTTTTCGGCGCCTGGCTGCTCACGCGCGACGGCAGGTTCGATTCGCGCCTTCGTTCCTTGCGCGATTACCTGCGGCTGATCCTGCTGGGGGGAGCCGGCAGCAGCATCGCCGCCCTGACCGGTTCCACGGCACTGCTGGTTTCCGGAGTCTTGCCCGCCGAAAACTATTTCATGGATATGGCTCACTGGTGGATGGGCGATGCGCTCGGCATCATCCTGATTACCCCGCTGTTTCTGGTCTGGCGTTTGGAAAAAAGCGACTGGCTCGAAATGAAACGGGCGCATGTGGCGGCATTGCTGATCGGGCTGACGTTCCTGGTCGGGCAGGCCGTTTTTCTCGACTGGTTCCATGACAGCCTCGGCCTGGTGGACAAAGGCTATGTGATGTTCCTGTTCATCGCCTGGGTGGCGGTGCGCCTGGGCGCCCGCGGAACGGTGGTCGTGCTGGTCGTGACGGCAGTCCAGGCATTGCTGGGCGCGCATTATGGAACCGGTTTCTTCGCCGATGACATCGCCGCAACCAACCTGACCAATTACTGGCTTTACATGGCAATCCTGTCCATGGTCGGCATGGCGCTGGCCACTTACTTCGCCGAGCACAGGCTGGCGGAACGCCAACTGCGCGACCTCTCCGCGCACTTGCAGAATGTGCGCGAGGAAGAGAAGGCCGGCATCGCGCGCGAAATCCACGACGATCTGGGCGGCACGCTGACCGCCATTAAAATGGAGATTTATTGGCTGGCGCGCGGGTTGCCTGCAGGCAAGGAGTCGGCGCCGTTTTTCGAGCGCATCGAGTCGATGTCGCAGTTGCTCGATAATGCGGTGGATGTCACGCGCCGCGTCATCACCGACCTGCGTCCGACCATACTCGACGATCTCGGCCTGCTGGCGGCCATCGAATGGCAAGCCGCGCAATTCCAGAAACGCACCGGCATCGAGTGCCGGGTGAACTGTATCGAGGAAAAGGGCAATCTGGACAAGCAGCGCTCGATTGCGCTGTTCCGCATCTTCCAGGAGGCGCTGACCAATGTCGCGCGGCATTCCGGCGCATCGCGGGTGGAAGTCGAATTCCATCATGGCGACGAAAAGGTTGCGCTGTCGGTCGGCGACAATGGCAGCGGCATGCCGGGAGGGCATGTCATTGCCCCGGGCTCCTATGGCATCCGCGGCATGTTCGAGCGCGTCGGGCAACTGGGCGGCAGGATCAAATTCGACAGCCCGCCCGGCGGCGGGCTTAATGTGGCGGTGGTGTTGCCGCTATCCCCAAACGGTCAAAAAGAGGAAAAAACATGATCCGCATCCTGATTGCCGACGACCACGCCATCGTGCGCCAGGGACTGAAGCAAATCCTGGAACAGAGCAGCGAGATGAAAATTGTGGCGGTGCATGCCAACGGCGCTGATGCCCTGCGCTGGATTCGCGCCAACGACTGCGACGTGGCGCTGCTCGATATTGCCATGCCCGGCATGAACGGCATCGACTTGCTCAAGCAGCTTCACGAGGAAAAGCCGAAACTGCCGGTGCTCATCCTCAGTATTTACCCGGAAGACCAGTATGCCGTGCGCCTGATCAAGGCCGGCGCGGCCGGCTACCTGACCAAGGAAAGCGCGCCGGAGGTCGTGGCGGAGGCGGTGCGCCGCGCGGCGGCCGGCAAGAAGTACATCAGCCAGGCAGTGGCCGAAATGCTCGCCAACGAATTCGGCGCGCCGGAGGGAAAGCTTCCGCACGAAACCCTGTCGGATCGCGAATTCCAGATTTTCCTGCTGCTCGCCTCGGCCAAAACAGTCTCTGAAATCGCCGATACCCTGGCCTTGAGCGTGAAAACCGTCAGCACCTACCGCACCCGCATCCTGGAAAAAATGCAATTGCGCAACAATGCCGAACTGATGCGCTACGCCGTCGAAAAGCGCCTCATGGAATAGCCGCCGCCGCGCAAGGATTGGCTAGTTCTCTAATCCCCTGCCGATGCGCATCGCCGCGCATCTTCCGCATTCTCTGTCAGACAAACACCGACTATTAATACGCTGTCTAGCCTACGCCATAATCGGATAATCCCGATGTCCATCCTGCATGCAGGCAGGCATCATCCGCTCCAGATTTTTCGGGCACAAGCGGCGCGACGGAAGGCGGAATGATGAATGTATATATTGTGGAAGACTCGGCGATCATGCTCAAAAACCTGCGCTCCATCCTGTCCGATATTTCCGGCGTCACGGTAATCGGCCATGCGACGGGCGAGGCGGGTGCGATCGAGCGCATTGATATGCTGCTGCCCGATCTCGTGATTCTCGACATCAGCCTGAGGAATGGAGCGGGGATCGGCATGCTGGAAAACATCAAGAAGCGCCATCCCGGGGTCAAGGTCATGATATTGACCGGCTGCACCGACGAGTTTTACTTCAACCGCTGCAAGCGCGCCGGAGCGGACTATTTTTTCGACAAGGCTTTCCATCTCACGCGGGTGCGCGCGGCCTTATGGCAATGGGTACATGCCAATTGTTTGGACAAGAGGTTTGAAGCCTTGCAGATACCCGGATATTGACGCTTGTTGCAATAACCCTCCCGGCAGTCGAATTCCCCCGATAGCGGTCAAATTTCAAGGTGGCATGATGGCTTTAATATGGACAAGGCAGTTGAGTGTCGGAAATGCAACGCTCGATTCCGGAAACAAAAGTTTGATCGGCATGGTCAACAGCATAGAGTATGCGATTAAAACAATGGATTGCCCTGCCTTGTTACGGGCACTCAAACTGTTCATGAATTGTGCGCAAGTTCATTTTACGAATGAAGAACGGTTTGCGCAGGCGATGAATTTTCCTTTTGACCAGCACAGGTTGGCGCATCAACATTTGCGGAACGAACTGCAACATACAAGAAATCAGTTGGAGGCCAGGAGCGGCATATGGCCCGAGTACGTCATGGAGTATTACCCCCAATTTTTGAGGGAGTGGCTGATCAAGCATATTACCAAGGAAGACATGCTGATGAAACCGGCGCTGCAAACCTATCCCTACGGCTTCAAACCCGGTTGAGAGCCGGATAATTCGATTTCCCTCATCTCCCCATTGAACCGCCCGCAGGGCGGTTTTTTTTATTTGGCGGAGAAATCGTTGCGCTGTAATCCGCCCCGGCGCGAAAGCGCATTGCTACAATGAACGGGCGGTACGGGGAACCGCTTTGCAAAATGCGAGGCATATCTGAAACTTGTTTGGAGTTGAAGCAAGATGATCTGGAGTCAGGCGGTTGTAAAGGGCAAACTGACCAGAGTCGGCGACGGGGTCTGGTCGGGCGATACTTTCAAGGCATCCGCCATCGAAATCGGCGGACAAAACCTTCAAGGCGTGCGCGTTGCCAAATGCCTGCTGGACTGCATGGAGACGGGAAAGGAAATGGAACTGCTCGTTTGCAGCGCCCACATTTACGGCGTGCGGGTAAACGGGAAAGTCTGCAAGGAAGGAGCGATGAGGCAACTGGGCTGGGCGCTTCTGGTAGCCGTAGTGCTGGGTTGGCTGTTTCTCCCGCTTGCGCTTGCCTCGCTCATATTTGTCCGCAGGGCTTATGCGATCTACATGTTCTAGGTGTTGCGAGCCCTTCCCTACTTCTTGCCTGCTATTCGCAGACGTGACTTCACGCTTTTCACGCCGTCGAGCGCCTTGATTCTGGAGACGGCCAGATCGGCTTCCGCACGGGTCTTGGCAACGCCCATCAGTATTATCCGGCCCCCCACGGCTTTCCAGCGCATATTCACCGAGGACACGCCTTTCGTGGTGGTCAGGGTTGCGCCGATCTTTTTTTCGAGAAACAGGTTGGACGCCATGCTGCCGCCGCTCTCTGTCGTACTGACGATGATTTCATTTTGCAGCGACCGGATGCGGTCATCCTTCCCCACCAGAACAGCCGCCTTGCGCTTTGCATCTTTGTTCTTCACCAAACCTACCAGAACGGCACGCTGGGCAAACACCAGCACGGAAACCCCTTTCAGTTCGTCCCCTTTGTTTTCCAGCAGGCGCTTCGTGATCTTGGCGTCGATCTCGACGTCATTCTTGACCTCGCTCTTGGTGCGCACGTCCATTGCGGTGGAAATCACGCTTCCGGCAAGGGTGGTGATCGGGTCGAACGCCAGCAGCGGCTGGGCGAAGCACAGGAAAAATAAACCGGTTACGGCAGATTTGAATTTGCGATTCATTAGTGATCTCTTCAAGGTGCGCTCCGGGTCATGATTCGCCTTTTGCGTGGGCATTGCACGGAGCAACGGACAAGGCAGCATAATGGATTGCGTTCGAATATCAAACCATCTCCGGGAGGCGTGGCGGGGTTGGGGGCGGCCTAGTATATTTTGGCCTATGGTTTTTATGGGATTTTGCTGGTAGGGTTTTCCTGGCATTTCCCTTTTTCAACGGTGCGCACGAAGAGTATATCCAGTCAATCACAAACGATGAGGTGGCACATCATGGCAAATAACCTGACAAGTCGCATCACAGCACTGGAGCAAAAGACGATGAAGCCGATGATGGAGGTTTTTAGAATCATTTGCAGGGGGCGACACCGACACCTGAAGAGCAAGCGCAGATTGATGAAACGGATGCACGCGGGATGTTTGTTATTAGCTGGGTAATAGTCACGCCTGGAAAATAACCATTAGTGCGAATGGCCATCCATTGACCGGAGCGTGGCGGTCATGGATACTTCCTTCTATGCGCTTGAAATTCTTATCCTTACCCCACAGAAAAATCATTTCCCCGTTGCAACGCGGATGGATCAAAGTGCGCTCGATACACGATACCCAGCGCATGTATATTTACAGCGAGCTCTCGCAGGCGCGCGGCCTGATCCCGATCCTGATGAAACGCCGCAATGGCGGAAAATGGAGCAAGGAGGAGCGCGAGCTCCTGGCGCGCGATTTGCGCGCACTGTCGAACCTGAGCCCCTACCTGATACCGATCCTCATGCCCGGCGGCATCCTGCTGCTCCCTTTACTGGCCTGGTGGATAGACCGCCGCCGCAAGGAGCGGGAAAAAGACGCGAACCGGCAAATGCCCCTTTGATGAGCAGCAGGCTCTTGTCAGCGCGCTTGCAGCCCCCGTAATTGAACTGCCTGAGCGTGTCGGCCATCCACCCATATGCGGTGTGGCGATTCTCCAGCGTGAATGAGATGGGCTCATTGCCCGACACGAAGGCGCGCACCTGTGCCAACGTCTGTAACCCTTGGGTATGTAAAGTCACGATCATGCCGCCATGATCCCAACTTCTGCACCTCCAGGCTCATCTCACGCTGGAAACACATCCTCTCGCTCAGGCTCATTTGTCATTGGACAAGGCTCCATCTATCTGTCTGTTTCGCCGGGAAAGGCGTAGGCTGCCTATGGAGGCGCGAAATGGAATTTACGGATTACATGCTGTTAAAGCTGATTGCCGTTGCGGTAATCGCGTTCTTTCTAGGCTTGTTCGGTTATCTGGATTGAACAGCATCACAAAGCCGCGATCCGGCGGTTTTTCTATGCCAAGCAATGTCAGCGGGTATGAACAGCGGTAAGAACGATGCACTGAAATCACGCTGTAAGCCGCATTGACGCTAAGTATACTGGCGGAGAGGGCGGGATTCGAACCCGCGTTAGGGTATTACCCTAAACACGCTTTCCAGGCGTGCGACTTAAACCGCTCATCCACCTCTCCAGATGGGTATATTTCAATCTTTCGGAATACGCGGCGACTTAAACCGCTCATCCACCTCTGGTGAAACTACTGGCCATTCGACTAGGCGGCAAAGCCGCCAAGTCGCTGGTTATCCGGAAGGGCGCGCAGGATAAACCAGAACGGGCTCTGCCGCAATCTAAAAGTGGTTCCTCCACTCGCGTAGGGCAGTAAATACGCCGAGTTCGCTGGTATCTGCCAGGCCGCGCCGTTGCAGGGTGCGGATCAGTTCCGGCCGGGTGCAGCGCAGGAAGGGGTTGGTAATGTTTTCCAGCGCGATGCTGGAGGGGACGGTGGGCAGGTTCGCGGCGCGCTGTTGCGCGACCTGTTCGATGCGCCGCTGTATGTCCGGATTGTGCGGTTCGCAGGCCAGCGCGAAGCGCAGGTTGGCGGCGGTGTATTCGTGCGCGCAATACACGCGGGTGTCGCCGGGCAATTGCGCGAGGCGTTGCAGGGAATGGAGCAGTTGCGCGAGAGTGCCTTCAAGATTTCTGCCGCAGCCTGCGCCGAACAGCGTATCGCCGCAAAATAAAATGTCGGGCGCGACGTAGGCGAGGTGATCGTCGAGGTGGCCGGGGATTTCGAGGATGTCGAATGCGATGCCTGCCCCGCTATTCAACGCGTCGAGTTCGAGCCGGTCGCCTTCGCGCAACTCGTGGCTGACATGCGGATTGTCGGGATGTCGCCGCCCGTACACCGGCACGTTGTATACTTCGCGCAATTCTGCGATGCCGCCGGTGTGGTCGGCGTGGCGGTGGGTGCACAGGATGGCATTCAGCCGCAGGCCGCGCGCATCGAGGAATGCCAGCACCGGCGCGGCCTCGCCGGGATCGACCACGGCGGCGTATTGGCCGTCGTGGATCGCCCAGATGTAATTGTCCCGCAGGGCGGGTATGGCGGTGATGTCGGACATGGGGCAAATTTGAAAGTAGAGAATGCCGAATTGTAAGTTAACCGCGCAAAGTTTGAGCGAGTGGTTCGCTACCGAGCAGGGCGACTATGTGCTGACGCGCGAGCAGGCATTCTTTGACCGCACGGTGAGCGACATCTTCGGTTACAACGCGCTGCAACTGGGCTTGCCGGAACACGATTTCCTGCGCAGCAGCCGGATGCCGTTGCGCTTCAGCGCGGGCAATCAGCAGGGGAATGCAGTGCGCCTGTGCTGCACGGAGTTGCCGTTCGCCAGCGCCAGCCTGGACCTGGCGCTGATCCCGCATGTCCTCGAATTCGCCGAGCATCCTCACCAGATCCTGCGCGAGGTGGAGCGGGTGCTAATGCCGGAAGGAAGCCTGATTATCAGCGGCTTCAATCCGCGCAGCCTCTGGGGTCTGCGAAAAACGCTGGGGGGCATGCACCGCGCATTGGGCTGCAAGCAGGGTTATCCGTGGAACGGCCACTTCATTGCCTTGCCGCGCCTCAAGGATTGGCTTGCATTGCTCGGTTTTGAAGTGGTGGGCGGGCGCTTTGCCGCGTATGCGCCGCCGTTTTATCAGGCCAAATGGCTGGAGCGCTATGCCTTCATGGAGGCGGCGGGCGACCGCTGGTGGGCGGTGAGCGGCGGGGTGTATTTTTTGCACGCGGTCAAACGTGTGCCCGGCATGCGGCTGATCAAGCCGCAGTGGAACGAGAGGCTGGTGAGCAAGCTGCTGCCGGTCGCGCCAAAATTGAATAACAAGATCACACAACGCAACGGAACCGATCCGCTACGAAAAACTTATGTCCGGACACCCGAATGAGCAAGGACGTAGTTGAAATATTCACCGACGGCGCGTGCAAGGGCAATCCCGGCGTGGGCGGCTGGGGCGCGTTGCTGCGTACCAAGGGCAAGGAACGCGAGCTGTTCGGCGGCGAGGCGCATACCACCAACAACCGCATGGAGCTGCTCGCGGCGATCTCCGCGCTGGAGGCGTTGAAGCGGCATTGCCATGTGCGCCTGCATACCGATTCGAAGTATGTGCAGCAGGGTATCAGCGCGTGGATACACGGCTGGAAGCAGCGCGGCTGGAAGACGGCGGACAAGAAGCCGGTGAAGAATGAGGACTTGTGGCGCAGGCTGGACGCGCTGGCGGCGCAACACGACATCGAATGGGTATGGGTCAAGGGGCATGCCGGGCACGACGACAACGAACGCGCCGATGAATTGGCGAACTGCGGCGTGGAACTGGTACAAGGGAAGTTGTAGGCCGGGCTATGCCCGGCATCTTTTGAAGTGTGGCGTGTTCTACCCGCCCTACAAAATAGGACAAGATTTATGAGACGAATCGTGGTGGATACCGAAACAACCGGCCTTGACCCAAAACAGGGGCATCGCATCATCGAACTGGCGGCGATCGAGTTGGATGGACGCAAGTTGTCGTTACGCCGCTTTCATCGCTATCTCAACCCCGAGCGCGAGATCGACGCGGGCGCGGTGGCGGTGCATGGACTGACCTACGAGCGTTTGCAAAACGAGGCGAAGTTTGCCGATATCGCGGCCAGTTTTATGGAGTTCATCGAAGGCGCGGAGCTGATCATCCACAACGCGCCGTTCGATATCGGCTTTCTCAATCACGAACTGGAGCTGTTGGGGCTGCCGCCGTTGCAAAACGCGGTGACGGATACGCTGAAAGTCGCGCGCGAAATGCACCCGGGCAAGAAGAACGGCCTGGACGCGCTGTGCAGCCGCTATGAAATCGACAACGCGCACCGCACCCTGCACGGCGCGCTGCTGGATACCGAGCTGCTTGCCGAAGTGTATTTCGCCATGACGCGCGGGCAGAAGAGCCTGCTCGGCGAGGATGACGCGCCCAAGATGCGCCAGCCTGCGGTGTTGAGCACCGATGCGTCGCGCCCCAGGCTGCGCGTGTTGCAAGCCGGCGCGGAAGAGTTGGCAGAACACGCCCAGCAACTTGCCGATATCGACAAGGCGAGCAAAGGCAGCTGCCTGTGGCTGCAACTGGAAGGGGCGTGAGCAGGCAGGCCATGCGCCATATCGGCGCGCTTTCGTTTTATAATAAAACTTATGAAAAATATTCCAACCTGCGCTGAAATCAACAGCCTCTTCGCCAACGTCAATCCGGAAGAGGTTTGGCCCAAAGCGGCCGAAATTGTCAGGCGCATCAACCCCGCATACGATTTTCGCCTTGCCCGATCCGCCTTCGATGACATTGTGCGTTTGTTCCGCGGCGAATATCCCGGCTATTGCCCCATCGGAACGCTATACCACGACTTGCACCACACGCTGGATGTCTTCCTGTGCGCAGTGAGGCTGATGCATGGCGTGCATATTTCAGGCATCAGGTTGGCCGATAACGAAATGACCATGATCATGATGGCCGCCCTGTTGCATGATGTTGGCTACGCGCAACTGGAAGGCGAAGAAACAGGCACCGGGGCGCAATACACACAGAACCATGTCAGCCGGGGTGTCGAATTTATGCAGCGCTATGTTGTTGACCGGCGCTTGCCGCCCGAGTTGGCGGCGCCCTTGAAATGCATCATTCTCTGCACCAACCCGGCGCTGCCCTTATCCGAAATTTCCTTTCCCGACGAGCGCATGCGGCTGCTCGGGCAAATCGTCGGCGCCGCCGATTTGACGGGACAAATGGCAGATCGAACCTACCTGGAGAAGCTGCTGTTCCTGTATTTGGAATTCGAAGAAGCGCATTTTGGGAGCTACCAGAATATACAAGACCTGCTGCGCAAAACCCGGAAATTCTACGAAGTCACCCAGATAAGGCTTGACGGCGATCTTGGCGGCATCAATGCCAAGCTATCGTTTCATTTTAAGGACTGGTTTGGCGTTGAAAACAATTACTACCTGGAGTCCATTGAGAAAAACATCGCTTACTTGTCCAAAGTAATGTCGCTCAATGAGGAAAAATATCTTTCCATGCTGAAGCGCGGCGGAATTGTGGAAAAAACAGGAGCCTTGGTTGTGCCGGGAAGCCTTTAATGAGGGGGTAGCCTGTTATTCACCGCAGAGACTGGAAAAACTGCGAAACAAAAAGCCCGGCACTTTCGCGCCGGGCTTTTTTGCCAACTCAAGAACCGGTTAGGGAGCCTGGATGTTGGAGGCTTGCTTGCCTTTAGGGCCTTGTACTACTTCGAAGGTGACCTTCTGGCCTTCTTTGAGCGACTTGAAGCCGCTCATGTTGATTGCGGAAAAGTGCGCGAACAAATCTTCGCTGCCATCATCGGGAGTGATAAAACCAAAACCCTTTGCGTCGTTGAACCATTTAACTGTACCAGTTGCCATGTGTTTACTTCCTTACTAAAAAAACGGGGATATCCCCCGCGAAACTGTTTGAGTCATAAGATCGCACACGGCAAAACCAGTACTGCAGATACTTTGAATCAAACACCAGCGCGCTTTTTACTCTTGTTTAGCCGATATCGTCAAGGGGGTTTATAAAATATTTTTCGATTAGACTTGAAAAAGCACTGTTAATCATCAAGTATATTGCCCGGAGAGAGTGTCAGAATACCCGATAAGGACTATGGCAATTAAACAGCAAAGCAGCTCGGTACTTGCGCCGGAACGCGCCAAAACAAAGCCGCCGCGCATGTATAAGGTGATTTTGTTCAATGACGATTACACCACGATGGACTTTGTGATTGAGGTGTTGCAGCGGTTTTTTGCGATGAACCGTGAACGCGCGCTGCAAACCATGCTCAAAGTGCATAATGAAGGTTCGGCGGTATGCGGGGTATATTCGCTGGATGTTGCAGAAACCAAGGTTGCCCAGGTGTCGGCATTTGCAAAACAACATGGGCATCCACTACGATGCGGGATGGAGGGAATGTAAAATGATTGCGCAAGAGTTGGAAGTCAGTTTGCACATGGCGTTTGTCGAAGCGCGGCAGAAACGCCATGAGTTCATCACCGTCGAGCATCTGCTGCTCGCGATGTTGGATAATGCTTCCGCCGCTCAGGTATTGCGTTCTTGCAGCGTGGATGTTGATGAGTTACGCAAGGTGGTTGCGGCGTTTGTCGACAAACATACGCCGACCGCCGTGGGCGAAGCGGAGGTGGATACGCAACCCACTGTCGGTTTCCAGCGCGTTATCCAGCGCGCGATATTGCATGTGCAATCCACCCAGAAAAAGGAGGTGTCTGGCGCGAATATTCTCGCCGCGCTATTCGGCGAAAAGGACTCTCACGCGGTGCATTTCCTCACGGAGCGCGGCGTCAATCGCCTCGACGTGGTGAATTACATCGTGCATGGCATCGCCAAGAATGAAGCCGGCGGCGCCGCACAACCGCACGGCGATACCGAAACCGAACAGCCTGCCGGCGAAGAGAGCGTGCTGAAGAATTATGCGCTGGATCTCAATGCGCAGGCTTTGGCCGGCAAGATCGACCCGCTGATCGGGCGCGACGTTGAACTGGAGCGCGTGATCCAGACGCTGTGCCGCCGCCGCAAAAACAACCCGCTGCTGGTGGGCGAGGCCGGTGTCGGCAAGACGGCGATCGCCGAGGGGCTGGCGCGGCGCATCGTAGAGGAAGACGTGCCGGAAATCCTCAAGGGTTCGCGCGTTTACTCGCTGGATATGGGCGCGCTGCTGGCGGGCACCAAATACCGCGGCGACTTCGAGCAGCGCCTTAAAGGAGTGCTGAAGGAATTGGTCAATACGCCCAACGCGATTCTGTTTATCGACGAAATCCATACCCTGATCGGCGCGGGCGCGGCTTCGGGCGGCACGATGGATGCTTCCAACCTGCTCAAGCCGGCGCTGTCGAACGGGCAATTGAAATGCATCGGCGCAACCACCTACCAGGAATATCGCGGCGTCTTCGAGAAAGATCACGCGTTATCGCGCCGCTTCCAGAAAATCGACGTGCCGGAGCCGTCGGTGGAGCAGACCATCGCGATCCTGCGCGGCCTGAGGTCGCGCTTCGAGGAACACCACAGCGTCAAATACAGCGCGGCGGCATTGACCAGCGCAGCGGAGCTGTCCGCGCGCTTCATCAACGACCGCCATTTGCCGGACAAGGCCATCGACGTGCTGGACGAGGCCGGAGCGGCGCAGCGCATCCTGCCGAAATCGAAGCAGAAAAAGACCATCGGCAAGCATGAGATCGAGGAGATTATTGCCAAGATCGCGCGCATCCCGGCGCGCACCGTATCGCATGACGACCGCAACGCGCTGAAGAGCCTGGATCGCGACCTGAAGGCTACCGTGTTCGGGCAGAATAAGGCGATTGACGCGCTCGCCACCGCGATCAAGATGTCGCGCAGCGGTCTTGGCAACCCGCAAAAACCGATCGGCAGCTTCCTGTTCTCCGGCCCGACCGGCGTCGGCAAGACCGAAGTCGCGCGGCAACTCGCTTACGCAATGGGCATGCCGCTGCACCGCTTCGACATGTCCGAATACATGGAACGCCATGCCGTGTCGCGCCTGATCGGCGCGCCACCCGGCTATGTCGGCTTCGATCAGGGCGGCCTACTCACCGAAGCGATCAGCAAGCAGCCGCACTGCGTGCTGTTGCTGGACGAGATCGAGAAGGCGCACCCGGACGTCTTCAACATCCTGCTGCAGGTGATGGATCACGGCACGCTGACCGACAACAACGGGCGCAAGGCCGATTTCCGCAACGTGGTGATCGTGATGACCACCAACGCGGGTGCGGAAGCGTTGAACAAGACCCAGATCGGCTTCACCAAGACCGCGACCGCAGGCGACGAAATGGCCGACATCAAACGCATGTTCACGCCGGAATTCCGCAACCGCCTCGATGCCATCATCTCCTTCGCGCCGCTGGATCACGAAGTCATCCTGCGCGTGGTGGACAAGTTCCTGATGCAGCTCGAAGAGCAGTTGCACGAGAAGAAGGTGGAGGTCGTGTTCACCGACGCGCTCAAGGATTACCTCGCCGAGCACGGCTTCGACCCGCTGATGGGCGCGCGCCCGATGGCGCGCCTGATCCAGGACACCATCCGCGCAGCACTCGCCGACGAACTGCTGTTCGGCAAGCTGGCGAGCGGCGGCAAGGTCACCGTGGACGTGAAGGACGGCAAGGTGGGGCTGGAGTTTGCGGAAGAAGTTGTCCCTGCCTGATCCAACCTACAGG
>CAYGIF010000051.1:0-14794 GCA_964349865.1 uncultured Gallionella sp. | reverse complement strand
GCGCGGGCGCGGCCTGTTCCGGTCAGGTGCTGGTGCTGTACGACATGCTGGACATTTATCCGGGCAAGAAGGCGCGCTTCGCGAAAAATTTCCTGCAGGGCGCGGGCAGCATCGCGGCGGCGGTGAAAAATTACGTCGCCGAGGTAAAGGCGGGCAGTTTCCCGGGGCAGGAACACAGCTTTTAATCTCTTGGGACTCAATTCCCCATCCCTTGGGGCGAAAGCTGGCTGAAAGCCAGCGGATTGTAAAAGCGCGGTTAATACCCTGCGGCAAGCCACGGGGCGCTTTCTTTCCAAAGAAAAACAATTCCGTCGGACTGTGCCCGGCAACTTTAAAAAAACCGGCGGGCGCAGCCAGCTCTGCAAAATGCACGTTTGATCTGGGATCGGACTAAAAGGAATTTCATGCGCTGGATTGCCCCGTCGGAAAAAGGCATTGCCAATGACGCGCTGGAATTGCAAATTCGTATCGCGCACAATGTTGCATCGCTACTGACCTGAATTAAGGAGGAACGCCATGAACACAGAAACACTTGAAGACACCGCGCTGCATCTGCCCCTGAAGCAACGCGCCGAGCTTGCACACAAATTGCTGCTTAGCCTGGAAGAGCAAAGCGAAGAAGAGATTGCCGAGGCGTGGCGTGTCGAAGCATTGCGCCGTGCTGCGGAAATTGACAGCGGGCTGGCTGGCGCTGTTTCCGCCGAAGAGGTGGGCGCCGCTGCCCGTGCGCTGCTGCGATGAAATATCGGTTTCACCGCGCCGCTGCGGGCGAGCATCTCGACAATGTTGCCTTCTATGAAAGCCGCCGTCCGGCTTATTGGGCGGGACGACTGTTAAAATAATAATGCAAGTCATTTCAATCATCGCCGAACTGCGCGCGCGACTGGCTGGCGAACGCGCCGTCGCCTTTGTGCCGACCATGGGCAACCTGCACGAGGGGCACCTCGATCTGATGCGCCTCGCGCGTGAGCATGGCGATTGCGTGGTGGCGAGCATTTTCGTCAATCCGCTGCAATTCGGGCCGAGCGAGGATTTCGACAAATACCCGCGCACGCTGGAGGCGGACTGCGCCCGGTTGCAAGGCCTGGCGGACGTGGTGTTCGCGCCTTCGGTCAACGAAATGTACCCGGTGCAACAGTCCGTGTTTGTCGAGCCGCCGCCGGTTGCCGACGAGCTGTGCGGCGCGTCCCGCCCCGGGCATTTTCGCGGGATGGCGACCGTGGTGCTGAAGCTGCTCAACATCGTGCAGCCGCAGGTCGCGCTGTTCGGTAAGAAGGATTACCAGCAGTTGCACATCATCCGGCAACTGGTTGTGCAATTGAATCTGCCGGTGCGCATCGTCGGCGGCGAGACGGTGCGCGCGGCGGACGGCCTGGCGCTGAGTTCGCGCAACCAGTATTTGAACGAGACTGAACGTGCCGAAGCAGCTTTTCTGTATCGGACGCTGCAAGGGATGCGGCGGGACATCCTGCAAGGCGAGCGCGATTTTGAACAATTACAGGAACGGGCGGTCGAAGCCCTTGCCGCGAGGGGCTGGCTGCCCGATTACGTGGCGGTGCGCAACCAGTCCGACTTGCAGCCGGTAAGCCCCGCAAAAGGTGATCCGGCGCAGCGCGGACTGGTGATATTGGCGGCGGCCAGATTGGGCAATACCCGCTTGCTGGACAATGTCGAGGTTTGCCTCGTTGATTGATTACTTGGCCGATTGATTGCTATATAATTGGCGCCCTGTCAGAAAGGGAAGTACCACATGCAAAGAACCATGCTTAAAGCCAAGTTGCACCGGGTGCGTGTCACGCACTCCGAGTTGCATTATGAAGGCTCCTGCGCAATCGACGATAATCTGCTGGATGCCGCCGACATCAGGGAATATCAGCAGATCGATATCTACAACGTCACCAATGGCGAGCGTTTCACCACCTATGCGATCCGCGCGCAGCGCGGCTCCGGCGTGATTTCAGTAAATGGCGCGGCCGCTCACAAGGCCAATCCGGGCGATATCCTGATCATCGCCAGCTATGCCATGTACACCGAACTGGAACTGCAAAAGTTTCATCCGCAGCTCGTCTATGTGGATGAGCACAACCGCATCATCGCGCAGCGCGACCGGATCGCCGTGCAGGCAGCCTGACGCTGAAAATCGCCCTTGCGGGAATTTGCCTCTGACGGGAAAATTGAACTGGTGAACATTCAAAATACAGCTAACCGGTACCCCGCCGCGGTAGCGATCGCCTTATTCCTCAATTTCGTCATTCTTGTCTGCGCGGCGAGCTATGTCCTGATCGATAATTTCAAGAAGATCGAGAAGAACCAGGCGTATGAGAATTTGCATGGCATCGGCGAGCTCAAGATCGGCCAGATTCAGACATATTTCCAGGAGCGCAAGGGAGATGCGCTGGTCGCCGCAAAATTCCTGAGCAACCCTTCTGCCCGGCAATGGCTGGCGAACCCATCCGGTAATATCCCGGCTACAGCGCGGCAGCCGTTGGAAACTGCGTTAACCGCCTATCAATATGGCGGGGTGCTGCTGCTGGACAGCAAGGCGAATATCCGCTTCGGCGGCGGGAAATATACGGGGTTGTCGGAAGCGGGCAAATCCATTGCGCTGCGCGCGATCCAGGAAAACTCCTTCGGCATTTCACCGATCTACTTTGGCGACCCGTCCGCCCCGGACAAGCCGCTGCTGGACACTTTCATCCCCATCGCGAACCCGGGCACATCGGCCGTTATGGGAGTTCTGGTGCTGCGCGATAACTTGCAATTTCTGTACACCCTGATCCAGTCCTGGCCGGTGGAAAGCAGGAGCGGCGAAACCCTGCTGGTCACCAGGGACGGCGACGATGTGCTGTTCCTGAATGAATTACGCTTCAAGAAGGACACCGCGCTCAAGCTGCGGCTACCGATCCAAGGCGGTGTCGAGGCGCTTGCCGTTCCGGCAAAAGAGTTGGTGAAGGGCTATTTCGGCGCATTGGAGGCATTAGACTACCGCGGCAAACCGGTGCTGGCCTTCAACATTGCCGTGCCGGATACCTCATGGGGCATGGTGGTCAAGATGGATACGGACGAGGTGCTGGAGCATGTCTGGCGCCTGCAAATAATTGTCTGGATCATTGCCGCATTTTTTATCCTGGGTGCCGGAACCATCCTGTGGACATGGTGGAAAAAACAAAAGATCGAGCGGCTGGCGCACGAGCAATTGGCCAATGTGGCGGCAGATATGCGCGTTTCCGCGATCGCCTTCGAAACGCACGAGGCGATTGTGATTACCGATTGCCACCCGAAAATCCTGCGGGTCAACCAGGCGTTCCAGGACCTTACCGGCTATACGGCGGAGGAAGTCACCGGCCTTAACCCCAACGTACTCAGGGCGGTGAAAAAACCCAAGGCTTTCTACGAAGAAATGTGGGCGACCATTTTCCGCGAAGGGAAATGGAGCGGGGAAATGCTGGATAAGCGCAAGAACGGCGAGATTTATCCGAAGTGGCTGACGATTACGGCCGTCACCGCGCCGGATGGCACGCTCACCAATTACGTCGGTTCGTTTTTCGATATTACCGAGCGCAAGAAAGCGGAAGAAGACATCAACCGCCTCGCATTCTTCGATCATCTGACCGGCCTGCCCAATCGCCGCCTGCTGCTCGACCGCCTGCAACATGCATTGGCAACCGGCGCGCGCAGCGGCAGGCATGGCGCGATCATGTTCATCGATCTCGACAACTTCAAGGTAATCAACGACACCAAAGGGCATAATTGCGGCGATTTGCTGCTGGTCGAAATGGCGCGGCGCCTGCAGTCCTGCGTGCGCGAAGGCGATACGGTGGCGCGGCTCGGCGGCGATGAGTTTGTGGTGATACTGGAAGATATGGGGAGCCAGGCGGAACAGGCCGCGGTGCAGGCCGAGGAAGTGGGCGAGAAAATCCGTGCGGTCATCGACCGGCCATGCCTGGTCAAGGAATGTGAATTTCACACCACGGCCAGCATCGGGATCAGCCTGTTTATCGGCCGCGAGACCACGGCGGAAACCTTGCTTAAAAATGCGGACATCGCCATGTATCAGGCGAAGGGGGCAGGCCGGAATATCGTGCGTTTCTTCGATCCGGCCATGCAAGACGCCCTGGAAGCGCATACCACCATGGAATCGGATTTGCGCCGCGCGCTGGCCGAGCGGCAATTCAGCCTTTATTACCAGGCGCAGGTCGACGATGCCGGCCGCATTCTCGGCGCCGAGGCGCTGGTGCGCTGGATTCACCCGCAGCGCGGCATCATTCCTCCCGCCCAGTTCATTCCCATCGCCGAAGAGAGTTCGCTGATTCTCGACATCGGCCATTGGGTGCTCGAAACGGCTTGCCGGCAGCTCGCCGTATGGGGCAATGACGAGCAGAAATGCCACCTGGAACTTGCCGTGAACGTCAGCGCCCGGCAGTTCAAGTCAAGGGGCTTTGTGGATAAGGTCGCGGCAGTCATCAAAGAGCAGCATGTCAATCCGTCGCGCCTGAAGCTGGAGCTGACCGAAAGCGTGGTGTTGGAGAATATCGCCGACGTCGTGACAAAAATGCTCGCGCTGAAAGCGCTTGGAGTCAAGTTGTCGATGGACGATTTCGGCACGGGTTATTCGTCGTTATCCTGTCTGAGACAGCTCCCGTTCGATCAAATCAAGATAGACCGGAGCTTCGTGCGCGATATCGTGACTGACCCGAACGATGCCGTGATGGTGCAAACCATCATCGAAATGGCGCACAACTTCAGCTTGAGTTCCGTCGCCGAAGGCGTGGAAATCGAGGCGCAACTGGCTTTCCTCAAGCGGCACGGCTGCATGGTGTATCAGGGCTTTTTGTTCAGCAAGCCCGTATCGGTGGAGGAATTTGAAGCGTTGCTGGCCGGGCCGCAGGGGTGGGCGGCGTGAGGCGCGGGGGAAATAGCCTGACTTTCCGCGCCTAATCGTCAATTCGCTTTTGATCGGGGTTGATTACGATGCATTCTGAAATTTCGTTCGCGAAATTTTGCCGCCACGGGCGGCAAAATCATGTTCAGGTATTGGGTACGCAAGTTTAAACATAACTATCAAATTAATGCCCGGCGGCGCAGTTATGCGTTATCGGTATGCGACAAAATGCCGCAGAGTGAAAATGTTTTTTTAAGCGCATAATTTAATTCTTAAATTGGAGAAAAGTAATGACACATTCGACAATCGCGCAACGCCTCACCCTGCTGACGGCGGTGCCCGTGATAGCGCTGATCCTGGCTTCCGGCACGCTGATCTGGGACAGCTTCGGCCGCTACCAGAACGCGGGCCAGGCGCGCAGCATCATGGAGGCGGCGGTGGCGGCGGGCGACCTGATCCACCCGATGCAGGTCGAGCGCGGCATGACGGCCGGATTCATCCAGTCGAAGGGGCAGAAATTTGCCGATACGCTGCCGGGCGCCCGTACCAAGACCGACGAGAAGCTGGTATCGTACAAGCAGTTGCTAGCGGGAATCGACGCAGGTTCGATGCCGGGGCTGAAAAAGGCCGTCGAGGAGGCGCAAAGCAAGCTCGACGGGTTGGCCGGGACGCGCGACCATGCTTCAAAATTTGGGATACTTCCCGCCGAATCGACCGCATTTTTCACCGGTAACATCGGCCATCTTCTGGAGGTGATGAGCAGCGCTGCCGCGTATAACAGCGATCCGGCAATCGCGAAAAAACTGCTGACTTACCATGCTTTTGCCAATGCCAAGGAAAACGCCGGGCAGGAGCGGGCACTGACCACAGGGGTATTTGTCGCCAACAAGGTCGAACCCGCGCAATTCCGCAACATCCTGGCAAAGATCAACAAACAGGAAGCCTATCTGGATTCGTTCATGGACTCCGCGAGCGAGCAGGAAAGGGCAGCGCTAAAAGCGCTGCTCGACGGCGAGGCGGCGCAGGACGTGCAGCGCATGCGCGCCGCCATGGTAAAAATGTCGGAGCGCCCTAAAGAGGGATTATCCGGCGTACCTGTTGCGCCCGGCAAGAAGGCCGAGGTCATGGCCGATCGCCCCGCGCAGGGCGAGGCTGAGGTGGATCCGGCGGTATGGTTCAAGCGCAGCACCGACAGGATCAACGGGTTGTACGAAGTCGAGCAACTGATCACGAAAAATATCAATTCCTACGTCAACCATCAGTTGTCCGCCAGCCGCACGCTGCTGTTGACGCAATTGATTCTGGCGGTGCTGGCGATCGCCATCGCCGTGGCGGTATCGGTATGGGTGGCGCGCAGCGTGAACCGTCCGCTGAAGGACGTCGTGGACGCGGCCGAATATGCGGTGGCGCAGGACGATTTCACCCGTGGTATTCCCGAGGAGGGCACGCAGGAAACGGCGCGCGTCGGGCAGGCGATCAATCACCTGATGGAAAAATTCCGCAGCATCATTGCGCACACTACCAGCTCCAGCGAAGGCATCGCGGACGCATCCGGCGAACTGGCCATTGCAAGCGGCCAGGTTAACAGGAGTTCGTCCGCACAGGCGGATGCCGCCTCATCGGTCGCCGCGGCCATCGAGGAAGTCTCCGTCAGCGTCAGCGAAACCGCCGCAAATGCCCGCACTGCGGGCGAGATTGTCGAGAAATCCAACGCCGGAACCGCGCAGGTGCTCGCGATCATGGCAGAGACGGTGCAGAACGTGAACGGCATCGCCGCGCTGATCCGCAAGTCGGGTGACAACGTGGGGCGGCTCGACGAGAGTTCCAAGAGGATCGGCGGCATCGTCAAGGTGATCAAGGAAGTTGCCGACCAGACCAATCTGCTGGCATTGAATGCCGCGATCGAAGCGGCGCGCGCCGGCGAGCAGGGAAGGGGATTTGCGGTCGTGGCGGACGAAGTGCGCAAGCTTGCCGAGCGCACGTCGAAAGCGACCACGGAGATCGCCGCACTGATCGGCGACATCCAGAGCCATATCGGCGAGACCGTCACGGGGATGCAGCAGGCCAATACCCAGGTTGCGGAAAGCCTCGAACTCGTCGGCAGGACAGAATCCGCGTTGCATCGCATCGGCGACGATTCGCGCGAGGTGGCGAGCAATGTCCAAAGCATCACCGATGCGGTGCGCGAGCAGGATGCCGCGATTCATCAGGTTGCGGTAAACGTCGAAAAAATCGCCCAGATGGCCGAGGAGAACAGCGCCGCAGCCGCATCGAGCAGCGATACGGCAGTCCAGCTAGACAGGCTGTCCGGCGCGCTCAAGGACTCGGTGGCCCGCTTCAAGGTTTGATGCTAATCCGCATCAATAGTGAAATATCGTAGGGCGGATGCAAAAAAACATGTGCCCCGGCACCGGTGAGGCCGCAGGCCGTTATCCGCCGAATGAAAATCGTGCAAGGCATGCTTACGGTGGATAACGCTACGCTCATCCGCCCTGCTGCACTTCTTCTGGTACACGAATAGATCAGGGCGCGATAAATCGCGCCCCTACAATCCGGATCAATGGGTCATATCAAGGACGCCAAGTTTGCCCCGCCAGGCAACGCTTTTGGATAAATAACTCATCCGCAGAATATCGGCAAACTCCGTTGCCGGAACCGGCTTGCTGAAATAATACCCCTGCACCACATCGCATGAGTGCAGCCGGAGGAATTTTAATTGCTCTGCCGTTTCCACGCCTTCGGCAATGGTTCTGAGATTAAGGCCTTTTGCCATATTGATGATGGCGGTGGTGATTGCCGCATCGTCCTGGTTGGTAGTGATGTCCCTTATGAATGACTGGTCGATTTTCAGGTAATCAATCGGGAAATGCTTTAAATAACTCAAGCTGGAATACCCGGTGCCGAAATCGTCAATGGATATATGCACTCCCATTTCCTTGAAGCCATTGAGCGTGGCAATTGTGGAATCGGTATTGCTCATGACCAGTCCCTCGGTCAGTTCCAGCTCCAGATAATGCGGATCAAGCCCGGTATCGCTGAGCACCCTGCCGATTAACTGGCACAGGTTTTGTTGGCGGAACTGGACTGCGGACAGGTTGACCGCAATGGAAATAGGCGGAAGCCCGGCCTTCTGCCATGCCATGTTCTGCCGGCATGCATCATCCAGGATCCATTCTCCGAGGGGGACAATCAATCCGCTTTCTTCCGCGACGGGAATGAATTTTGCCGGTGAAATCAGCCCAGCCGTCGGATGATTCCACCTGATGAGCGCCTCGGCCCCGATGATATGGCCTGTGGTTATGTCCACCTGCGGCTGGTAATACAGCGCAAATTGACCGTGTTCCAGGGCTTTGCGCAGGTCTGACTCAATAAACAGTTTTTCCGCTACCTTCGTCTTCATGTCCGGGACAAAGAACCGGAAATCGTTCCGGCCGTTTTCCTTGGCGTGGTACATCGCGGAGTCTGCATTCATGATCAGCGATTCCTGGTCGGCGCCGTCATCGGGGTAAACGCTGATTCCTATGCTCGGGGTGGCGCGGATATTGTGTCCCTCGATTTCATATGGCTGGCTCAGGGAATGGAGCATTTTCCGCGCCACCGGCAAGATGCTATCGGCTTCCGCCACGCCATCCAGGATCACGACAAATTCGTCGCCGCCCATTCGCGCCACGGTGTCCACCTCGCGTACGCATTCCTTGAGGCGCGTCGCCACGGATTTCAGCAGTTGATCGCCGACCGAATGGCCGAGCGCATCGTTGATGTTCTTGAAGCGGTCCATGTCCAGAGACAGAACCGCGCACTTGGAGCCGGAGCGTTTTGCATGTGCAATCGCCAGATCAAGCCGGTCCGACAGCAAGGCGCGATTGGGAAGATTGGTCAGAGAATCATAGTACGCAAGGTGCTGGATCCGTTCTGCCGCCCTGATGTCGTCGGTGATATCGCTGAAGACGGCTATGTAATTGGCCGTATCTTGCGACGGGTTCTTTACTGCGGTTATTTTCAGCCACTCGGGATAAATTTCCCCGTTTTTGCGCTTGTTCCATATCTCGCCTTGCCAGTACCCGTTTTCCTGGATGGAAGCCCACATGACCCGGTAATATTCCGTGTCATGCCGCCCCGATTGCAGGATTCTGGGGTTTTTGCCGACAACCTCCGCCGCCGGATAACCGGTGATCGCGGTGAAAGCCTCGTTGACGGCAATGATGGTTCCCCGTGCATCGGTGATGGTGATGGCATCCCTGCTGCTTTCGAATACACGGGCGGCCAACTGCAATTGTTCGCTGGCCTTTTCCAGTTCGCCGACAGTCCTGCCCAATTTCTTGTTTGCAAGTTTCAATTTCCTTGAGCCCAGTTCCAGGCGCCGGATCCCGTTGGCGATGGACTTGCTCGTCCGCAGCGTCAGGTAAATCAGGAGAACGATACCCGCAATAGAAAAGGCCAGGTTCAGGTAAAACCATTTGTATTGCCGTTCCAATCTGGAATCCAGGCTCGTTTTTACCAGATTATTGGTGACATCAAGAAGGGCATAGCCATTTTTTATGGGGACTGAAAATTTCGAGAAAAGCTGGTCTGCTTTGACTTCCGGGTTGGGCGAGATGACTATTTCATCGGCCAGCCTGAATACGTCATTGATGTTTTGTGCCAGTTCCGGTGAAAATTTGCCGATCCTGGCGTCGATCTCCGGGCTTGCTGCCGCCACAGCGGCCAAATCATGCTGAATATGTTCCAATGCCTCGCTTGTATGCGCCTTCAAATTATTCAGGTTTGCCTTATCCTCATCGGCGATTCTTTCGTGGGGCATGACAGCCATCACGCCGGCCCGCAACTGGCCCAGGTGTTCGATTAGATTGGGGATGGCAAAAGTGGTCAGGTTGCCCAGATGATTGATGCCGATATCCTGGTCGGTAGTCAATCCTGAATGGTCCGAAATATCGCCTAACAGGTCGATGGCCTTGCCGATCAGGCCGCTATGCAAGTCGAAGCTCTCCTTCACGGAGAGGCTGGCTGATCGCTTTTGCAACGCTTGCCATTCGGTTTTTATGAGAGTCCAATTGCCGTTGTCGGCGGAGCTCAACATAAAGCCGGCGTTGGAGGGCAATGCGTCGATCGCTTTGATTTGTGCCTCGATCTGCGCCTCTTCGGCAATGATCGATTCCTTGAGAAAGGAATTTCCGCTCAAATAACCGGCAGTCAGGCCGCGGTGCAGTTGCAGGTGCTCGATTGTCTGGGTGATTTGATGGGAATATTCCAGCCCGGCTATTTCGTTTTGAACGGTTTTTATTTCCGTATGGGAGTTGTTGAGAAGATTAAAGTTAAACAACGCAATGACTGCAATCAGCGCCCCCGTTACGGCAAATATATTGCGCGTTGGGTTGTTTTGGGCAGGAAGTAATCCAGCGCGCGGCTGCTTTGACCGCAGATTGGGCTTTTTCATGAGTAAATTCCGTTTTTCAATCAATAGTGAAATGCTGTAGGGTCGCCATTTTTTCTTCGAGGTAAACCACGCCTCTACAAGGTTATTCTGATCTTCTGTATCCGGTTGATTATGCGTTTAAAGGGTATTTTCAGCCTGCGGCATTTTGTCGCATACCGCAAACGCATAACCGCGCCGCCTGACATTCTGCCATGCAGTCATGCGCGCCAATTCAACTTCAAATCGGACTCAATAATGCAACATTCGTTCCATTGACCGTTCATTCGTTCGCGGGTAGGATTGCGCACTTTTGATGCTTGGCGGGTTAATTATGGCGCGTCGCAAATTGGTTGCCGGAAACTGGAAGATGTACGGTGCGCTGGTTCAGAACGCCGAGTTGCTGGATGCCGTGCGCAGCGGGATGGAGCAAATCCGGAATGTCGATTGTGCGGTTTGCGTGCCATTCCCTTATTTATCCCAGGCGCAGCAAAAACTGTCCGGCAGCGCGGTGAAGTGGGGCGCGCAGGATGTGCATCAACTGGACAAGGGTGCCTATACCGGCGAGGTGTCCGCCGCGATGTTGCGCGATTTCGGCTGCAGCTATGTCATCGTAGGGCACTCGGAGCGGCGCGCTTACTATAACGAGAGCAGCCGCCTGGTGGCAGAGAAATTTCTGGCGGCGCGGCAAGCGGGGATTACGCCTATCCTGTGCGTAGGCGAGACGCTGGAGCAGCACGAAAGCGGCATTACCGAGAGCGTGGTTGCCGGGCAGTTGGATGCGCTGATCCAGTCGGGCGGGGCGCAGGCGTTGCATAATGCGGTGGTGGCTTATGAGCCGGTATGGGCAATCGGCACCGGCAAAACCGCCACGGCGGCGCAGGCGCAGGCGGTGCATGCGTTTATCCGCCGGCGTGTCGCATCTCATGATAGTCAGGTTGCAGCGGAGTTGTGTATACTCTACGGCGGTAGCGTGAAGGCGAATAACGCGGCAGAGCTGTTTGCGATGCCGGATATTGATGGCGGGTTAATCGGCGGGGCTTCCCTGGTGGCTGATGAATTTCTGGCGATTTGCCGCGCCGGTGAGGTTTGATTTTGTCTTTGCAGTAATGTGCGGGGCATAGTATTTAGGAGTAGTGTGTGGAAACATTGGTTTGGGTAGTGCATGTTTTGACGGCTGCGGTGCTGGTCGGTCTGGTGCTGATGCAGCATGGCAAGGGCGCCGACATGGGGGCGGCGTTCGGCACCGGTTCGGCCGGCAGCCTGTTCGGTTCCAGCGGCTCCGCGAATTTTCTCAGCCGCAGCACGGCAGTCGCCGCGACGCTGTTTTTTATCACCAGTCTGGCGCTGACTTATATTTATTCCCACCCCGCGCAGCAGCAGGGGGTGATGGATAAAGTGAAGCCGGTCGCTACCCAGGCAGCTCCGGCTGCGCCTGCGGTTGCTCCTGCCGACGACTCGAAGTCCAGGGAGATTCCAAAATAATTTTGCAGTAGTTTTGCGGTTGTGGTGGAATTGGTAGACACGCAAGCTTGAGGTGCTTGTGCTCGCAAGAGCGTGGGAGTTCGAGTCTCCCCATCCGCACCAGAATATAAATATAAAACCGGCACATAAAGATTGCCGGCGCAACCAGACAATAAAAAAGTGATTCCGGGCGAACCGGCGAATCACAACAGACCGAGGGAGGAAGCTCAATGTTGGAAAATTATTTTCCGGTGCTGCTGTTCATCTTTATTGGCATCGTGATGGGCGTGGCTCCCGTAGTGCTGGGCAAGCTGGTGTCGCCCCATCGCCCCAATAGCAGAAAAAATTCCCCCTATGAATGCGGCTTTGAGGCTTTTGAAGACGCGCGCATGAAATTCGACGTGCGCTATTACCTCGTCGCCATCCTGTTCATCCTGTTTGATCTTGAAATCGCCTTTCTCTTCCCCTGGGCGATCGTGCTCAAGGAAATCGGCACCTTTGGTTTTGTTTCCATGATGATCTTCCTGGCCATCCTGGTGGTTGGCTTTATCTACGAATGGATGAAGGGAGCGCTGGAATGGGAATAGAAGGTATCCTGGAAAAGGGCGTCGTTACCACGACGCTCGACACCATCATCAATTACACCCGTACCGGGTCGCTGTGGCCGATGACTTTCGGGCTGGCCTGCTGCGCGGTGGAAATGATGCATGCCGGCGCGGCGCGTTACGACCTGGACCGCTTTGGTGTGGTGTTTCGTCCCAGTCCGCGCCAATCCGACGTGATGGTGGTGGCTGGTACGCTGTGCAACAAGATGGCGCCGGCGCTGCGCAAAGTATATGAACAGATGGCCGAGCCGCGCTGGGTTATATCCATGGGTTCTTGCGCAAATGGCGGCGGCTATTACCACTATTCCTATTCGGTGGTGCGCGGCTGCGACCGCATTGTGCCGGTGGATGTGTATGTCCCGGGCTGTCCGCCCACGGCTGAGGCGCTGCTGTATGGCGTCATTCAGTTGCAAAACAAGATCAAACGAACCAATACCATTGCGCGTTAAGGTGAACTATGGCTGCTGATTTGAGTATGTTGCGCACCGGCCTGGCGGATTTGCTTGGCGACAAGCTGGCCGGCATGGAGGAAAGGCTGGGCGAGTTGACTGTGGTGGTCAAGGCGGCCGGGATGCTGGACACGCTGACGCGCCTGCGCGATGCGGCAGGTTTCGAGCAGATGATCGACCTGTGCGGCGTGGATTACTCCGCCTACGGCGATGGCGCTTGGGAAGGCCGAAGGTTTGCGATTGTCTATCACCTGTTGTCGGTGGCGCATAACGCGCGCTTGCGGGTGCGCATTTTTGCCGAGGAAGATGATTTTCCGGTGCTGGAATCCGTCGCGGATATCTGGCCTTGCGCCAACTGGTATGAGCGCGAGGCCTTCGACCTGTACGGCATCGTATTTACCGGGCATCCCGATTTGCGCCGCATCCTGACCGACTATGGATTTGTCGGCAATCCGTTCCGCAAGGATTTTCCGCTGTCCGGCCATGTGGAAATGCGCTACGACCCGGAACAGCAGCGTGTCGTGTATCAGCCGGTGTCGATCGAGCCGCGCGAAGTGACGCCGCGCATCATCCGTGAAGAAAATTACGGTCGTAACTGAGGATGCACTAAATGGCTGAAATAAAAAACTACACCATGAATTTTGGCCCGCAGCATCCCTCCGCGCACGGCGTGTTGCGCCTGGTGCTGGAGCTGGACGGCGAAGTTATCGAGCGTGCCGACCCGCATATCGGGCTGTTGCACCGCGGCACCGAGAAGCTGGCCGAGCACAAGACCTTTCTGCAATCCCTGCCCTACATGGATCGGCTCGATTATGTTTCGATGCTGAGCAACGAGCATGCCTATGTGATGGCGGTCGAAAAACTGGCGGGCATCGAAGTGCCGTTGCGCGCGCAGTATATCCGCGTGATGTACGACGAAATTACCCGCATCTTGAACCACCTGTTATGGCTGGGCGCGCACGGGCTGGACATCGGCGCGATGACCGTGTTCCTGTACTGCTTCCGCGAACGCGAGGATTTGTTCGACGCCTACGAGGCGATATCCGGCGCGCGCATGCACGCAGCCTATTATCGCCCGGGCGGCGTGTACCGCGATCTGCCGGATTCCATGCCGCAATACCAGCCATCGAAAATCCACAACGCCGCAGCGGTAAAGAAACTCAACGAAAACCGCCAGGGCTCGCTGCTCGATTTCCTGGAAGATTTCACCAATCGCTTCCCCACCTACGTGGATGAATATGAAACGCTGCTGACCGACAACCGCATCTGGAAGCAGCGCACCGTCGGCATCGGCGTGGTCACGCCGGAGCGCGCGTTGGCGCTGGGCTTTACCGGCCCGATGCTGCGCGGCTCCGGTGTGGAATGGGATTTGCGCAAGAAGCAACCCTATGAGGTCTATGACCGCCTCGACTTCGATATTCCGGTCGGCAAGACCGGCGACTCCTATGACCGCTATCTGGTGCGCGTCGAGGAGATGCGCCAGGCCAACCGCATCATCAAGCAATGCATCGACTGGCTGCGCGACAACCCAGGCCCGGTGATGACCGACAATCTCAAGTTTGCGCCGCCCAGGCGCGAAGCGATGAAGCAGAACATGGAAGAATTGATCCATCACTTCAAGCTGTTCACAGAAGGGATGCATGTGCCGGCCGGCGAAGCCTATGCGGCGGTGGAACATCCCAAGGGCGAATTCGGCATTTACCTGATTTCCGACGGCGCGAACAAGCCCTATCGCATGAAAATCCGCGCGCCCGGCTTTGCCCATATGGCTGCGCTGGACGAGATGGTGCGCGGCCACATGATCGCCGACGTGGTGACCATTCTCGGTACGCAGGACATTGTTTTTGGCGAGGTGGACCGGTAATGTTATCCGAACAGATTCAGGTGAAGATCAATCGCGAGTTGAAGAAGTATCCGGTTGACCAGAAACAGTCTGCGGTGATGGCCGCGTTGCGTTTCGTGCAGGACGAAAAGGGCTGGATTG
>CAYGIF010000050.1:0-14866 GCA_964349865.1 uncultured Gallionella sp. | reverse complement strand
ATCGCAACCGGCAGTGTCCATGCAGATCAAGCAACTGGAAGGGCATATCGGCCTGCCGCTGTTCGAGCAGATGGGCAAAAGGATTTTTCTCACCGAAGCCGGGCGCGAGCTGTTCCATTACAGCCGCATCATCGCGCAACAGCTCGCCGAAATGGAAGCGGTGTTCGATGAAATGAAGGGGTTGGGTCACGGCAAACTCACGCTGTCGGTGGTCAACACCGCCAATTATTTCACGCCAAAACTGCTGGCGAAATTCTGCCGGCGGCACCCCGGCATCAACGTGATCCTGCTAGTCGCCAACCGCGATACGGTGCTCAAACAGCTCGCCGAAAACAGCACCGATCTGGCCATCATGGGGCAGCCGCCAGATGGGCTGGATATCAGCGCGGAACCATTTATGGACAATCCGCTGGTGGTGATCGCCGCGCCCGATCATCCGCTCGCCAAGCTCAAGCGCATCAAACTCGCGCAGCTCGCTCAGGAGACCTTCCTGTCGCGCGAGAAAGGCTCCGGCACACGCAGCGCGATGGAGCGGATTTTCGCAGAACATCAAATCCGGCCGCGCATCAGCATGGAAATGGAAACCAACGAGGCCATCAAACAGGCCGTGCAGGCCGAGATGGGGTTGGGCATCCTGTCGCTGCACAGCATCGAATTGGAACTGGAAACAAGGCGGCTCGCCATGCTCAACGTCGAACACTTCCCGTTGCTGCGCCACTGGTTTGTCGCGCATCGCAGCAACAAGCGCCTGTCCGGCGCCGCGCTGGCATTCAAGGAATTTTTGCTGGGCGAGGCTCACCTCACCTGACAAGAGACTTCGGCATGCCAATCATCCGCCAAACTCAACCTTTTATCCGAAAATGCACCGCCCGTTCCAATAATATCCCCGATTATCGGCTAGTGATTTACATGAATAAGCCGGCTAAATAAAGTGCACACAACTTGATCGGGAGCAGTAATGCAATCCAAACAACGACAAACCGGTGTAACAATGGTCGAACTGATGATCGTCGTGGCGATCGCTGCCATACTGGCGACAATTGCCGCACCGTCATTCAGCGATTTCATTAACAACACGCGCCTGACTTCCACGATGACGCAACTGACCGGCGACTTGAATCGCGCGCGCAGCGAAGCGATCAAGCGTAATTCATGGGTGTTGGTATGCGCACGCAATACCAATTCCGCCTGCGGAGCAAACTGGAACAACGGCTGGCTGGTTTGTCAGGACAGCGAACCAAACGGCGCATGCGATGCCGGCACCGCGGCCAACCCAAACCCAATCATGGTGCATCAGGCGCTGAATTCGAACCTGACGCTGACCGGCAGCGCAGCATTCGTCCGCTTCAATCCCAGTGGCACGCAGGGTACCGGCGGAGCAGCAACCATGACGCTGAATGGTACCTGGGCTGGCGCACAGGCAAAAGTAGCGAGCATCGTCGCAACCGGCAACATCTCCAGACCTTAAGGAACCGAAATGCGCTGCAATTCAACTTCTCTTGCCTTGAATACATCCCAGCGGGGATTTTCCATGCTGGAGATATTGATCACACTGGTTATCATTGCTACTGCGCTGCTTGGCACTGCCGGCCTGCAGCTGTACGCCATGCGCATGGGCAAGAGCGGGGAGTTCCGTACACAGGCAATATTCCTGGCTTCCGATATTGCCGAACGCATGGAGGCAAACAAAACGGCGGCTGTTGCGGGCAATTATGTGGTTGCCGCAGCCAGTTCACCCAGCGCTGCCGCCACTGATTGCGCGACCGGGGCCTGCGATACAGGGACACTGGCAAGCTGGGATATCAGCGAATGGGAAAATGCGATCATTGCCGTGGGTTTGCCGCAGGCGAGCTGGCAAATCGCCCAGACCACGCCCGGCAACCCGAGCACCTATGAAATTGTCATCAACTGGACAGACCGCAGCTCTACAAAAACCGGCAGCGGGGAAAATTTCTCCTATACCGCGACGCGAACCGTGAGCAACTAGCCATGACGATCATGAAACAGGACATGAAAAATATCGGGCACGGCGCCGAACGCGGCTTCAGCATCGTGGAAATGATGATTTCGATCACCATCGGGCTGGTGATCATCGCCGCATTGACCGGTGTGCTGGCCAGCAATTCGCGCAGCAGCAAAACCAACGAGCGCACCGCCGAACTGCAAAGCAATGGACGCTATGCGCTGGATCATCTCAAGCGCGAGCTGCGCCATGCCGGCTACCGAGGTTATACTTGGGCGGATCCGGCTCCCCCGGCCGGCGCCATCGCCGTGACAGGAGGTATTACCGAGTGCGGCGGCGCAGGCAGCGGTTTTGTGCAGAACATCCGCCAGGGTGTCTGGGGGGCGAACGACAGCAATCCATTCCCTGGAGATTGCGCTAGCAGCGGCTACCTGCGCGGCGATATGCTGGTGATCCGGCGGGCGGCCAACCAGCCGGCAACCGCCCTGGCCGCCAACACCTTCTATTTCCGTTCCACCTATTCCAGCGGCGCGGTCTTCCAGGGAACCGTCGTGCCCGCTACCGTCGCCGGCACACCGATAGCGAGCTTCGCGCTGCAGGAATACGTTTATTACATCGGCAGCGACGATGCCGATGCGACGGTCCCCGCGCTGCGGCGGATCGCGCTGCAACCGGACGGTAGCCTGGCCGACGAAATGGTGGTGAGCGGGATCGAGCACCTGCAAATGCAATACGGTATCGCCACGACCGACCTGAACACGCAATATTACGATGCGAACGCCATTATTGGTACCTCCACTGACACCGCCATGACGGACTGGGACAACGTGAACTCGGTGCGTATCTGGCTGCTGGCGCGCAACGCCAAGGCGGAAAACGGCTATGCCAATACCAGCACGTACATGATGGGCGACCAGGCCTATACCGTCAACGACAGCTTCCGCCGCCAACTCTTTACAACCGTCGTGCAGTTGCGCAATTGAGGGCGAACAGATGAGACGCGACTCCACCTTCAATCCGCACGGCAAGCAGACCGGATCCACCTTGGTGATCAGCCTGATCATCCTGATCATCCTGATGCTGCTGGGCGTGACGGCGATGCAGACATCGGATACCCAGTACAAACTGGCGGGCAACCTGCAGTTCGAAAACGCCGCGATGAACAATGCGGAAACCGCCGTCAGCACGGCAGAAACCTGGCTGGCGACCGGCTCCAATTACACCAATGCCGCTTTCACTACCTATGATGCCGCCACGCCGCACCTCTACCCGATAGGCCAATTGGCCGACACCGCCCCATTGACGATGACCTGGGGCGGCACCAATTCCATCGAGGTGGGCAATACCAATCAGCGTTATATTATCGAACTGATGTCTACCGGCAACCGGCTGGGCGTCACGAGCCAGGTGATCGGCGGGCGCGTCAGCGCCGGCTGCAACCAGGTCAACACCTACCGTATCACCGCGCGCGGCGCCAGCGCGCGCGGCGCCACCAAGTTTGTCCGTTCCTATTACAGCGTTCTGAGCTGTCCGCCGCCAGCCTGAGTTGCCGACTATCCTTAAAGGAGATCATCATGACCAGACACACTCTAGTGAAAACGCAGTCCAAGGGGACGGCTTCGCAATGGCTCGGCGCACTCGCGCTGCTCGGTGTGATATTTGCATTCATCAAACTGGCGCTGGCCATCACCTCATTCACCCCGGCTGACCAGCCAACCGGCTATGTCGCACAGGATGAAATAACCAATTTCGATCTGACCAGCGGCAATGAAACGGTTTACCGCCCCGGTTACGAGAGGGAGTTCTGGAGCGGCAATCTGTACGCTTTCCCGGTGAGCGCAACGGGAGCAGTAAATGCCAGCTCCCCGCGCTGGGCCGGCGCAGGCGGCGGGATGCAGGAAATCCTCGACGCGCAGGATTTCAACACCGGGCGCCTGATCGCCACGATGAAGGACGACGGCACCAAGATTGCGTTCCGCGACACCACCCTGTCCGCCACGCAACTGGGCTATTTCCCGGCCACGACAATCAACCTCTTTTCGGCGACCACCGCGAACATCATCAACTTCCTGCGCGGCGAGCGCACCAACGAAGGTCCGGAAGCCATGCGTATCCGCAATTCCGCACTGGGCGACATCATCCACTCGCGCCCCTACTATGTGGCCGATGCAACCTACCCGACGGTCTTTGTCGGCGCCAATGACGGCATGTTGCACGCGATCAACGCCAACAACGGCTCGGAGCGCTGGGCCTACGTGCCGTCCCTGCTGCTTTCCAAGATGACCAATCTCGCCAAGCCCTACGGCGGCGTGACCAACCCGCACGATTACTTCGTGGACGGCCAGATCAACGTTGCGACCATCACCAGTTCCGGCGCAAAACGCATCCTCATGGGCGGACTGGGCGGCGGCGGGCGCGGGCTGTTCGCGCTGGACATCACCGGCAGCGCCGCATTGAACGCCACCACCGAAGCGGGCGTGGCCGGCAAGATCCTCTGGGAAATCGCGCCCACCAAGGTCAATTACGCCAATCCCGCCACGGCGAATGCCTATGTCAACCTCGGCTACACCTACGGCACGCCGACCATCGCCAAGGTGGGCGGCGTGGATGCGGTCATCATCGGCAACGGTTATAACGACGGCCAGGGCAATTATTCGAACTGCACCCACGCCACGCCGAACTATGCAAACTGCGGCGGCGACTATGCGGCCTACCTGTATGTGATCAACGCCTATACCGGCCAGTTGATCCAGAAAATCAAGGCAGGAGCCAGCGGGACCTCCATCAGCCCCAACGGGCTGTCTGCGCCGGCGGCGGTGGACAGCGACGGCAACGGCTCGGTGGACCTCGTTTTTGCCGGCGACCTCAATGGGACAATGTGGAAGTTCGATCTGGCCGCCTCCACGGCGACGGCGTTGCTGACCGCCAGTCCGGCGCAGCCGATCACCTCGACTCCCGGCGTCGGCCTGCATCCGAACGGCGGCTACATGGTGAACTTTGGCACCGGCGCGATCTTCACCGGCACCGCCGGCACCTATAACGCCGCAACCTCGACCTGGACTATCCCGTCCACCGGCGACCTGGGGGATGCGTCCGCCCATTATGTCTATGGCATCTGGGACAGCGCTCCGCTCTTGAATACCGGCATGATGACGCCGACCCTCGAAGAGCGCAGCTATGTCTATAACGGCGTCACGACCCGCGTGCGCCGCAGCATGAACATCACCACGCCGGACTGGAGCAGCGGCGGCCACAAGGGCTGGAAAGTGGCCTTGCCCGCCGGCGAGCGCGTGCTTGGCGAAGGCAGCTTCATCGAGAGCGGCCGCTTCTATTTCACCGGCCACAACCCGACCATCCCCTACCCGGTATCCGGGACGAGCAGCACCATCCTCGGGGAAAACTGGCTGATGGAACTGGATTACCTGACCGGCGGCAGCAAGGACGACCCCTTCCTCGATCTCGACGAAAACCACCTGCTGAACAGCGGCGACCGCATTAAATATGACGCAACCCCTTGCAGTAACACACCATGCGACACCATTCCGCCCGGCTATGGCGAAGGCGATCCGATACCGGGCACCGATGGCATCCCGGTCGGCAAATGGCTGTCCAAGGGAGTGCAATCGCAGCCGATCCTGGTGAAGTTGCAGACGCTGAACACCACCCTGTTCAACCAGAACCCGGATATCGCCTTCCCCTATCAGGAAGTCGGTTTCGGTGTGACCGGCGGCCACTTCGACGAGGATATCTTCCACAACTGCACGACCAGCGTTTCCGGCGGCGTTCCCGGCGTCAAGGCCACCGCCACGATCATGGTCGGCACGACCGGCCAGACCACCAACCTGCCCGCCACGCTCGGCATGATCTCGGTGGACGGCATCGCTGTCTTCCCGGCGCTGACGACTGCCGACATCACCAACGGCACGGCCACGACCACCAACGCCACGACCATCAAGAGCGCGGTCATGGCGGGCTACACCGCCACCGTGTCGGGCAGCACGATCACTGTTTCGGCGCCGGCTACCGGAACCAGCTACAACGGCAAGACCTTCGTCATCGCCGACGGCACAGAACAGGCAGGATTACCCAGCACACCAGGAACATTCCCGACCGGTCTGATCACTTTCAGCGGTGGTACAACCAAGAGCAGTGGCACTCCACTGATTAAAAATGATTTGTCCGGCTCAGTGAGCGTCAAGGTTGGGAGTATCGCTGCCTACTCGAGTAGCATCTCTCCCGGCAAGAGTAAAAGTCCAGCGCAGGTTGCCAGCACAGTAGTCTCGAAGATTGGCACTGGCGGCACCATCAAGGCCTACGTTGGCGGCAATTCCATCACCCCAACTTGCGCCGCTCAAAGCAGTAATGTGGTGTGCTTGATTAATACGTCAACCTATAATAATGGTGACACGGTTAGCATTGGATCGTTGCAGGACTTTAATACCGTTACCGCCTCAACCACGGCGACCGCCGGTGGCTCAACGGGCACTTCCGCCACCGGCTGGAGCAATTTCAAGCCCGCGCTGACGGCATCGGCGGCATTCAGCGGCGGCGTGGACGCCATCGCAGGGACATACACCGCCACCTGTTCCCCGTACACGACTTGGCAGAGCAAGTCACACACCCACCAGTATGACGACAAGTTCGACAGGACCGGCGTGGATATGCTGAACGCCAGCGTGGAGGCGCTGAACCTGTATAACGCGGTGCCGACTTCCAGCACGCCGTTCAAGGTGATCGCGCACAACCAGTACCTCAATCCGGCCGTGAAGATCAACATCGGCAGGACGGATTACCAGTACAACGTGGACTTCGGCTACACGCCGATCAAGGACTTCGTCACCTCGGCCGGCCTCGATCTTGCCACCCTGCCGACCTATACCCTTGCCAACGTCGGCAGCCTGGTCAAAAACCTGCCGATCGATGCGCTGACCTCCAAGGACTGGTGGGGCAACGGCGACATCCGCGCCGGCCTGCATCCCACTCAGACCGGCTGCGTCAAGAAGGCGGCCGGCGCGAACGACGGCAACATGTACCAGCCGGTCATCCCGCCCGCGAACGGGGTGGACGGGCCGGGAACCAACGGCTGGAATGCCTCGACCACGCCAACGACCGCGACCGGCGCGCGCCATAACGGAGCGCTGACCTTCCAGGTGATCAAGTCCACCACGCCCAACACCGCGATCGAGGAGAATGTGCCGGGGAGGCCAGAGTACGGCTGGCGCGTGAAATCCGCCGAATACAACACCTACGTGTATGCGGAATACACCACCTTCTGGCATCACCCGAACGGCAAATGCTACGGCGTAGCCGGCTGGACCAAGTCGCCGCCGCAGGACGAATCCAGCTCCGCTCCCGAAACGCCCAATGCGGGCGCCACCGACCCGAAGATCGGCGATCTGAGCGGCGGCGGTGGCACGGTGGTCAGCGTGACCCGGACGGTGGTGGGCAACGTGACAACCACGACCATCACCTACAGCGGCGGCGGCGTGGCGACCATCACGCGCACCGCCAATGCCGACGGCAGCGTCACCTTCGTCACTCGTGCCGCCGGTTGCGCAGACGCGAGTTGTGAAACGGTACAGGTTATTGCGTCCACGGCCGGCGCGGTCATGACCGGCGGCGACGAACGCGGCCTGCAAGCACGCACCGGCCGGGTATCGTGGCATGAACTGATCAGATAGTAAATATTGCAGCGCCGCGGCCGTTCCACTTTTTAAGGAGCAAAGCATGAAACTTCGCATGAACGGATTCAGCCTGATCGAATTGCTGGTCGCCGTGGTGATCGTCGGCATCCTCGCCGCCATCGCTATGCCGAGCTACAGCAACTATGTGATACGCAGCTCGCGTGCCGCCGCGCAGACCGAGTTGCTGGAAATGGCCAGCCTGCAGGAGAAAATTTATCTCAATTCCAACGCCTACACCCCCAATGTGACCACTGGCTACAACGGCACTTCGACGGGCGGTCTCGGCAGAACCAGCGGCCAAACGCCCGATGGCAAGTATGCTCTTAGCCTTAGCGGAGTTGGTCAAACCTACACACTGGCTGCCACCCCTGTCGCGGGCGGCAAACAGGCAGGCGATGGATGTATCACCATCCAGGAGAATGGACTGCGCCAGTGGCATGAAAATAATGATGCATGCAATTCAGCATCGCCAACACCATGGTAGGTTAACCGAGGTAGCCTACGTAGATTCAAAACGAATGTTGAGATTACCTCAGCCCGGTTGCTGCCCATGTTCGCGCGTGGCGTGAAACTGCACCTTCGGTCATCGCATCCAGCGAAATCGGTTTGATCTTGGCAGCTTGGCATGCGCAGGTGAAATTTCGCAGCGCGTCTTGCTCAACAGCTTATCTTTGCCGCCCATGACGATAGCTTTGCTTATAAAGTCAGGAGCAATGCTGCCAACCCTGCGGCAGGTGCAACTTCAACATTGCTAGCAAGCGGGTAGCCCATTTCTACTGGTGCAACAACATATGCCCGATCGAGCTTCAAATCATCCATTGCTGACCAAAAACCCTTGGACAGTGCGGGTACACTGGAAAACTTTATCTCGAACCCTATCTTCAGGTTACCCCGTTCGGCGACTACATCCATTTCGGCGCCGGCTGCCGTGCGATAAAACGACAGTTGCCATTGCGATCCCAATAATTGGGCAATCTGCTCCAATACCCAGCCTTCCCATGACGCGCCTACAACAGGGTGTCCGGAAAGTTCTTCCAGGGTAGCCACACCAAGCAGCGCATGCAGTAATCCGCTGTCTCGCAGGTATATCTTGGGCGATTTTACGAGTCGCTTGCCGAGATTGACGTGGAGCGGGAGCAGCCGCCGAACCATATAGGTCGCTTCCAGAATGTCCAGATAGTGCTGCACAGTAGGCGCCGAAACGCCAAACCCGGAAGCCAGGCGCGAAGCGTTCCACATCTGTCCATGCAGGTGCGCAAGCATTTGCCAGAAGCGCCGCAGGGTCGTGCCGGGTACGCGAATGCCGAAGGATGGAATATCGCGCTCCAGGTGCGTAGAGATAAAGGATTCGCGCCAGGCAAATGATGCTTGTTCCGTTTTCGCCAGCCAACTGGGCGGATACCCGCCGCGCAGCCAAAAGTTCTGCAATTCGAAATGCGTTGGGGCAATTTCGCTGATATCAAACGGCGCAAGTTCATGAAATGAAATGCGGCCCGCCAATGATTCGGAAGCCTGGCGCAACAACTGCGGTGAAGCAGAACCCAGCAGCAAAAAACGCCCCGGACGGCGACTTTCATCAATCAAGGCGCGCAAGATGGGGAACAATTCCGGTTGACGCTGAATTTCATCCAGCACTATGAGCCGATCCGCATACCGCGATAAAAACAACTCGGGGTCTGTCAGTTTCGCTAATTCCGATGGGCGCTCAAGATCCAGATACATGCTGCCCGGATGTTGCGCCGCAATAATTTTTGCCAGCGTGGTTTTGCCGGTTTGCCGCGGCCCAAGCAGAGCCACTGCCGGGGATTCCGTCAGCGCCTGAGTCAGATTGGTCAGCAGCCTGCGTTTTATCATCCGCGCATATTAAAAGACTATCTTTCAATATGCAATGATAAAACAGGGGTCGTTCATTCGTGCTTCAAGACTTGTTTCTTAGGGGCGGCGAAAGCAGTTCTTGAATTTGAATAGGCCACCCTGTATTCTTACGAAACGCTAAACGATACTGAAAGAGTAAGAATGCACGCTGCGACCCTCACCGAGAAATTTCAAATTGGCATCCCCAAGGCATTCCGCGATGACTTGGGGCTCAGAGCCGGGCAGCAATTCGTCTTTGTCGCCAAGGGCGACACCATCGTCATGATTCCACGGCGCGACATCAGCGAGGTACGCGGCATGTTCAAGGGAGCCAACACCGACAATGTGCGCGACCGCACGGAGCGAACCTGATGCATGTAGCAGATACCTGCGGCTGGATAGAATGGCTGACCGATGGAGCGCTGGCAGATAACTTCGCGCCATTTCTGGCTGACAACGCCAACCTGATCGTTCCAACGCTGGTGCAGTTTGAGCTCTACAAATGGTGCCTGCGCGAAAAAGACGAAGCCGCTGCGCTGGATGTCATCGGGCTTACCGAAGCCTGCGTGATGCGACCTCTTGATACCCGCATTGCGTTATCTGCGGCAGATATTTCTGTGCGATATAAGCTTGCCATGGCAGATGCCGTGGTCTATGCCAGCGCGCTTGCCGCTGGAGGGCAGCTACTGACATCCGATGCTCATTTTGAAGGGCTGCCGAGCGTGCGCTACTGGCAGAAAGGCGTCATCCTTTAACCCGGAAAAAACAGTTAGCGGGGTGGCAGCCCAACGCATTGAAGCAGCATCATGTTTTCTGCCAACTGCTTTTTCAGGTTCTTCGCCTTGCTGGTGGCGCGAACGATATTGAGCGCCCCTCAGCCCAGTTGTTGCCCATGTTCGCGCGTGGCGTGGAACTGCACCTTCGGCCAGCGTTCCATCGCCAGGCGCAGGTTCACGCCGGTGTCGGCGAGGTAGGCGTAGTTGCCGTCCACATCCTTCGCCAGACGTCCCTGGTTGGCCTTGACGAACTCGTTGAGGTGCGCCGCATCGGGGCAGGTCACCCAGCGTGCGGTGTGGATGCCGGCGCGCTCGAACACGGCATCCACACCGTATTCGGATTTCAGGCGGTGCTCGACGACCTCGAACTGCAACTGCCCCACCGCGCCGATTAGCGGCGTGTTGTCTACGAGCGGCGCGAACACCTGCACCGCGCCCTCCTCGCCCAACTGGCGCAGCCCCTTCTCCAGTTGCTTGGCCTTCATCGGGTCGCGCAGCCGCGCGCGGCTGAACAGTTCCGGCGCGAAGTACGGGATGCCCTTGAAGGTGAGCGCTTCGCCTTCGGTGAGCACGTCGCCGATCTGCAACTGGCCGTGATTGTGGATGCCGATGATGTCGCCCGCATACGCCTCGTCCATGCGCGAGCGTTCGTTGGCCATGAAGGTCACCGCATTGGCGAGCTTCATCTCCTTGCCGGTGCGGCGGTGTTTGACCTTCATGCCCGAAGTGTATTTGCCGGAGCAGACGCGCAGGAAGGCGATGCGGTCGCGGTGGTTCGGGTCCATGTTGGCCTGGATCTTGAACACGAAGCCGGTGAAGGCCGGCTCGGTAGGCTGCACCATGCGCATGTCGGTAGCGCGCGGCAACGGCGCGGGAGCCCAGTCCACCAGCGCGCGCAACACTTCGCGCACGCCGAAGTTGTTGACGCCGGAGCCGAAGAACACCGGCGATTGCTGGCCTTTGAGAAACTCCCGCAGATCGAACGACGCGCCTGCGCCCATCACCAGTTCGGTCTCGTCGCGCATGGTCTGCATCTCGCTCGGGCATTGCTGCGCGAGTTGGTCTATCTGCGCGCCTTTCAGCACTTCCACGCCCTGACCGGCTTTTGCCTCACCCGGCAGGAAGCGCAGCACTTCGTCGTTCAGCAGGTGATACACGCCCCGAAAGCGTTTGCCCATGCCGATCGGCCAAGTGACCGGCGCGCATTTGATCTTCAGCACCGACTCGATTTCGTCCAGCACTTCCAGCGGATCGCGTACCTCGCGGTCCATCTTGTTGATGAAGGTGATGATCGGCGTGTTGCGCAGGCGGCATACTTCGAGCAGCTTGATGGTCTGTTCTTCCACGCCCTTGGCCGCGTCCACCACCATCACCGCCGCATCCACGGCGGTCAGCACACGATAGGTGTCTTCGGAAAAATCCTGGTGGCCGGGCGTATCGAGCAGATTGATCACGCAGTCGTCATAGGTGAACTGCATCACCGAGCTGGCCACCGAAATGCCGCGCTGCTTCTCGATCTCCAGCCAGTCTGAGGTCGCGTGGCGTCCGCTCTTGCGCGCCTTCACCGTGCCCGCCATCTGGATCGCACCGCCGAACAGCAGCAGCTTTTCGGTGAGCGTGGTTTTGCCCGCGTCCGGGTGAGAGATGATCGCGAAGGTGCGGCGGCGTTTGACTTCGCGCGCGATGACAGCGTCCGCTACGGGTGCGAACGTATCTGGCGCGACGCTGTCATTCATTTGATTGTGCATAGGGTTTGGCAGAAAAACAAAAGGGTTGCATCACTGCAACCCTGATAATTCGGTGAAAAAACACCTGGTTAATTTTGCGTGCTACCGTACGCGAAATCTGGTGGCCCGGGGCGGAATCGAACCACCGACACAAGGATTTTCAATCTTGCCAAGTGCGTAAATCATAACACAGCAGAAAATATAAGCACACAACAATCAATTAGATGCGAGTATTTCACTATTCGCTTATATTCTGATTTGCGCCTGTTTTTTATTAGCCAATGTCCCGCCAGTGTCCAAAAGGGCAATGTCCCGCCATTGCCCCAGCACAACAACAGATTTCAGTGTCCCATGAATTTTTATTTGTTGTGTTTTCTTGTATTGGCTGCAACCTACAGCAACAGACGAAAATCCTTTGCTCACATTGGCTTCCAATAGAATCATGCCGTTAAAAAGAACAGCATAGGATGCTAAATCATTACGGCAAACTTACCGGATGCAGCTTTTCCCCAGCAGCGTGCTGTTCACTAGCTGTGCAACCTTTGACCGCTCAGTCACGGCGCTTGAGCTGTCAGCAATAAACTGCGCAGCCTCGTACAGTTGATAACGTCCGGCCTTGGCCTTCGCTTCTTCGTTTTGTTCGCGGAATTTAGCTCTATCTGCCCAAAACTCTTTTTTCCCTTCAGCGGCGGGAGCAACTTCCACCTTCTGGGCGGTTTGTGTCGCAAGCTTGGCTAATGCCGATAACTCAGACGGAATTGCAAAGCCAACATGGGCACACCATTCCGCAAACTCATCAAGTCGAACCTCGCACTGATACCAATTTGCCATATTGAGTATGCAGGGTGTTGGGAAATGTGTTCGGTTTGATACGTGTTTATTGAGTATCGTTAGGCGGTCGTTAAACTCTTCGCCTTCAGAGAAAGGGTGGGCGGCTCCCATCCATGCGTTGCCGTCCGTTTTGATTTCTCCCGGCTCGATATTCAGCGAAAGGGCGACGGCTTCCCATTCTTTAACTTCGGGCATCAAACGCCATTTATTCCATCGAGGCAGCCTTTCGCTTTTGTTTGGCTTTGGAATATAGCCACCACCACGAAGCGGCGAAATAGGCTCCGGTGCTTTAGATATTTTATTTTCACTCATTACGCCACCCCCATTTTCTGCGCCAGCGCATTGCCTATGTCACTCACGCGGTCGGGAGCAAGGTGGGAATATCGGCTCACCATCGCCATGGTTTTATGCCCCAGCACCTTCGATATTTCCAGCGCGGAAACGCCGTTCATCATCAAGTAACTCGCGCAGGTGTGGCGCAGGTCGTGCCAGTGAAAGTCAGTGATTTCGGCTTCTTTCATGGCGGCAATGAATGGGGTGCGCAGCGCAATGAAGGTTGTTTTTTTTGCCTTGTGAGTGGCAGGGAATATCCGGTCATCGGTCAGACTGCGCACCTTGGCGCGTTCCTGTAGCAGCGTGAAGGCTTCGCCTACCAGCGGCAATACTCTTGCGTCATTATTTTTTGTTGTGCCAGCGTAGAGCGTTGCACGGCCTGATTTAAGGTCTATTTGTCCCCAGCGCAAACTCATCACTTCGGACTGTCTCCCGCCAGTGGTAAGCGATAGCAGCACGGCCAGATATAGGTCAGGATGTTTGCGGCAGGCGGCAAGGAAGCGGGGCAGTTCGGCATCGTCAAGGAAGCGCACCCGGCCTTTATTTTCTTTCGTCTTGCTCACGCGCTCCACCGGATTGCGCTCAAGCCAGCCCAGCTCTTTCACGCCATAAGCGCAGGCAGTGGATAGCGCAGCAAGGAAACGGTTTGCTGTTACGCCACTGCGCTTTTTCTCAAGCGGTATGCGCGACACAGTGCCATCATCACCACGGCGGCGAACAGTCAGGTTTTCATTGGTAAGCGCATCGCGGCCTTGCGCCACAACAGCGGGAGTGATTTCCTGCAACAGCTTTTCGCCATGCTGCTTGCGCCACCAGTCGAGCCGTGTACGCATTTCCTTGGCGGATTTTAATTCAGTGTGCTGTGCGCTCTTTTCGTAAGAGTCTATCAGCTCGTTCAACGTGTGCCGCTTGCTTGCCCCGAAGTGTCGGCCTGCTTTAATGTCGGCCTCAGTTTTTTGTATCCATTCCCGCGCATCGGTCAGGCGTGAGAATGTCGCGCTCTCTGGTGCGTGCCCTTTCAGTCGCACCTTCACCCTGTAGCTTGTCGTGCCGTCATCAAGTTTGCGCTTTTCGATGCTTGCCATGATTGCCCCCTTGCGAGTGAGTGAGAATACTTGCGCACACTCTACAGCAAAGCGGAAAATATCACAACACAGGATATATAATCTGAATATCAACTAATCCATAGCATTGTTCTATATGGTTTTAATGGTCAGCTGATTCATAAAAGGACAATGGCGGGGCATTTAGGGGCGAAAAAGGGCATTTATAGGGTGTCGGTGTTGGAGGAGCTGAGGGGTGAGAGTGGGGCGAGTTTTATTTCGCAATGTCCCTTCAGTGTCCCAATAAAGAAAAAGCACCTAGAGCGATTAACTCTAAGTGCTTATTTTATTTGGTGGCCCGGGGCGGAATCGAACCACCGACACAAGGATTTTCAATCCTCTGCTCTACCGACTGAGCTACCAGGCCATTTTGCTGCATTTTCCCGTTAGCCAAACAAACCGGCCAACTTCGGAAGCCGCGCATTATACCGGTAACGCACCAAATGACAAACCCCGCCGAAGCGGGGTTTGCGAGAGCGTTGCGAAACAAACGGCCCATGAAGCAAATGAAAGTTACATCATCCCGCCCATGCCACCCATGCCGCCCATATCGCCACCACCCATTCCGCCGGCAGGCTTGTCTTCCGGCAGTTCG